>CAVPAM010000029.1:0-60761 GCA_963701445.1 uncultured Alphaproteobacteria bacterium
ATCCGGACACGATCCAGCGTCAAGACGGGCCGGCCCCCACCGCCTCGCGGCCGTGCGGTTCGTCGAAGTCCAGGGCCGCCGGCTCCACCGGGACGATCCGTGTCGGATTGATGGTGTGGTGGCTCTGGTAGTAGTGGTTACGCGCGTGGGTCAGGTTGACGGTGTTCCGGAGTCCCGGATGCTGGTAGAGATCGCGGGCGTAGCCCCACAGGTTCGGATACTCCACGAGCCGGCGGCGGGCGCATTTGAAATGGCCCACGTAGATCGCGTCGAAGCGGTAGAGCGTCGGAAACAGCCGCCAGTCGGCTTCCGTCGGCCGGTCCCCGCACAGGTAGCGCCGCGACGCCAGGCGGTTTTCCAGCCAGTCCAGGGTCTCGAACAGCGGCCCGACGGCCGCGTCGTAGGCGTCCTGCGTGGTCGCGAAGCCGCATTTGTACACGCCGTTGTTCACCGTGCGGTAGATCCGGTCGTTGAGCGCGTCGATCTCGCCCCGGAGCGGGTCGGGAAGGTAATTTCCCGGTTTCGCGCCCATACCGTCGAAGGCGGAATTGAACATCCGGATGATCTCGGAGGAACTCGTTGGAGACGATCGTCTCCCGCTTCTTGTCCCAGAGGACGGGAACGGTGACCCGTCCGGTGAAGCGCGGTTCGGCGGCGGTGTAGATCTGGTGAAGGTACCGCGCGCCGTGGACCGGGTCGGGAACGACCCCGTCCGCGGCCTCGAACGTCCAACCGTGTTCGCCCATGAACCAGTGGGTGACCGAAAGATCGATCATGCCTTCCAGCCCCTTCAGGGTCCGGAAGATGAGCGCGCGGTGCGCCCACGGACACGCGTACGAGACGTAGAGGTGGTAGCGTCCCGCCTCCGCCTCGAACCCGCCCTCGCCGGTGGGCCCGGGAGCGCCGTCGGGCGTGATCCAGTTGCGGAAGGTGCTGTCCGCGCGCTTGAACCGGCCTCCGGTGGACTTGGTGTCATACCACCGGTCCGTCCAGACGCCGTCGACGAGCAATCCCATGGGTCGTCTCCCTGTTTGTGGCCCCGGATCGGGGCGCGGCCCCTCAGCCGGCCAGGCGCTTGGCGATACCCGCCACGTGGCGGCCCTGGTCCCGCGCCAGCTTCAGTTCGGCCTCGGTCGGTGTCCGCGACCCGTCGGCGCCGGCGATGGTGCTGGCACCATAGGGCGAGCCGCCGCGAACCGCCGAGATGTCGGTCAGTTCCGGGCTCGCGTAGGGCAGGCCGACGATGACCATGCCATGATGGGCAAGCGTGTTCCAGAACGAGGTGATGGTGGTCTCGTTGCCGCCGCCCGTGCCCGTGGACGTGAACACCGAGCCCACCTTGCCGATGAGCTTGCCGTTCACCCAGAGGCCGCCGGTCTGGTCGAGGAAGTTGCGCATCTGCGACGCCATGTTGCCGAACCGCGTGGGCGTGCCGAAGATGATGGCATCGTAGTCGGCGAGTTCCGCCGGCGTGGCGACCGGCGCCGCCTGGTCCATCTTGAAATTGTTCTTGCGGGCGATGTCATCGGGCACCAGTTCCGGCACGCGCTTGATCACCACGTCGGCGCCCTCGACCTCGCGGGCGCCCGCGGCGATGCTCTCCGCCATCCGTTCGATGTGGCCGTAGGTCGAGTAGTACAACACGAGGATCCTGGTCATGATCGTCTCCTTCCTTGGTTCCTTGGTCCGAGATAAGAGATAGGCGGGATCGTTACGGGGCCATGTCGAAAAGGAGCACGTGCGCCTCCTTTCCGCTATCGACGCCGTTGAGTTCGATGCGCTCCACGGCGTCGATGGCGGCGCCGTCTCCGGCGGCCAGTCTCTCGCCGTTGACGTTCACCTCGCCCAGCGCCACCTGCACCCAGGCGCGGCGGCCGGGGCGAAGCGGGAACGTCACGCGCTCCGTTCCGCCCAACAGGCCCGCGTGGAGGTCCACGTCTTGATGAATGGTGACGGATCCGTCGCGTCCGTCGGGCGAGCCGACGATCCGGAGGCGGCCGCGGCGGTCGGCCTCGGGAAACGCCTTCTGCTCGTAACTCGGCCGCAGCCCCGGCTCTCGCGGAAGGATCCAGATCTGCAGAAAATGCACGGGCTCGGTCTTTGAGTGATTGAACTCGGAGTGACGGATGCCCGTGCCCGCCGACATGCGCTGCACCTCGCCGGGCCGGATCACCGATCCCGTGCCCAGCGAGTCCGCGTGCTCCAGCCCGCCGCCCAGGACATACGAGATGATCTCCATGTCGCGGTGTCCGTGGGTTTCGAACCCGGCCCCCGGTTGGACACGGTCCTCGTTGATCACGCGGAGCGGTCCGAAGCCCATGTAACGGGGATCGCGGTAGTGACCGAAGGAGAACGTGTGCCGCGAATTCAACCAACCGAAATTGGCCGTTCCCCGCTCTTCCGATTTCCTGACCGTCATCATCTCGTTTCTCCGGCTCTGCCGATCCGCGTTTTCCCTTCCTATGTGGAACCTTGCGCCGAAACAGACAATGCTGCTTCTTATGGACACACTGTCTCCCATCAGGAGACAATTTCACATCGGGAGGGGTCATGGACAAATTCTCGAGCCTGATCGCGTTTACCAGGGTTGTCGAGGAAGGCGGTTTCGCCGCCGCCGCGCGCGCGTTGGGGCTGTCGCGGTCCCAGGTCAACAAGTCGGTCATCGGTCTCGAGGAGGACCTGGGGGTCCACCTGCTCAACCGGACGACGCGCAGGGTCGCCGCGACGCCGGCCGGGCGCGCCTTCTATGACCGGGCGCGGGCGATCCTCGGCGATCTCGCCGAGGCCGAGGCGGCCATTCGCGACGATCGGGACGAGCCGCGCGGCGCGCTGAAGATCAATGCTCCGATGTCCTTCGGCACCATGCATCTGGGCCCCGCCCTCGGCGATTTCATGCTGCGGTATCCCCGGATCCGCATCGAGCTTGTCCTCAACGACCGTTTCGTCGACCCGGTCGCCGAGGGTTTCGACGTCACGGTGCGCATCGCCGAGCAAGCCGAGGCGACGTCCTTGATCGATCACCATATCGTGGAGATCAAGCGTGTCATCTGCGCGGCGCCGGCGCTGCTGGAACGGGTCCGCGCGCCAACGCGGCCCCATGATCTGGCGGATCTCCCCTGTCTCCACTACGGACACCTGCCGACCGGTCAAACCTGGCGCCTCGCCGGGCCCGATGGCGATATCCATACGCGGGTCAACGGCGTTTTCTGCTCGAACAACGGAGAGGTGTTGCGCGACGCGGCCGTCAAGGGCCTCGGTATCGCGAAACTGCCCACGTTCATCGTCGGCGCCGACCTGCAAGCCGGGCGTCTGGTGTCGGTGTTGCGGGACTACGCCGCGCCAAGCATCTTCCTGACCCTGCTCTATCCGCCCAACAGGCACCTGTCCGCGCGGATCCGGCTGCTCGTGGAGTTCATGTACGAACGGTTCGGGGACCAGCCTCGCTGGGACCGAACCGGGTGACCGGGGACACCAAAACCCGTCCCGGGCGGATGCGGAATCGGCGGAGTATCGTGCCGCGGCGGTGTCTTCGCGACCGAAAATCTACTGTGCACGGGGTTGTTTTTGCAAAAACGCGTTACACCCCCCCCTCCCCCCATCCCATGTCTCCGGTTGCACACGGAGGGTTGGGCCTCGCCATGAGAGCGCAAGAACCGCGAGCACCCGGTCGGTTTCGGCTATTCGAGAACGAATGGCACGCTGGCCAGTTCCGCGCCGCCGCCGTCGACCACGACGACGCGCCAGTTGCCGGTCATGGCGGGGGTGACCCGCTTCGACGAATGCATCCGCCACGTATCCGCGCCCACGGAGAGCGCAATATCCGCCATCGTCCGCCCCTCGTGCTCCCAACGATGGGACACCCGCTGTCCGGCGAGGCCGCGAACTTCGGAAAAGAACGTGATCCTGTCCACGCCTCCACCCGAGACCCGGATCGGCGACGGAAGCAAGTCGACGGGTTCGCGGTCCTTGACCGCCGAGGTCAGCTGTGCCCGGACGATCGGGGTATCGACGGCGGCCGGGCCATCGGATGGCCGGGCATCCGCTTCGCGCGCCGGGGCCGGCGCGGCCAGGGCCACGGGTTCGGGATCCGGCTCGGGTTCGGGTGCGATCTCCGCCGGTTGCGGTTCCGGCGCTTCACGCGGCGCCGGGGCGGCTTGATCGCGCGATGCCGGGGCATCGGCCGGCACGGATCGGGACGCGGTTTCGAGATCGGGCTCGGCGGTCGCCCCCGACGGCTTCGCGGCCGGCTTCGCGTCCGGATCCGCGACAGGGGCCGGTTCGGTCGTATCCGGCGATACCGCCGCGTCGCCCCCGGCGGGCCCGGCCGCCTCGGGATCGAGGTTCTGTTCCTTCAGCCATTGCACCAGAGCGTCATCGTTGCGGGACGCCTGTTCGTCGCCCCGTTCCGTGGCCAGGGCATACCATTGCCGCGCCAGCCTGGCATTCGACGCGGTCCCAGAAACGCCGATCATCGCCTGGTACCGCGGATCGAACGTGACGCCCGTCAGCATCGCCGCCTTGGCGCTCCCCTGGCTGGCGGCGGCCTGATAGAGCAGCCGCGCCGAGGCGAAGTCGCCCGTCTCGAGGAGGGCGTTTCCGCGCGCGATCAGGGTCTCCTCGGCCAGTTGAGAAGCGGCTTCCGGACCGGCATCCCGCGCCTGGACCGGCGCCCCCGGGACGGCCGCGCCGGCCAGCGACAGCAGAACCGCCGCCGTGAACGTCAGGGCCGCCCATCTCGATCCCGTCACCACCAATTGCATCCCTTCTCCTACCTGGAGGTCAGCAAACAACAGGAAAACGGCCCAATTGTGACCGGCGGCGCCGGGGCCGGTCGCCCCGGGCGCGTAGTGTTCCGACTATGGACGCAGCCCGCCGCGCTCGTCGCGCCCAGGCCCAGGGCCGCGCGCTCTCGGCTCTCCGCGTGATCGAAACGGTGATCGGCCGTGCTCCCGCATGCGTACAATACACTTGGTTCGGGCGCTCCGCCTGGGTCGCGAAAGAGTGGTTTCGGGCGTCCATGCACAAGCGTTTCGTTCTTCTGATGAGCAGCCTGGCTCTCGTCGACCTGGCCGTGACCGGCATTTTCATTACCGTCTCGGGGAGGTTGGACGTGATCGCCCGGGATGTGCTCGCCAACGTGGGCATTCTCGGGATCGCCAACGCCATCGGCGCGTGGTGGTTGTTCCGGCCCATCGACGCCGTGCTCGCGGGCCGCCGCGACTTCGCGTCGGCGGCGCGCCGGGTCGCCCTGCTGCCCCGCCTGGCGACCGCGTGGGCGGCGGTGATGACGCTGGCCTACTGCGCGGTGACCTTTTCCCTCGGCGTTTACATGCCCCCCGACGCCAATCTCGGCGATATTCCGGGGCCCGTTCTGGTGGCGTCGATCCTCTGGTTCCTGTTTCTCTACGTTCTGTATTACGGTTTCTACATCTACTTCGTGATCAGCGATTTCACCAACGATCTCAAGGCGGCGCTGTTCGCCAAGGGGCATGTGGTGGCGGCCTCGGGCGGGCGTGTTCTCAACAAGCTGGTGGTGGTGTTCGGGGTGCTGGCGCTGGTTCCGAGCACGCTGGTGATTCTCGACCTGACCGTCTTCGCGGAGCTCCGCGCCGCTCAGGGATTGAGCCCGACCCAGGCCATCTTCCTGGACCTGTTCGCGTCGGTGTTCCTCATTCTGGTCTCCCTGGTGTTCGTCACCCGCAGTCTCGTGCGCCCCGTCCAGTCCCTCGCCCGGGCCATGGAAGCCGTGCGGAACGGCCAGCTGGAAACCCGCGCGCCCGTCACGTCGTCCGACGAGCTGGGGGTTCTCGGCGAGCGCTTCAACGAAATGATCGAGGGCCTGCGCGAGCGGAACTTCATCCGCCAGACCTTCGGCCGGTATGTCCCGGATAAGGTAGCGGCGCTGCTGCTGGCCAACAAGGGCGTCGTCCAGCCTCGGCTGACCACCGCCACCATCCTCTACCTGGATATCGAGGACTTCACCGGCATCTCGGAGAACCGCTCGCCGCACGAGGTTCTCGAAATGCTGAACGCGTTCTTCGGCGCGGCCATCGACGCGGTCAAGCAGACGGGGGGCGTGGTCTACCAGTTCCATGGCGACGCCATGCTGGTCACCTACAACGTGCCGGTCGCGGATCCGCGTCACGCCGACAACGCGGTGCTCGCGGCCCTGGCGATCCAGCGCGCGGTCGCCGAGACCACCTTCGCCGGAACCCGGCTGCGGGTGCGCATCGGCATCAACACCGGCCAGGTGGTGGCCGGCGCCGTGGGCGGCGAGGACCGGCTCAGCTACACCGTCTACGGCGACACGGTGAACCTGGCGGCGCGGCTGGAGGCGCTGAACAAGGACCTGGGCACCCGCGTGCTGGTCTCGGCGTCCACCGTGGAGTCGCTCCGCGACGCCTACCCCCTGGAGCCGAAGGGCCGGGTGATGGTCCGGGGAAAGCGCAATTCGGTGAGCCTGTACGCCCTCCAAACCGCCATCCCCCAGGCACCCGCCGCGCCGCCCGGCGAACCGGCGCCGTCTCCCCGCGCGCATTGACGCAGGGGGCTCTTGTCGCCGGTCCCGCCGTTGGACGTTTGGAAACGCCGGTTCAAGGGGTTAAGCTGACGGAACCCAGTCCCGGGCGTTCACGTTGAACGCCCGGGACCCGAACATCGAGGCGATTAGAGGCAATTAATGGTCCTTTCCGCGAGCCCGGGCCTGTCGCAAGCCGACGCCGAACGAATGATCGACAACATTCCGGTGCAAGCAGCGCTGATCGATGGACGGGGCCGCATCGTCGCCATCAACGATTACTGGCGGCATTTCGCCGAGTGCAACGGTTACGCCGATCCCAGTTGCGGCCTCGGGCGCAACTACCTCGACACCTGTCTGACCGCCGACGGCGCGACGGGCGCGGAGGGGCGGATCGTCGCCGAGGAACTGGCGGACGTGCTCTCCGGCGCGCGCGAGGACTTCACCCTGGTTTATCCGTGCCACTCGCCCACCGAGCGGCGATGGTTCCGCCTGTTGGCCGCCGGCACCCGCGACGGGTCCGGCGCCGTCATCCTGCATTTCAACATCACACCGGAAATGCTGGCCGAGGAACGCGAGGCGGCATCGCGGATCGAGGCCGAGCGCAAGCTGGCGCGGTTCGAGCAGGTGATGGAGACCGCCACCCGGGACGAGTTCCGGAGCCTCGAGGCCATGTCGCGCGCCACCCCGAGGCCCCCGACGGACCTCCATGACGAGATCCTCATGGCCTACCGCGCGATGCTCGACGCCAGCGTCGCTCCCACCGGGGAATGGGGCGACGGCGAGCTGCGCAAGAAGACGCTCGCCATCGCCGGGCAACTTGCAGAGCGTGACGCCGACGCCGGCGACGTGGCGCGGCTTCACGCGGACGCCTTGAAGGACGTGATCCGCTCGACGACGCGCGACCGGGCCGGATGGATCGTTCACGAATCCCGCATGGCCTTCATCGGCGTGCTCGGCTACCTGGCCAACATGTACCGCGACAAGCTCCGGCGCTGAACTCCGTTCTCCCGGACTCCCGGCACTCCGGATCGCGACAGCCGGGCGAAGTTATGGCCGCGCGGAGTGATGGCCGCCGGACGGGGGCCGGCGGCCGGTCGGGTCAGTTCCTCGACGGGAAAATCCCTTGCAGGGCGATGCACCAACGGAGCCCGAGATACGGCTGGCGGTTGTCGAACGCCTGGCCGCCGCCGGCGTTGGCGACGGTCGTGGCCCCGGTGCCGGTGGCGGCGATGGCCGATGCTCCCATGGCCGCGTCGGCGGGCCCCCCGTTGTAGGTGTTGTTCCGCCCGGTGTTGGCGAGCACGCTGCCGGCGGGCGCCTCACCGCTCGCGGCGGCGGAGCTCGCCCTCATGGTCGCGGCCACCTCGACGGTGGTGGTGGCGCCGTGGGTGTGCGACGGCATCTGGTTGACGTTCAGCGTGACGGATTCGGCGCCGCTCTTCTGACCGAGCGGCACGTTCGAAAGCCCCGGCCCCTGGCCGAAACCGACCGGCACCCGTCCGCGCAGGTCGGGAAGGGCGAAGGTGGTTCTGCCGTCGCCGCCATAGGTCGTTCCGAGCAGCGAGAACAGTGCCGAGTTCTGATTGATGGGAAGAAGCTGCCCGGCCGCCTCCGCGTAGTTGCGCGGACAGAAATTATAGGGCACCAGCATCAGTTCTCCGATGAAAGCATCCTGACCCGCCTCGGCCGGTTGCGGCGCGCCGCCGACGGCGACCACCGCGGCGGCCGACGCCGCCAGCCCCATGGACATACGCTTGATAACCTTGAGCATCCCAGTCCTCCTCCTTGCGTAAAAGCGCAAAATCTTTTCGCTTCATTTCAATCGTACCCCCATATGAGGATGTTTTCTTGCATATCGCTAAAATCGCCGGCGGTAAACCCAATAAAAAACTTCAACAATTTATGGTTGCGGCCCGATATCGCGGCGTATAAAATCGAGACCGGGAAACAAGGGGTGCGCGTCACCCGCCTGGAGCTTGCGCGCAAGCGGAACTCCGCAACGAGGAGGTGGAAATGGTACTTCCCACGCGACGTCAGGCGGCTCTGGCGGCAATTGGCGCTGTCGCGGCGGGTTTGATCGCGGCGCAGGTTTCGGCGGCTCCAACCACCTTCACGGATCTGGCGGCGTTCAACGCCGCCGTGGGAGCCATTCCGCTGATCAACACCGAGGTCATCGATTTCGAGACGTTCACGGGTCAGAACGGCGCCACGCCCGGCGATGTGATCGCCTCGGGATCCACCGTCAAGGGGGTCACCTTCACGCCTTCGCTGGACCCCGGCTTCGACCTCGCCGTCCGCGGCATCGGCGGAACCTCGGGGTCGAATGTCCTCGGCACCACATCCGACGGCGGGGCGACGGTGGGCCAGTTCGCCCTCGGGGAATCGGTCGGCTTCTCGCTGAGCCAGCCGACGCAGGCTTTCGGGCTGTACATCGTAGCCAACCCCGACTTCGATTTCTTCGCCGATGACGTGACGCTGTCGGCGGCCGGAACCTCCGTCAGCAATCCCACGGGCTTGGCCGGAAGCGACGTCAACGGTGTCAACGCGCTGTTCCTCGGCATCGTCGACGACATGGCCACCTTCAACACGGCGTCGATCCGGTTCGGTCCGGACCCGGTCACCTTCAACGGCGCGTTCTTCGAAATCGACGATATCAGCTACACGGCGCCGATCCCGATTCCCGCGGCGTTGCCGCTGTTCCTCACCGGTCTCGCGGCGCTCGGCGTCGCGGGGTGGATGCGGCGCGGGACGGCTTGACGGCGCGTCGAGGGAAGCGTCGGACTACCCCACGGGAACCGCACGGAGTCGTGGCGTTCGCCATTCACTCGGCGGTTCGCGTCTTCAGGACGCCTCCGCCAGCGCCTTGGCGTGGAGCACCGCGCCCCGGATCATGGCGGCCATGTCGGGCGCCGAGGCGGCGGCCGCGTCGGAGCGCGGGGTCCAGTTGACCGTATAGTCGAGGACGGTGCGCCCGCCGGTTTCGAACACGGTATTGGAGATGAACCCGTAGAAATCGGGATCGTCCTTCAGCACGAACACCACCGTTCGCGTGGCGTCGCTGGCGGAGATGATTTCGTGGATGGTCTTGTCCCCCGCCCCGGTTCGCGCGACCATCACCCGTTCGACGGAACCGTCGTCGAAGCGGTTGACGATGTCGACGCTCGCCACCCCGGGCACGTACTTGTCCGGCCGCTCGATCTTCTCGCGCATCATCGCCCAGACCGCGCCGGCCGGCGCGCCGATGACTTCCTGATGGTGGGCAAAGGGCATGACGGACCTCCCTGTTGTCGAAACTGTGCCGCACCGAACATAGGGCACCGCCACCACGCGAAAAAGTTGGCCGGCAAAAAACGCCGCCCGGGGTCGCGGTGGTTTTTTCGATTTTCCCGCGCTATCGTCGTGGAATCCGCGGCCGGAGGTCCCATCCATGAACGTTTATCGCCTTGTTCTTGCCGCCACGTGCGCCGCCGTGTTTGCCGCCGCGCTCGGCCAGCGGGGTTTCGCGGCGGACCTGCAACCGTCCGGTCCGGTGACCCTGCCGGCGGAGACCATCCGGGCACCGGAGGACCTCAGCGCCATCGGCAAGTTCGGAGATTTCCTCATCGTCGGTTCCGACGAGGCATCGGGTCCGAGGGGCAATGAGAACGCCGTCCAGGTCCTGAGCCGGATCGGCCGCGACACCTATGAGGTGGCTCACGACATTGTCCTGTTTTCCGGCGACAAGGAAAACGGCGAGGAAATGGACATCGAGGGGATCGCCGTCGAGGAACCGTTCCTCTACGTGCTCGGATCGCACTCCGCCAGGCGCTCGCGGGTGAAGGACGACAAGTCGTTCAGGGACAACGAGAAGAGCTTCCGCGACAGCAAGATCGTCTCGGAGAAAAGCCGCGACCGCATTTACCGGATCAAGCTCGACACCCAGGGAAGGCCCATCGGCGGGAACGCCCGGCACATCGGCCTGAGACGCCTGATCGACGACCACCCCGTGCTCAAGACCTTCAGCGGGATCCCGGGTAAGGAGAACGGCATCGACATGGAGGGGATCGCCGTCAAGGACGGCACCCTCTACCTCGGCTTCCGGGGACCGGTGTTCCGCGAGGGCTACGTGCCGGTCCTGACGCTCGACTTCGCCGATCCCGAGGAGACCGCCGAGCTTCTGTTCGTGCGGCTCGGCGGACGCGGCATTCGAAGCCTCGCCCGCGTTTCCGACGGTTTCCTGATCGTCGCCGGCCCCATGGGCGACGGCCCGGAGTCGTACACCCTCTCCCACTGGGACGGCCAATCCATGATCCCCGGCGAGGGCCGGCGCCCGAGCAAGATCGGGCAAGTCCGCCCGCTCGGCGAAATCCGGCCTCCCGAGGATGGCGGGAACACGGGAAAAGCCGAGGGCCTCGTCGTTCTCGGGGAAAGCGAGGAGTCCTACGACCTCGTCATCGTCTACGACGGCATGACGACCAACGCGGCGGAGCGGTTCCAGGTGCCCAAGGGTCCGTAAGCGCTCTCCCGGCCGTCCGGTTCCCGCGCCTCCCTAACGTATTTCACCGGCTTTCCCCACCAGCACCCCCGCGACGATCAGTCCCAGACTCGCGAACATCAGGGGCACGTATCCGTTCACCGCCAGCGCGTACAGCCCGAACGGCAGGATCAGCCCACCCAGCGCCGTCAACGTCGTCGCGATCGTCGCTCTCTGCCGCGCCGATATCATGCGCCATCCTTTCCGTTGAGAATCATGAAAGTGCGTAACGCTCCGATATTCCGCGGAAACCGCCGCCCTCTTCACATAGGCACAATCGTTATCGTCTACGCCAGCAGGAAATCCTCCGCGGTGAAGGCGCTCGCCGTGGTGGCGTTGACCTGGATCTCGAAGTCGGCCGCGGCGTCGCCGTTGAAGTCGCCGGCGACGAGGGTGTTGGCGCCCGACTGCTCCACCCGCAGCTCCGCGCCGCCGGTTCCCGAGAACGGACCGGTGCCGATGAACCCAAAGGCCGCGATGTCCGACACGTCGATCAGATCGCCGGCGTCCGGTGCCAGGAACGCTGCCGGATCGGCCGGCCTGTTCGGCCACAGTCGCGGTTTCGGTTCAAACACCATGAACCGGCCCCAAGGCTGCGCGGTGCGCCCGCCACGCGCCGATTCAACGCTAGAATTTTAACAAGCTCTTGCCGTAGAAACAACGAGCCTCGGGTTGTTTTCCCCGCGCAACAATGTTCGCGCCTCGGTTGCGCCATGCTCGCGGGTTGCGGCGTGCGGGTTGCTGATTGTAGAGGTCGGCCGCAGCGGGGTCGCGTCTCGCATTGGAGCGACCGCCGCCAACCGCCCTCCCCCGTCCTTGCGAGCGAAGCGCGGCAACCCAGTTCCACCGCTCGCGTCCCGAACGGCACCGGACCGCCGCGTCGCTTCGCTCCTCGCGGTGACGCGCGGCGCACGCCGCGACGCTCCTCGGCCGGGATATTCGCCCGCTTTTCCGGGCGCCGGATGGCACCGATTTTGCTCTCGAGAGCCCGGATTTCTACTGTGCAAGGGGTTGTTTTGCGGAAAACCGTTTTTACCCCCCCCCCCCCGATCCCGGACATCGGGAGACGATGTGCATTTGGCCTCGTGGGCCCGCGGGTCGCGGTTCAGGGTTGGGGGTTCACGCGCGTGTCGGACCGGCCGGCGCGGAGTTCAGTCGGCGGCGCGGTCGGGACTGTTCGGGCGGCAAGTCCGGCACCGGCTCGCCGGGGTCCTCGCCCATCTGGAATTCCTCGATGCGTTCGGCACGGCGGGCCACCTTTTCCGAGGACAGGCGGATCTGGCGCATGTCGTCGACCGATTGCTCGAAGTGGCGTTGCAGCTTCTCGACGCGATCGTCGAGGCGGGCGACGTCGTCGGTCATGGCGCGGAGCTCGGCCTGGATCAGCCCCGCCTGCTCGCGCATCCGCACGTCCTTGAGTACCGCCCGGAGCGTATTCAGCGTGGCCCACAGCGTGGTCGGCGAGACGATCCACACCTTGCGCCGGAACGACTCCTCGATGACGTTGCGGAAGTTGGCGTGAAGCTCGGCGTAGACCGCCTCCGACGGCAGGAACATCATCGCCGAATCCGCCGTCTCGCCGGGGACGATGTAGCGCTCCTGGATGTCCCTGACGTGCTTGAGCACGTCGGCGCCGAAGGCCCGCGCCGCCTGGACCCTGGCGGCCTCGGTGCCGGCCTCGCGGAGCGCGCGGTAGCTTTCCAGCGGGAACTTGGCGTCCAGCGCGATGGGCCCCGGCGGATCGGGAAGCTTGAGCAGGCAGTCCACCCGCCGGCCGTTGCCCAGCGGCGCCTGGAAGACATGGGCGGAGGCGGGCAGGACCGCCGTGACGAGATCGCGGAGCTGGACCTCGCCGAAGGCGCCCCGGGCCTGCTTGTTGGAAAGAATATCCTGCAGGCTGACCATCTGGGCCGACAGTTCGGTGATGTTCTTCTGGGCGGCGTCGATCACCGCCAGCCGCTCGTGCAGCACCCGGAGCGAGTCGCCGGTTTTTTCGGACTGCTGGCTCAGGCTCTCGCCGAGCCGCCGGGTCAGGCCGTCGAGACGCGCGCTCAGCGCCACCTGCGTCTGCTCGAGCCTGCCCGGCCAGTTGCGCCTGGGTTTCGGTCAGCCGCTGCGCGGTGTCGGAGATCCGCGCCATGTGCATGGAGGATTCGGTGCGCGACCGCTCGCCGCGCATCAGGGCCAGCACCAGGACCACCGCCAGCCCCGCCAGCACCAGCGGCGCCCACGTCACCCAATCGAGTTCGGCGGCCATGCGTCTCCTTGAAGCCGTTTCGGAAGCCATTCGGCGTTCGACAACCCTTGCACAAGCCAAACCCCGAACGCAAACTCTTGGGTATTTCGATCCGGTTGGAACCATGGGGAGCACGGCGATGCGTTTGGGACTGATGGGCGCGGCGGCGGTGTTCGCCTCCGCCGCGACGTTGATGGCGGAGGGCGCGAGCGGCGCGGAAACGCGGCTGACGCCCGAGAATCGCGCGTCCCTGGCGGTCACCGTCTACGGCGGCGGCCTGGCGCTGGTGTCCGACCAGCGCGTCGCCGACCTGCAAAAAGGCGTCAACCGCCTGGCCTTCGAGGGGGTCGGCAACCAGATGATCCCGTCGAGCGCGTGGCTGGTGGGCACCGAATCGGGGTCGATCCTGGAGATCGACTACGACTTCGACCTACTCACTCCCGAGGCCCTGCTCCGGCGCTCGGTGGGGAAGACGGTCAAGGTGGCGCGCACCCATCCCACCACCGGCGAGGACACGGTCGAGGACGCGGTGGTGCTCGGCATCGAGGGCGGCGTGGTGCTGCGCTACCGCGACCGGATCGAGACCGGCACCCCGGGACGGCTGGTGTTCGAGCAGGTTCCCGGGGACCTGCGGCCGGTGCCGGCGCTGGTGGCGAGCATCGACAGCGCCGTCGCGGGCGAGCGCGCGCTGACGCTGAACTACCTGACCGGCGGCCTGAGCTGGGAGGCCGACTACGCGGTCGAGGTGGACCTGTCGAAGGGGGTCCTCGATCTCGACGGCCGGGTGACCCTGACCAACGCCAGCGGCACCGATTTCCGCGACGCGTCGCTGGGGCTGGTGGCCGGACAGGTGAACCGGGTTTCGCACGAGGGCGGGCCGGTGCTTCGCGAGGCCGCCATGCGGATGAACGCGGCCATGGCCGACGCGGCGCCGGCGCCCCCGCCCGAGCGGGAGGCCCTGGGCGACTTTCATCTCTACACCATCCCGCGGCCCGTCGATCTGGCGGACCGGCAGACCAAGCAGTTGGCCCTGCTGTCGGCGACCGGCGTTCCCGTGGCCCGCGAGTACGTGAGCGAATCGGCGGTTTCCGTGTATGGCCGCGAGCGCGGGGAACCCCGGCCCACCCACCCGGACATCGTGCTCCGGTTCGAAAACGGCAAGGACGGCGGTCCCGACCAACCCCTGCCCGCCGGCATCGTCCGGATCTATACCCGGGACGGCGCGGGCGGCTTGCGCCTGCTCGGCGAGGACCGCGTCCCCCATACCGCCGTCGGCGAGACGGTGAAGGTGTCGCCCGGCCAGGCCTTCGATATCGCGGTGACCCGCCGCCAGACCGACTTCAAGCGGCTCGGGACTTCCCGACAATGTGTTCGAGAGCGCCTGGAAGGTGGACATCCGCAACGCCAAGGACGAGGAGGTCACGGTCAGGGTCGTCGAGATCGTCCCCGGAGACTGGGATATCCTCGCGGAGAGCGCCGCCCACGCGAAGGAAACCGCCGAGCGGCTCGCCTGGTCCGTGACCGTCCCGGCCAAGGGCTCCGCCGAACTGAGCTATCGGGTGCGCGTCCAGCAGTAGCTTGACGCGGTTTGGGGTTGCCCCATATGAAGGGGGTCTGGTTGAGAACGGCGAGGCATACGCAACATGACGAACCCCCAGATCATCGTCGCTCCGGACCCTCGTCTGAAGCAGCGGGCCCAGCCCGTCGAGCGCGTCGACGGCGAAATACGCCGGTTGATGGACGGCATGCTGGACGCCATGCACGCCGCCAACGGCGTCGGCCTCGCCGCCCCGCAGGTGGGCGTGCTGAAGCGGATCATCGTCGTGGATACGGCCACCCCGGAAGAGGAGCCGCGGCCCTACCGCATGGCCAATCCGGAGATCCTGTGGACGTCCGACGACACGGCCTGCCGCGAGGAAGGATGCCTGTCGCTGCCCGATCAGTACGCCGAGGTGACGCGCCCGGAGCGGATCCGCGTCCGCTACCTCGACGCCGAGAACGAGATCCGCGAACTGGACGCCGACGGGCTGCTCGCCCGGTGCATCCAGCACGAAATGGACCACCTCGAGGGCACCCTGTTCGTCGACCATCTGTCGGCGCTCAAGCGCAACATCATTCTCCGCAAGCTCACCAAGACCAAACGGCTGGCCATCGCGCCCGCTTGACGGCGCGGCCGCGGACCGGCAGGGTGCCGTCATGGATCCGCCGCGCCTCGTGTTCATGGGAAGCCCCGATTTTTCGGTGCCGACGCTGGCGCGTCTGCTGGATGCCGGGTACGAGGTGGCGTGCGTCTACTCTCAACCGCCGAGGCCGGCGGGACGGGGCCACCGCGAGCGCCTGTCCCCGGTTCACGCCTTCGCCGAAAGCCGGGGCCTCCCCGTCCACACGCCCAGAAGCCTCAAATCCGCCGACGAGCAGAGCCGTTTCGCCGCCCTCGATGCCGACGCGGCCGTGGTCGCGGCCTACGGACTGATCCTGCCCAAGGCCGTCCTGGACGCGCCCCGGCTGGGCTGCTTCAACGTTCATGCCTCGCTGCTGCCGCGCTGGCGCGGGGCCGCGCCCATCCAGCGCGCCATCCTGGCCGGCGACAGCGAAACGGGCGTCACCATCATGCGGATGGACGAGGGACTCGACACCGGGCCGATGCTGCTGACGGGCCGGGTCCCCATCACCCGGGAGACGACGGCGCGAGACCTCCACGACGCCCTCGCGCGCCTGGGCGCCGGGCTGATGGTGGAGGCGTTGCAGGGCGTCGCCGGGGGAACCCTGGAGCCGATCCCGCAACCCGGCACCGGCGCCACCTACGCGCGCAAGCTGGAACGCGACGAGGGCCGTCTCGACTGGAGCCTGCCCGCCGAGCACTTGGACCGCATGGTCAGGGCGCTCAATCCGTGGCCGGGAGCGTGGTTCGAGCATCGGGGGGAACGGATCAAGGTAATCGCGGCGGAAACCGAACCGGCGGAGGGACCGCCCGGCACCGTCGTCGACGACCGGCTCGGCGTGGCTTGCGGCGCCGGCGTCCTGCGTCCGCTTCGCGTTCAGAGGCCCGGCCGGGGAGCGGTGGACACGGATGCGTTTCTGCGCGGCTATCCCGTTCCGCCGGGCACGCGTCTCGGCTGAACCGTCAGCCGTAGCGGGCCATCATCGGCGCCGAATCCTCGATTTCCTGGATCCGGCCGATGCCCGGCCGCATCTCGGACATGATGAACTCCGCGCGCTTGCCGGGTCCTCCCGCCTTCTTGTGGGGGAAGACCTTGGCCCAGGTCTCGAGCTTGATGGTCAGCGAGCACAGAACGCCGCCGACGGTGGTGTGGTAGCCCTTGATCATCTGCTCCACCTGGCGGAACCGGGCCGCCGAAATCTGATCCCACATGTCGGCCGTGCTCTCGTCGAACTTGTCGAACCGGCGGTTCATGGAGAAGACGAGGCCGCTGAGGATCGCCTGGATGGTCCGGCAGGTGGCCATCAGGTTCCGCTCCTTCTGCATCTGCCGGTTCTGGCAGAGATCCTCGAGCCACTCCAGGAAATCGCCGAGCAGGGGCTGGATGTAGTCCAGGCACTGGCGGTAGTAGGACAACGACAGGAAGATATCGCCGTAATCCTCGAGGAACTTCGGCACCTCGTCGACGCGGATCTCGAGCCGCCTGGCCATGATCTTGAGCTTCTCGACGGCCTTCTTGACATCCGGCTGGCGAAACAGCCCGATGATGTCCTCGTAACTCTGGATCGCGACGTCCTCGTCGCCGTAGATTTTCATGATCAGCGGCCGGGTGAACTTGGTCATGTATTCGGCCAGCTCGTCGCTCTTCGTCCTCGACAGCTTGAGCGCGGAGTGATCGGTGATGGGAATGTCGTGCTCGCGCAGAAGGATCCTCAGGCTGTAGACGTCGAAGCTCGGAAGCAGGGCCAGCCTGCGAAGGAGGACGAGATCGGGATGGATCGGGATATCGGCCCAGCGAAACTCCGCCGGAAGATCGTCGATATCCATCTGGCCGCTGCCGATGTCGGCGCCCACGAACAGCTCCGCGACACTCTCCAGGCGCGCATTCTTGATCAGCCGCGCCCGCCTGAGCGTCGGAGTCTTCACGGGAACGATGCTGAGTGGCAGGATGTAAAGGGAATCCCGGTCGATATCGCGCATCTCGGCGATCGTCTGATCGGTTGCGAAACCGGCTCCACCCATGAGGAAAAAACCAAGAGTTGTTGTATCGGGGCATCAACACGTCAGACAATACCATATTTGGGGAAATTATCCATAGGTTTAATTACCACTAGTTGCACGGTTTCTAATATGCACTCTCTAATTAGTTGTGTCCCCTTCGACAGGGCGCGGTGAGCAAATGAGCCGGTTCAAGATCGTCATCGAATACGACGGAAGCGGTTTCGTCGGCTGGCAGCGTCAGGAAAACGGTCCTTCCGTCCAGCAGGCCGTCGAGGAGGCGATCGAACGGTTCTGCGGCGAGCCCGCGACGGTGTTCGCGGCCGGGCGCACCGACGCCGGCGTTCACGCGCTCGGTCAGGTCGCCCACGTCGACATCGCGCGCGACACGAGCGCGAGGACGGTGCGCGACGCCATCAATTTTCACCTCCGGCCGGCACGGGTCGTGGTGGTGCGCGCGGAAACCGTGTCCGACGGTTTTCACGCCCGATTTTCCGCGCGCGAACGATCGTACGTCTATCGGATCACCAACCGGCGGGCGCCACCGGCGCTCGAGCGCGGACGGACCTGGTGGGTGCCGACGCCGCTCGACCCGGCTCGGATGGCGGACGCCGCGCGGCACCTGGTGGGACACCATGACTTCACCAGCTTTCGCGCCACCATCTGTCAGGCGGCCTCGCCGATCAAAACGCTCGACGCGCTGGATGTTCATCGCCACGACGACGAGATCCGCGTCGAAGCCCGGGCACGGTCGTTTCTCCACCATCAGGTGCGGAACATGGTCGGCACGCTGAAGCTGGTCGGCGAGGGCAAATGGTCGGCGGACACCGTCCGGGACGCGCTCGAAGCCCGGGACCGGCGCGCCGCCGGACCGACCGCCCCGGCCGAGGGCCTCTACCTCGCCCAGGTGAGATACTGACGGACGCCCGGGAACGGCGTTTCCATGCTCGAGTACAAACTCAATACAAACTGTCGGCGGTGGCGCTGATCAGGAAGCTCAGCGCGATGTCCAGCATGACGATGGCGGCGCACGTGAACGGCGGCAGCTTGAGCGCGGTCCTGGCGATAAACCAGATGTAAACGAGGATCGCCACCAGGGCGACGAGCCAGAAGAAACTGGCGGCATCCGCGGAGATGGCGCCCGTCGCGCCCAGAAGGCCGATCGGCAGGAACAGGGCGTTCTGCAGAACCATCGACCAGTTGTAGGCGACCAGATACGCGGGAAACCGCTCCAGGCAGCCCATGATCTGTGTCAGCGAGGCCATCACCACCGGATAGGCCACCCAGGAGATCACGTAGGCCACGCCCTCGGCGAGGGCGAACCGCGACGGATCCACGTCGCCGCCCTCGAAAGGGAACCGGACCGCGAGCAGAACGGCGTAGAACGGGGCGATCAGAACGGCGGCGAAGAAGGATCGCCAGATCCCGCCAACGGAGGTGTCGAAGAAAGACATCCCGTTCGGATCGAGGCGGGCAAGACGATAGGCGCCGTAGATCGACGTGACGATTTCGTGGAGCGTGGGCATCAGCGGTCCCGCGCGAAGAAGTCGTCGAGCACCGCGCGATAAATCCGGGTGAGTTCGGCGATATCGGAGACGGAGACGTTTTCGTCCACCTTGTGAGCCGTCTCGCCCGGCATGCCGAACTCGGCGACCGGGCAGAGGTGTCTGATGAAGCGGGCGTCGGACGTACCGCCGCTGGTGCTCAGCACCGGCGTCATTCCGGTGATTTTCGTCACCGCGCCCGAAATAATATCGCTGAGGCGCCCGGGCGGACTGAGAAAGGCTTCGCCGCTGCATTCCGTCACCAGCTCGAACCGTTCGTCGACGGCCGCGCAGCGGCTCCGGATCCATTCCGCGAGACCCTTGGAGGAGTGCACGTCATTGAATCGGATGTTGAACGCGGCCCGCGCGCGCGCCGGGATCACGTTGGTCGCCGTGTTGCCAACGTCGATGCTGGTAATGGTCAGGGTCGAGGGGTCGAAATGATCGGTCCCCTCGTCCAGCGGCGTATCGTTGAGGTCCGTCAGCATGCGCAGCAATCGCGGGATCGGGTTGTCGGCCCGTTGGGGATAGGCCGCGTGTCCCTGGACGCCGCGCACCTCCAGCGCGCAGTTGAGACTGCCGCGCCGCCCGACCTTGACCATTTCGCCCAGCGTCTTCGGATTGGTCGGCTCGCCCACCAGACAGGCATCGAGGCTTTCGCCCCGTTGCCGCAGCCACTCGAGCACCTTGACGGTGCCGTCGATCGCCGGTCCCTCCTCGTCGCCGGTGATCAGGAAACTGATGGAGCCGTCGAAACCGTCGCCGCGGTCCGCGAGGAACCCGCTCACGGCGGCGGCGAAGCAGGCGATGCCCGTCTTCATATCGGAGGCGCCCCGGCCATACAGCCGGCCGTCTCGAATGTCCGCGGCAAACGGATCGACGGACCATGCCCCCTCGTCGCCCACCGGAACGACGTCGGTATGTCCGGCGAAGCAGAAGTTCGGCGCGCCGGTCCCCTTGCGGGCATAGAGATTGTCCACCTCGGGTCCGCCATCCGCGAACGGCAGGCGGTGACAGGCAAACCCCATGTCCCGGAGGACGGCCTCGAGAACATCGAGCGCGCCCGCGTCGCGGGGCGTGATGCTCGGACAGCGGATCAGCGCGCGGCCGAGTTCTAGCGGATCGACGGTTTCAGCCATGGTCTTGCGGACCGCGCGTCCAGGAGAGGGGCAAGCAAGAGGTTCCGCGTGACCGGTTCCCAAGGCGCGAGCCGTGCCCCTGTCAATCTCGAAGCAGTTCATTGATGGAGGTTTTCGAACGGGTCTTCGCGTCCACCCGCTTGACGATCACCGCGCAGTACAACCCGGGTCCCGGACTGCCGTCCGGCAAGGGCTTGCCGGGCATGGTGCCGGAGACGACGACCGAGTACGGCGGCACGTAACCATAGTGAATTTCGCCGGACACGCGATCGACGATCCGGGTGGACGCGCCGATGAAGACGCCCATGGACAGCACCGACCCCTCGCCGACACGCACGCCCTCGGCCACCTCGGCGCGCGCGCCGATGAAGCAGTTGTCCTCGATGACCACCGGCCCGGCCTGCAGGGGTTCGAGCACGCCCCCGATACCGGTTCCTCCGGAGATGTGGCAATCCTTGCCGATCTGCGCGCACGATCCGACGGTCGACCAGGTATCGATCATCGATCCGGAGTCCACGTACGCCCCCAGATTGACGAAACAGGGCATCAGGACGACGCCGGGAGCAATGTAGGCCGAATACCGGACCGTGCAATTGGGAACGGCGCGGAAGCCGGCGGCGCGAAACCGTGCCTCGTCCCAACCGCTGAATTTCGGCGACACCTTGTCGAACCAGGCGGCCCCCGCCGGCCCGCCCGGCATGGGACGCATGTCATTCAGGCGGAACGACAGAAGAACCGCCTTCTTGAGCCACTGGTTGACGTGCCAGGCGTCTCCGCGCCGCTCGGCGACGCGGGCGCGCCCGGAGTCCAGCATTTCAAGCGCGTCGTTGACGGCGTCACGAACGGGCCCGGAGGTATCGGGGCCGATGGCATCGCGGGTTTCCCACGCGTCGTCGATAATTTTTTCAATTTGGGAGGTCATGGCTCACGGAAACTGCTGCGGATGGATTGAAAGTACGGCGACCATGAGCATCGGCGCGGTCCCTGTCAACAGTCAGGACGCCTCGTCGCTAAACCCGATCCTCGAGGATCGCGTTCAGCCACTCGACGAGGTCGTCCACGACGTGATGCACATATCCTTCGTCGGCGCCAACGGATCCGTGTTCGGAGTCCGAGCGGACCCAGGCGGTGGTCATGCCAAGCGCCGCCGCCGGCGCCAGATTGCGGGCCATATCCTCCACCATCACCGTTCGCGTCGCGTCGAGACCGTGGCGTTCCACGAGAACCCGGTAACCGGCGGGCTCGGGTTTGGGGAGATATTCCGCCTCCACGATATCGAACACCGCGTCGAAGTGATGCGAAATCCCCAGCCTGTCCATCACCCGCTCGGCATGACCGACGGAAGCGTTGGTGAACACCAGTTTTCGGCCCGGCAGGCGCGCCAGCGCGGCCTCGAGCGCCGGACTGGCGCCGAGCACTTGCACGTCGATATCGTGGACGTGGTCGAGGAACGGAACGGGATCCATTCCATGCAGATGCATCAGGCCCCGGAGCGAGGTTCCATAGTCCCGGAAGTACTGCTTTTGCAGGGCGTAGGCCTGGTCGACGTCGACACCCAGGAATGCGGCGATGTAGTCGCGCATCTTGACGTCGATCTGACCGAAGAGGTTCACGGTCGCGGGATAGAGGGTGTTATCGAGATCGAACACCCATGTTTCCGCACCGAATAGTCGATCCATTCCCAACCTGGAGGCGGCACCGTCGCCGGACGCGTTCATTGGTTTTTCCATGGTCTCCTATTTGTGGGATCCTCGCGGGGTTCTGACAACCCAAAACTCCGGGCGAACACCGATTTCGCGGCCAATATATCCTCGCGTTAATGTTTTTGTCAGAAGTTCCCGGTATTGAATCACGCTGTAAATACGCCAGAGGCGTGCCCGCCAACCGGAACCATGAACACCTTACACGCAAAGAACACTCCACGGGAACCGCCCCTGTCGGTCATGCGCAACGAGCGCGACCGCTTTGTCGCTCTCGCGTTCTGCTGGGCCGATCTGCTGATCGAGCTGGATGGGGACGGGAAGGTGGCTTACGCCACCGGTGCCGTCGAGCCCCTGACGGGCATCCGCGCCCGCGATCTGACCGGGCGGGCGGTCGCCGAAATCGTCGCGCCCGGAGACCGCCCCGTAATCCTCGAGCTTCTGGCCATCGCGCGCAAACGCGGGCGGTTCGAGGCGGATTCCCTGCGCCTCCACAATCCGCCGCGGCGGAACCCCGCGGTCGCGGTCACGGGCTACAAGCTCGACGACCTGAACGGTCATTTCTTCATGGCCATGCGCAGGATGGAATGGCTCCCCGGCGCGGCCGGGGCCACGGACCCCGTTGTTGACGAAGCGACCGGCCTGTTCGAGGGCGATGCGTTCGCCGAGATGGTGATCCATGAGCTGGCCGCCGTGGGAGCGGGCGAGCAGCGGCAGATGTTGCTCATTGCCCTTCCGGGCTACGAGGAACTGCAGAAGCGGCTGGCCGATACGGTCGAACGCCGGCTGCTGAGCGCCGTCGGCGAATGCCTGCGCGCCAATTCGATCAACGGAAATGGCGCCGCCCGCCTCGGCTCCGACCGCTACGGCCTGATCCATGGTCCGGACCTGGACGTCACAACCCTGAAGGACCGGGTCGCCGGCCTGACCCGCGAGGCCGACCCGGCCTCGACCGGCGTGTCCCCGGTGGCAGCCACCATCGAGATTGACCGCGATGCCGTCGACGACGAGAGTTTGGCCGAGGGCCTGAACTACGCGCTCAATCAGTTCCGCGGCTTCTCCATCGGAGACAACACGCTCGACGAC
The DNA here is from genome assembly GCA_963701445.1 of uncultured Alphaproteobacteria bacterium. Lineage (GTDB taxonomy): Bacteria > Pseudomonadota > Alphaproteobacteria > Rhodospirillales > Defluviicoccaceae > CAKZLS01. The sequence continues at coordinate 22,898 of CAVPAM010000029.1, forward strand.
CTGTCTTCCAGCATTTCGGCCTTTGCCAGGCAAGCGATCGAGTCGGCGCGGGAGTTCGGAGATCTGACCGCCAACGCCGAATTCCGCGCCGTTTTCCAACCCGTCATCGACGTCCGCACCGGCGCGGTTCACCATTACGAGGCGCTGGCCCGCTTTCCCGATCGCTTCGGACCCGGCAAGACCTACGAGCACATTACCTTCGCCGAGCGGAGCGGGCTGATCGTCGACTTCGATCTGGCCATGGCCACCAAGGTCATTCAGTGGCTGTCGACCACGCCCCTCAACTCGAACATCAGCGTGGCCGTGAACGTCTCCGGAAAATCGGTGGGCTCCCTGTCGTATCTGGCCCGGCTGATGAAAATCCTCGAGGACAATACGTGGACGCGCGGCCGGTTGATGTTCGAAATCACCGAATCGGCCCGCATGGACAACCTCCGGGCCGCCGACACCTTCATTCAGCGCCTGCGCGAAAAGGGCTACCAGGTCTGCCTCGACGATTTCGGCGCCGGCGCCGCCAATTTCGAGTACCTGGCCAGCCTCGACGTGGACGTCGTCAAGCTGGATGGATCCGCCGTCCTCGCCGCCCGCAAGGCTCATAAGGGAAAGGCGTTCATGAAGGCCTTCGTCGGCCTGTGCCGGGAACTCGGCGTCGCCACCGTGGCCGAGATGATCGAGGACGAAGCGGGCCTCGCGTTCGCGCGGGAGTGCGGCGTCACCTACGTCCAGGGCTACCTCTTCGGCCGCCCGGGGCCCGACATTCACGCCTTCAAGAAAACCATTCCGGCCGACCTGTTCGCCAGGAAACCGCTCCGCCGGCGGGCCTGACCCCCGCGTCGGGAAACCGCTCAGTCGGCGATCACCAGGGTTCCGGCGCCGTGCTCGGTGAACAGTTCGAGAAGCAGGGCGTGCGGAACCCGGCCATCCATGATCACCGCGCCGTCCACGCCCTTGCCAACGGCTTCCAGGCACGTCTCTATCTTCGGGATCATGCCTCCCTTGATGACGCCGTCGGCCATGTACTCCCGGGCCTCGGAGCATGTCATCTGGGGGATCAGGGCTCCCTGCTTGTCGAGCACGCCCTCCACGTCCGTGAGCAGCAGCAGCCTGCGGGCGCTCACCGCCGCGGCGATGGCGCCGGCGGCGGTGTCGGCGTTGATGTTGAGCGTTTCGCTGTTGGGGCCGACGCCGATGGGCGCGATCACCGGCGTGATGTCCGAACGCTCGTAGAAATCGAGAATGTGCGGGTTGATTTCCTTGGGCTCTCCAACCAGACCGAGGTCGAGGATCCGCTCTATATTCGATCCGGGGTCGCGCTTGGTGCGCCGCAGCCGCTGCGCGCGGATCAGATCTCCGTCCTTGCCGGACAGCCCGACGGCGAAACCGCCGGCGGCGTTGATTTCGGTGACGATCTGCTTGTTGATGGATCCGGCCAGAACCATCTCGACCACGTCCACCGTATCCTTGTCGGTGACGCGATGCCCGTCGAGGAATTCGCTCTTGATCTTCAGGCGCTCGAGCATCGCCCCGATCTGCGGACCACCGCCGTGGACCACCACCGGGTTGATCCCCACCTGGCGAAGAAGCACCACGTCGCGGGCAAACAGCGCGGCCAGTTTGGGATCGCCCATGGCGTGCCCGCCATACTTGATGACGAACGTGGAACCGGCATGGCGTCGCATATAGGGCAGCGCCTCGGACAGGGTGCGCGCCTGCGCCAGCCATTGTTCACGGGTCTTGCTGAGCTTTTCGGTCATGGGGCGCGACTTTAAGCAACGGTTGGAAGATTTCCACAAATAAATTCAGTGCCCCGCCGAACCGGCTCCCGCTCATGCATGGTCGAGGGGCTCCGGCAGCGCCAATTCGGCGAGCGCGGCCCGCAGTTCGGCGATGCCCTCCTGGTTCCGGGCGCTGGTCGTCAGCACGTCCGGATGGCAGGCAGTGCGCTTGACCAGTTCGGCGGCCGTTCGGGCGAGGAGGCCGGCGAGCGGCGTCGGTTTCAGCTTGTCGCATTTGGTGAGGATCACCTGATAGGAGACGGCCGATCGGTCCAGCATGGACATGACCTCGCGGTCGATGTCCTTGATCCCGCGTCTGGCGTCCACCAGCAGAAGAACCCGCCTGAGCGGCGCGCGGCCGCGCAGATAGGCGTCCACCAGACGTGTCCAGTTGTCCACCGTGGACTTCGGGGCCTCGGCGTAACCGTAGCCGGGAAGATCGGTCAGTGTCAGCCGGCCCCCGAGATCGAAAAAAATCAGCAATTGGGTCCGGCCCGGCGTATTCGACGTGCGGGCCAGGGTATTGCGGCCGGTCAGGGCGTTGATCAGACTCGATTTGCCCACGTTGGAGCGACCGGCGAAGGCAATCTCGGGACGAGTAGCGGCCGGCACCTGGTCCAATCGCGCCGCCGCCATGACGAACTCGCACGGCAGGGCGAACAGCAACCGGCCCCGCTCCAAGGCCGCAATCCGGTCTTCGTCGGTATCGCCCGTGCTCACCGCCGTCCGTTCCCGTCAATCCATCGCCGAGAGCGCGGCTTCAGGTTTTCACGCCCATTTTTCGCATGATCACCCACTGCTGGATAATGGAAAGGATGTTGTTCCACGTCCAGTAGATCACCAGGCCGGCGGGGAACCGGGCCAGCATGATGGTGAATACCACCGGCAGCAGCATGAAGATCTTGGCCTGCAGGGGATCGGGAGGCTGCGGGTTCAGCTTCTGCTGCAGGAACATGGTGATGCCCATGACCAACGGCCACGCGCCGATCATCAGCAGTTCCGGCGGCTGCCACGGGATCAAGCCGAACAGGTTGAAGATCGTCGTCGGGTCGGGCGCGGAGAGATCCTGGATCCAACCGAAAAAGGGCGCGTGCCGCATCTCGATGGTGACGAACAGCACCTTGTACAGCGCGAAGAACACCGGAATCTGGATGAGCATCGGCAGGCAGCCCGACGTCGGATTGACCTTCTCGCGCTTGTAGAGCGCCATCATTTCCTGGTTCAGGCGGGCCTTGTCGTCTCCGAAGCGTTCGCGCAGCTTCACCATCTCGGGCTGCAGCTTCCGCATCTGGCTCATCGCCTTGTACGACTTGTTGGCCAGCGGGAAGAACGCGATCTTGATCATCACGGTGAGAAGCAGGATCGCGACACCGAAGTTGCCGATCCAGCCGTTGGCCCAGATCAGGACCTCCGAGAGCGGCCGGGTGAGGAACCAGAACCAGCCGAAATCGATGGCGAGGGTCAGTCTTTCGATGTCGTATTCGTCCTCGTAGCGCTGGAGAAGGCGCAATTCCTTGGCGCCCGCGAACACCCGGTTCTGCGTTTGCGCGGTTTCGCCCGGCGCGATGGACACACGCTCGCCGAGCACGTCCACCTGATACTGGTCGCCGTCGCCGACCCGCTGGTGGACGAAACGCGTGTTGACGGTTTTTTGCGGCATGGGAGCCAGGGCCGCCAGCCAATACTTGTCGGTGATCCCGATCCATCCGCCGGTGGTCGTCTGTTCGATGCGCCGACTTCCTGAAGCTCATCGTAGTCGACTTCCTTCAGGGTTCCGTCGAAGACGCCCAAGCGGGCCTTCGTGCAGGATATAGAAGCCGCTGACCTTCGGCGTTCCATGCCGCGATACGAGCTGATAGGCGTTGAGGTCGACGGTCTCGTCCCCGGTGTTCTCCACTTCCTGGGTGATCGTGAACAGGTAGTCCTTATCGACGGCGAAAACGCGCTTGAACGTCAAACCCGCCCCGTTGTTCCAGGTCAATGTCACCGGGTTTTCGGCAGTGAGTATTTCGCGGTCGGCGCTCCATACGGTGTCGGGTCCCGGAACAGCGACGCCGGTATTGGCGGAGGACACCCAACCCACCTCGGCGAAGTAGGCCTTGGGCGAATCCGCGGGGAGAAAACAGCACGATCTCCGGGCTCTTGGGATCGAGGGTTTCGTGGAAACTCGCCAAAGTCAAATCATCGAGACGCCCGCCTACCAGCGAAATCGAACCATGGAGCCTGGGAGTATTGATCCGCACGCGGGGGACGGCGGCAAGCGCTTCGGTCCGGCCTTTAGCCTTGGAGGCGGCGGGAGGGGGCACGCTTCCGGGGACGGAGGGCGCGACGGAGCCCGTTGTCGGGGCTGGAGGCTGGTTGATCGCACCCGCGAGGTGTTCCCCCGGTCGCGGCCTGCTTGGCGGGCGTTGTGACCGGAACATCCGGCTTTGGATAGAAAATCTCGTATACGTGCTGGAACCCAAACAGAATCACGATCGACAAGACGATCGCCAGGATCAGGTTTCTATTGTCCATTGAATTCGTGCCTTAACCTTGGCGGGACCCTGGTTACCGCCGCCCCGAGCCCTGGGAAACTGGATGATAGTGATCGTGAATGGAACCGCGCGCCGGATCGCCGCCGGTTTCGGGAACGGGATCATAGCCCGATCCGCCCCAGGGATGACACCGCAGGATCCGCCGCAGCGCCATCCATCCCCCCTTGAGAACACCATGGCCGGAAAGCGCGTCCAAGGCATACCGCGAACAGGTCGGGTGAAACCGGCAGGAACACGGCAGGATCGGCGAGATCAGGTATCTGTATCCGACAATCAGGCCAACCGCCAGACCACGCACCGGATTCATGACCGCGAGTCCCCGGTCGCGCCGCCGCCAGGCGCCGGCTCGTCCGTATAGGCGCCAACCCGCTTGAGCGCGGTCTCCAGGTCATTCAGCAAGGCCGCGTAGGGCCGCGTCAGCGTGGCGGTCCGGCCGATAATGACGTAATCCCGATCGGGCTTGGCGTGAACGGCGAGTACCTCGCGCACGGCCGATTTCAGGCGCCGCCGCACGCGGTTGCGGCTGACGGCGTTGCCCACACGGCGGCTGGCGGTGAACCCCACGCGGATCGGAGGCAATGGTTCTCTCCCTCGTTGTTTCATGCCCCGGGACCGCATTTGCAGTATCAAACCCGGCGCGACCCACTTGCGGCCGTCCCTGGCAATCCTGAGGAAATCCGATCGCCGCTTCAGATGTGCAACGGTGGGAGTCACCGGCGACTCAAGCGGAAAGGCGCTTACGCCCTTTCCGGCGCCGATTGGCGAGGATTCGCCGGCCACTCACGGTTGCCATACGGGAGCGAAAACCGTGACGGCGTTTGCGGATTAACTTACTCGGTTGGTATGTACGTTTCACAGGCTGGCTCCGACGCAGAACGGCCCGCTGTATATGGCCTTGGCGCTCCGAAGTCAATTGCGCCGACGCACCGGGACGTCAATCCGCGCCGAAGATTGAATTCGAAAGTCACGAAAAGGTGAGGTTTCTTGACCGGCGCGCCGCGATACCATGGGTCGGAGCGCCTCGCAACGCCCCGGGATCCCTGACCAAACGTGGGCGCGGCACGCGGCGGCGGAGTGCAAACGTGCCGGAAGGACCAGAGACCGAACCATGCGGGAGAGAAAAAAAATATTGGCGGCGCGCCTGGTGCCCTTGGGCATTCTGGCGATCGCGGCGGCCGTTTTCTTCGGGCTCGGTCTGCACGAGAAACTGACGTTCGACACCCTGCGCGCGAACCGCGCGGATCTGCTGGACTGGATCGGGGCGCACTTCTACATGGCGATCGCCGCGTTCATGGCCATCTACGCGGCCGGGGTGGTTTTCGTACCCCCGTCCGGATCCGCGATGACGGTGGCCGGCGGCTTCCTGTTCGGAGCGGCGGTGGGGACAGCCTGCGTGGTGGTGGGCGCGACCGTCGGCGCCACCCTTCTGTTTCTGGCCGCGAAGCTGTCGGTCGGGGATTTCCTGCGCGAGCGCGCCGGTCCGGGAATTCGCAAGATGGAGGAGGGATTTCGCGAGAACGAACTGAGCTACATGCTGGTTCTCCGTCTGGTGCCGCTGTTCCCGTTCTGGCTCGTCAACCTGGCGCCCGCGTTCCTTGGCGTCCGGTTGAGGACGTTCGTCATCGGCACGTTCTTCGGAATCATTCCCGGCACGGCGGTGTACGCCATTTTCGGCGCCGGACTGGGTAGCGTGTTCGACGCCAACGAGGAAATTTCGCTCACCGGCGTGGTGACCCCCCAGATCCTCGCGGGTCTCGTGGGTCTTGGCCTTTTGTCGCTGATTCCGGTGGTCTACAAACGATACAAGGGCAAACGGACCTGAGATCCCAACCACTCGACACCCCGAGGTGAAGATGACCCAGATGCTGGACGTGGACATGTGCGTGATCGGGGCCGGTTCCGGCGGCCTGTCGGTGGCGGCCGGGGCCGCGCAAATGGGCGCGTCCACCGTCCTGATCGAAAAGGGAAAAATGGGCGGCGATTGCCTGAATTACGGATGCGTTCCGTCGAAGGCGCTGCTGGCGGCGGCGCACGCGGCCGAACACATCCGCCACGCCGGACGCTTCGGGATCGATGCCGAAGCTGACCGGCATCGACGGCAAGCGCGTTCACGATCACATTCACGGCGTCATCGGCGCCATCGCTCCCAATGACTCCGTGGAACGCTTCGAGGGGCTCGGGGTCACGGTCGTCAAGGCGACCGCGCGCTTTACCGGTCCGACCCAGGTGGAGGCCGGCGAGACCCGGATCAACGCCCGGCGGCTGGTCGTCGCGACCGGATCGTCGGCGATGGTCCCGCCCATCGACGGCCTCTCCGGCGTCCCGTACTTGACCAACGAGACCATATTCGACCTCCAACAGATTCCCGAACACCTCATCGTCATCGGCGGAGGACCCATCGGGATCGAGATGGCCCAGGCCTATCGCGGCCTCGGCGCGCGCGTCACGGTGCTCGAAAAATTCTCGGCCTTGCCCAAGGACGATCCGGATCTGACGAAAGTGGTGCTGAACCGCCTGAAGCGCGACGGGGTCGACATCCGCGAGGGCGTGGAGGTCCTTTCGGTGCGCGAGGCGCCGTCGGGCGTCGCGGCGACCGTGGCCGGAAACGGCGAGGAAAGCGTGATCGAGGGGTCCCACATCCTCGTGGCGGCCGGGCGCCGGCCCAATGTCGAGGGCCTCGACCTCGATAAAGCGGGCATCGCCTATTCCCCCAAGGGCATCCAGGTGGACGCCCGCCTGCGGACGACGAACCGCAAGGTGTTCGCCATCGGCGACGTGGCCGGCGGCTTCCAGTTCACGCACGTGGCCTCCTATCACGCCGGCATCGTCATCCGGAACGCGCTGTTCCGCATCCCCGCCAAACAGGACACCCGGTGCATTCCCTGGGTCACCTACACCGAGCCGGAACTGGCCCAGGTGGGCCTGACGGCCGAACGGGCACGGGAAAAGCACGGCGACGTCCGGATCCTGAGCTGGCCATATCACGAGAACGACCGTGCCCAGGCGGAAGGGTTGACCGACGGGCTGGTGAAGGTGGTCACCACGCCGCGCGGACACATCCTCGGCGCCGGAATCGTCGGCGCCCGGGCCGGAGACCTGATCCACACGTGGGTGCTGGCCATGAGCGAGAAAATCAAGATCGGCGCGGTCGCCTCCATGGTCGCCCCCTACCCCACGTTAGGCGAGATCAACAAGCGCGCCGCCGGGAGTTTCTATACCCCCAAGCTGTTCAGCGACCGAACCCGGTGCATCGTTCGCCTGCTGGCGCGCCTGGGTTGACGCCGGCAGCCGTGATCGTGGTTTAACTGTCGGCGACCGGTGGTATGATCCCGGGCATGGCTCGGAAAAGACGTAGGATCCCGTCCCGGCCCTGGGGACTCTCGGCGCGCCTGCTCGCGTTGACGATGCTGTTCGTCATGCTTGCCGAGGTGCTGATCTACGTTCCGTCCGTATCGAGATTCCGCAAGGCCTACCTCGAGGATCAGATCGCCAAGGCCAACCTGGCCGTTCTGGCGGTGGAGGCCAGCCCGGACAAGGTGGTCGGCAAGAAACTGGCCATGGATCTGCTGCTTCAGGCGGGCGCGTACGGCATCGTGCTGCGGGGTCCCGAATATCCGACGCTGATGCTCAGCGAGGACATGCCGCCTTCCGCGGACGTCACCTTCGACCTCCGGCACGTCATGTTCCCGGCATGGATCGGCGACGCCATGCTGACGCTGCTGCAACGGGAAAACCGCGTCATGCGGGTGGTCGCGGCGTCGCCTCACAATCCCGACGCCACCATCGAGGTGGTGCTGGACGAAGCGCCCATGCGCGAGGAAATGCTGGCCTTCTCGGTTCGCATCCTGCAGCTTTCCATCATCATTTCCCTGTTCACCGCCGGCCTGGTGTTCCTCAGCCTGCAATGGCTGATGGTCCGGCCCATCGTGCAGATCACCGACAGCATGACCCGGTTCCGCGAGAACCCGGAGGACGAATTGGTGACCATCCCGCCCACCGACCGGAGCGACGAAATCGGTGTCGCCCAAAGGGAACTCGCGTCCATGCAGGAGGATCTGCGCGGGGCTCTCCGCCAGAAAACGCACCTCGCCGCCCTTGGCGCGGCGGTGGCGAAGATCAATCACGACCTGCGCAATGCGCTGTCCACCGCCGTCCTCTCCTCGGAGCACCTGGCATCGATCGACGATCCGGAGGTGAGGCGGGTGACGCCCAGGCTCAGCGGCGCCATCGACCGGGCGGTGACGCTTTGCGGCCAGACGCTGGATTTCGTTCGGGATGTCCGGATATCGATCCAGCCAACGGTTTTCGTGTTGAACGATCTGGTGTCCGAGTTGAACGCGACGATCCGCGGTCCCACCGCCGAATCGCCGGGTCTCGCAGCGGTGGAGGGCGTGGGCCTGAACGTCGAGGTCGAAGCGGACCGGGAACAGATGTACAGGGTGTTCAGCAACCTCGCGCTGAACGCGGCCCAGGCCGGCGCGCGAACCGTCCGGATCGAGGCGGCCGGCGATGGGGATCCCCTGGTTATCCATGTCCATGACGACGGCCCGGGGATCGAGGAAAGCGCCCAGGAGCGGCTGTTCCAGCCGTTTTCCGGAACGGCCCGGAAGGGCGGCACGGGCCTGGGGCTCGTTATCGCCCGCGAGATCATCAACGCCCATGGCGGAACCCTGAAGCTGGCGGAAAGCGGCCCCGGGGGCACGACCTTCAGGATCGAGCTGCCGGCGAACCACCGTCATACCCGGACGGCGTGACGGCCAATGGCACGCTCAACGGCCCCGCCGTCGTGGGATCCGGGGACCTATCTGGCGTTTGCCGAAGCCCGCCGGCGCCCGGCGGCCGACCTGATCGCGCGAATCCGGCAGAGCGCGCCCGCCCGGATCCGCGACCTCGGGTGCGGCGCCGGCAACATCACGCGGCTGCTGGCGGACCGCTGGCCGCGCGCCCGGGTGACCGGCGTGGATTCGTCGGCGGCCATGCTGGCGCGAGGCGCGCGCCGGCGGCGGCGCGATCCGCTGGATTCAACGGGACATCGCCGCGTGGTCCCCCGGGGAAGCCGTCGACCTGATCTTCTCCAACGCCGCCCTGCATTGGCTCGATGGCCACGATGTCCTGTTTCCGAGGCTGATCGGTCATCTCAAGGCGGGCGGCGAACTGGCGGTTCAGATGCCGCGGAATTTCGACGCCCCCTCCCACCGGGCGATCGCGGAAACCGCCGCCAACGCCCGCTGGAGGGACCGTCTTCTCCCGCTGCTCCGCCCCGAGCCCGTTCATGCGCCCGAAGTCTACCTGGAGATGCTGTCGGGCATCACCTCATGCCTGGACGTATGGGAGACCACGTACTGGCATCGGCTGGACGGGGACAATCCGGTGGTGGAATGGACGAAGGGAGCGGCGCTCAGGCCGTTCCTGGACGCCTTGCCGGGCGAGGATCGCGACGCGTTCCTGAGCGAGTACGCGGAACGGATCGCCGACGCCTACCCGCCCGCCCGCGACGGCCGAACGGTCTTGCCGTTTCGCCGCCTGTTCATGATCGCCACGCGATAGCCGGCCCCAAAAGCGACGAGGGCCCAGCGGGCCCTCGAACGGAAGATAATGGTGGAAAACGATCAGCTATCAGATAGTCTCGATCAGTGCCACGAGGTCGGTCGGGTTGGCCACGGAAACGCCGCGCATGCCCTTCTCGATGCGCCGGGCAAGACCGGAAAGCACCTTACCGGTTCCAATCTCCACCAGTTCGTCGACGCCGTGCGAGTGCATGAACAGCACGCTCTCCCGCCAGCGCACCATCCCGGTCACCTGGCGAACCAACTGGCCGCGGATCTGCTCCGGCTCGGTGACCGGCTGCGCGGTGACGTTGGAAACGAGCGGCACGGCCGGAGACTTGACGTCCACGTTCCGCAGCGCCTCGGCCATGACATCGGCGACCGGCGCCATCAGCGGGCAGTGGAAGGGCCCACTTACCGGCAGCATCAGGCTCCGCCGCGCGCCGCGAAGCGCCGCGATTTCCAGGGCGCGCTGAACGGCCACCCGGTTTCCGCTGATGACGATCTGCCCGGGGGCATTGTCGTTGGCGGCAACGCAAACGGCGCCGTCGTAGGTGTCCCGGGTGGCCTCGGCCGCCACCTCGCGGGCCGTTTCAAGATCCAACCCCATCAGCGCCGCCATGGCGCCCTCGCCCACGGGAACCGCCGTCTGCATGGCCAGACCCCGGGTCCGGAGCAAACGGGCCGCGTCCGAGACCGTGAAGCTGCCGGCGGCCGTCAGGGCCGTATACTCGCCGAGCGAATGACCCGCGACGAACCGGCCGACCTGGGGGATCTCGATGCCATGTTCCTTACGCAATACATTGAGAATGGCCATGCTGACCGCCATCAGGGCCGGTTGGGCATTCTCGGTCAGGGTCAGTTGGTCTTCCGGTCCCTCGCACATCAACTTGAAGAGGTTCTGATCCAGGGCGTCGTCGACCTCCTGAAAAATCTCGCGCGCCGCCGGATACGCGTCGGCCAACTCTTTCCCCATGCCGACGGATTGCGATCCTTGCCCAGGAAACACGAGCGCCCGTTTCGCCGCGATGTCATCGGACGTGCGCGGCTCCATCTTGACGGCGGCGTTGGATTCAGTCAGTGCCATTGTAGAGATCCCTAATTTTTAAATTTCGCTTCAACCAAAATTACAAAATCAATGAGCGGACCGCGCGAAATTGGCCGGCGCGATGCTCATTACTGAGCATAGTTAACCGGTCAAACGCAAGGAGCAACGGTTGCCCAACAGTTGAACCGCCGTTTAACCAGTTTTCAGGCTATTCACCCCCTCGACGTCGAAACGTCGTCAAGTTCATATTCGTTCGCAACTCGCCTTGCAACAAAAAAATCACATTTATCGGGACCATGCACCCGCGCACCCACAAGATCTGGTATGAGAACCCCAACCAGCCCTAACTCGTTGCTTTTTTGCAACAGCGCCGGATGATTATTTGATCTGATGCACCAAACCGGTTCGACGCTAGCGGGACCCGCCGGGAGGGTGCTCCCCGGATACCGCCAATTCGTCATTCGAGGGCGCGTCGGGCTCGTACACCAGCATCACCCGTTCGGCCAATTCGAGCGCGGTATTCAAGCCGTCGACCACGACCGCGTCGGCGCCCATGACCTTGAGGTGCTGTCCCCAATCCTCGTCGGGCACGCGAGCGTATATGCGCAGGTCGGCGAAGGATTGTCGCGCCACGGCCGTAACCTGTTCCGCCGTCGCGGCATCGGGCACCGCCACCACCAATGCGTGGGCGCGGTCCAATTGGGCGGCGCGCAGGACATCGATCCGCGTTGCGTTGCCGTAGAACACCCGCAAGCCCCTCGCGCGGCTCTCCGTCACGCGCGGGGCGCTCAAATCGAGGATCAGAACCGGCACGCGTTCGCCAACCAGGTATCTGGCCACCGCCTTGCCCACCTGACCGAAACCGGCCACCACCACGTGGCCCCTGATTTCACCCTCCTCGGATGCCAGATTACCGAGAACCGACCGCGCCGACCGGGCGTCGGAAGAGACAAGCTGCCGGACGATCTGAGCCCCGGCCGGTGTCACGGCCATGGAAACGCCGACGGCGACCGTCAGCAATTGCGCGTGCTCGCCGCCGAGCAGCCCCAGGGACGCGGACAACGTCAACAGCACGAACGCGAATTCGCTTCCCTGCGACAGATACCCCCCGAGCGCCAGGGCCCGCGCGACCGGCTGACCGAGGAGCAAGGCCAGTACCGCGATCACGGCGGCCTTGACCGCCACGAGGCCCACCACGAGCACGGCCACCGTCCCCGCGCGCTCGACGGCGAAGCCGAGGTCCAGGGTCATGCCGACGGTGATGAAGAACAATCCCAGAAGGAGGCCGCGAAAGGGCTGGATGTCGGCGTGGACCTGATGGCGGAATTCCGTTCCCGCGACCATCATGCCGGCGAGAAAGGCTCCGAGGGCCATGGACAGGCCGGCCTGTTCCGTGGCCCAGCCCGCGCCCAGCACCATCAACAGGGTCGCGCCGGTAAAAACCTCGGGCGCGCGGGTCCCCGCCGCCAGCCGCAACAGCGGCCTCAGGGCGATCCGTTCCACCATGACCATCAGGATGATCACCAGCACGAATTTGAAGGCGGCGATGCCAAGGGGGCCGAACAGCGCGCGCTCGGCGGTGGCGGCGGTGTTGATGAACACCAGCATGGGCGCCACCGCCAGGTCCTGCACCAGAAGCACGGCGATGACGGCGCGGCCGAATTGACCGGTCATCTGTCCGCGTTCCCTCAGAAGCTGGAGCACGACGGCCGTCGACGACAGCGCCAGGACGCCGCCGACGATCAGCGCCGCGGTGCCGTCGAGAGACGCGAACCGGGCTATGACGGTGATGGCGATGGTCGTCAGCACGACCTGCCCGACGGCCAGCAGGTAGACCTTGCGGCCGAACAGCCGCAGGCGCTCGAAGCTGAGTTCGAGGCCGATGGCGAACAACAGGAAGACGATGCCGAGCTCGGCGAGGGCGCGGGTACCCTCGAGGCTCCCGACCAGACCGAGGGCCGACGGCCCGATAACCATGCCGGCGACCAGATAGGCAAGAACGCTGCCCAACCGGAGCCGCTGAAACAGGGGGACGAAGACGAGCAGAGCCACCAGAAGCACCAGGACATCGTGCAGGTATTGGTGCTCCGGCATGTGTTTCCGCCATACTCCCGGTCGAAATTCCTCCACTTGCCCACGTCAAGCGGGAAGATCCATCGCCCAACGGCAACGGTTGATGAAGTTTAGGGCGTTACACGGGCGAAAGCGAATCCCCCGGCGGCGGCCGATTGCCTCTTCCGGTCAATCCACCTGCAGCAGCAGCGTTTTCAAGTACGCGGTCTCGGGCAGGTGCGGATGGATGGGGTGATCGGGTCCCGGACCGGCCGCCCGGATGATCCGCCCGGACCGGCCGGCGGACGATAGTCCCTTCGCCACTTCCATGGCGAACGCGTCGGGAGCCACGTTGTGGGAACACGATGCCACGAACAGGAAACCGCCGGGCTCGACCAGGGCCACGGCGAGACGGCTCAGCTTCCGGTAACCGCGAAGCCCGGCGTTGAGATCCTTTCGCGACTTCACGAACGCCGGCGGATCGGCGACGACGACGCGGAAGCGCTCGCCCGACTTGCCCAGCCGTTCCAGTTCGGAGAACGCGACGGCCTTGCGGAACGTGCACGCGGCGCCGACGCCGTTGGCGTCCGCGGCCATCCGGGCAAGGTCGAGGGCGGGCTGGGAGGAATCGATGCCGATGACCTCGCTGGCGCCCCGCTTGGCCCCGGCGATGGCGAAACCGCCGGCGTAGCAGTAGGCGTCGAGCATGCGCCCGCCGGCGGCGAGCGGGGCGACGAACGCGCGGTTGTCGCGCTGATCGAAGTACCAGCCCGTCTTCTGACCCGAGCCGAGGTCGGCGCTAAAAACAAGGTCGTCCTCTTCCACCCTCACGACCCGGCTGTCGCCGGGCTCCGAACCGTCGGGTTCGCCCTCCAACCCCTCCAGCGCGCGGGCGCGGGCATCGTTCCGGAACACGATCGCGGACGGAGAGAGCAGGTCCTCGAGCGCCGCCACAAGTGCCGGACGCAGCACCTCCATGCCGGCCGTGTTGATTTGCAGCACAACAACGTCGCCGAACCGGTCGGCGATCAGTCCCGGCAATCCGTCGGCCTCCGCGTGCACGAGCCGGTAGAACGGCTTGGCGAACAGCCGTTCCCGCAGATCCAGCGCCCGCTTGAGGCGACGAAGGAGAAACGCCTCGTCCAACTGACCGCCGGAATCGCGATCGAACAGGCGAAAGGCGATCAGCGCATGGGGGTTGAACGTTCCGATCCCCACCGCCTTCCCGTCCACGCGATGCAACGTCGCGACGGTACCCGAGGGCAGCGCCTTGGTATCGGGATCCATGCGGATCTCGTTGGAGTAGACCCAGGGATGTCCCTGAACGACCCGCCGGTCGCGGCCGGCCTGGAGGAAAACGCGCGGTGATGTCGTGGAAATCGCGGGAGATGTCATGAAGTCGCCAAAGTCCAGATTTTCCTCTCCATACCGCATATCCCCACGCGAGCGCACCCCCGATCCGCGCCACGACCGGGTTAATCGCCGAGCGCCACGCCCTCGCGCCGCGGATCGGCGCCTCCGCGCAACCCTTCGCCGGTCACCGCGATGCCGTTGAGACCGCTGGTCATCGGTTGGACGACGACCTCGTGCCCCAAGGCTTCCAAAACGGGTTGCAAGCCCGCGATGGGGGTCTCGGCCTCCAACTCGGTGGGACCGTTGCGATTGAGGAAATTGGGAAGATCGATGGCGTCCTGAATGTCCAACCCGCCATCGAGAACGCCCGTCAGGGTCTTGGCCACGTAGCCGATGATGCGCGAGCCGCCCGGCGAGCCGATGGCCATGAACAGCCGTCCGTCGTCGTCGAACACCAGCGTGGGCGCCATGGAACTGCGCGGCCGCTTGCCGGGCGCGACACGGTTGGCCACGGCGACGCCGTCCCGCTCCGGAACGAAGGAAAAGTCCGTCAACTGGTTGTTGAGCAGGAACCCGCGCACCATCAGCCGGGAACCGAAGGGGCTCTCGATGCTGGCGGTCATGGAGACCGCGTCGCCGTTCGCGTCGATCACGCTCAGGTGGGTCGTGGAGAGGCTCGGGTGACCATCGGGAGCCCAGCGGAACGCGTCCGCCGTGACGCCATGGGGCCTGCCGGGAGCCACCGGTCCCGCCATGGCGCGACCGGAAATCGCCCCGGCCCGTTCGGCGAGATAACCGAGATCCAGCAGCCCGGCGGTGGGCACCGGCACGAAATCCGGATCCGCCAGATAGGTATTGCGATCGGCGAAGGCGAGACGGCTGGCCTCCGCCACCATGTGCACGGTCTCGACGGAGTCGGGAGCGATACCGGCCAAGTCGAAGCGTTCCAGCATTCCGAGGATCTGCAGGGTGGTCACGCCGCCCGACGACGGCGGCGCCATTCCGCAAACCTGCCACGCGCGATAGAACAGGCAGACCGGGGGACGCTCGATGGCCCGATAGGCGGACAGATCGGCGACGGTCATGCCGGCGGGATTGCGGGGCGCCAGACGCACCGTGGCGACGATGTCCTCGGCGATGGCGCCCGTGTAGAAAGCGTTCGCTCCCTCACTGGCAACGATCTTCAGGGTGTCGGCGAACGGCTGGTTGACGACGATGGCGTCGATCGGAAGCGGCGCGCCATTCGTCTCGTAGAAATAGTCGGCCGCCGCCGGGAAGGTCTTGAGGTATCTGTCCTTGGCGATCATGGCGTGGAGCCGGGGCGAAACCGGAAATCCCTCTTCGGCGAGCCGGATGGCCGGCTGGAACAGGTCCGCCCAGGGAAGGTTTCCATGCTCTCCATGCGCCATTTGCAGCATGCGCAACAGCCCCGGCACTCCAACGGAGAGGCCGCCGACGACAGCGTCGTAGAACGGTCGGGGTTGCCCCTCGGCGTCGAGGAACATGCGCGGCGTGGCCGACGCCGGAGCCGTCTCGCGGCCGTCGTAGGTGGTGACGCTCGCGGCCTTCGCGTCGAAATGAACAAGGAAGGCGCCGCCGCCGATTCCCGAGGACTGAGGCTCCACCAGCCCCAGGACCATTTCGGCCGCGATCGCCGCGTCCACGGCGCTGCCTCCGCGCCTCAGCATTTCCCGCCCCGCTTCCGCCGCCAGCGGGTGAGCGGCGACGATCATCTGCCGGGCGGCGGGAAGACGCGATTCCTCGGCACCGGTCGATGGGGCGCCGTCCGCGCACCCCCCCAACCATGGCAGCAAGACCGCGAACGCGATCGCCGCCACCCCGCGACCGGTCACGGCGCGAAGTTCCTTGGAAATCATGCCTGCAACTCCCTGGCGTCCATGCCGGCCCCAAGCTCGCGATAAAGTCGATCCCGAGCCTATGATAAGTTCGCGAAGTGGCAAAGCCGAGCAAAGAATCCGGACTGGGTCATGGATCCGCCCGGAATGGCTTTTTTGCCATGCGCCGCGCCGCGCCGCCGGGTCATCGCCGGACGCCATGGAGTTGACTTCAATGCTTCGGCAAAATATGATATTCACGCATTGCTGCACTGCGGCATAAAAGAGCTAAACTGCAGTTGGCAAAGGCAAATTGAATGACTTTATACACTGTCCTGGTGTCTTTCGGTGTGTGTCGACGGCAGTAAAATACATAAAAAAGTGTTGAAACAGCGGAAGGCGAATCGGATGCCTTCCGCGTTTGTTTTATGCGGGAGTAGGTCATGAACGCAGCGCTCGCGGCCACCGGCGGGGCTCATACGTCTGTTCAATACAACGAGATGTTCGTTCGGAAGTTCGTCATCGCGACGGTTTTCTGGGGCGTCGTCGGTTTTCTCGTCGGCACGGTGATCGCATTTCAACTGGCGTTTCCGGCTCTGAACCTTGATCTGCCATGGACCACCTTCGGGAGGCTTCGGCCCGTCCACACGTCCGCGGTGATCTTCGCCTTCGGCGGCAACGCCTTGTTCGCCACCTCCTTGTACGTGGTTCAGCGGACGGGGCGGACATCGCTGTTCGGCGGCGAGGCCATGGGCAATTTCCTGTTCTGGGGCTATCAGCTGTTCATCGTCATGGCGGCGTCGGGCTACGTGCTCGGCATCACGCAGAGCAAGGAATACGCGGAACCGGAATGGTACGTGGACCTGTGGCTGACGATCGTCTGGGTGACCTACCTGGTCTGTTTCGTCGGAACGCTGATCAAGCGCAAGGAACCCCACATCTACGTGGCCAACTGGTTCTTCCTGGCGTTCATCGTCACCATCGCCATGCTGCACCTGGTGAACAACGCCGCCGTGCCGGTGTCGTTTTTCGGGGTCAAGAGCTACATCGTCTGGGCCGGCGTTCAGGACGCCATGACCCAGTGGTGGTACGGCCACAACGCCGTCGGGTTCTTCCTGACCGCCGGGTTCCTGGGAATGATGTATTATTTCGTTCCCAAGCAGGCCGACCGGCCCGTCTACTCCTATCGCCTCAGCATCGTTCACTTCTGGACCCTGATCTTCCTCTATATCTGGGCCGGACCGCACCACCTGCACTACACCGCCCTGCCCGATTGGGCGCAGACCCTGGGCATGACGTTCTCGATCATCCTGTGGATGCCGTCGTGGGGCGGAATGATCAACGGAATCATGACGCTGTCTGGCGCCTGGGACAAGCTGCGCACCGATCCGATCCTGCGCTTCATGGTGGCCTCGGTGGCGTTCTACGGGATGAGCACCTTCGAGGGCCCGATGATGTCCATCAAGGCGGTGAACTCGCTCAGCCACTACACCGACTGGACCATCGGCCACGTGCACTCCGGCGCCCTCGGTTGGGTCGCGTTCATCACCTTCGGCTGCGTTTACAATCTGGTGCCGGTGCTGTGGAAGCGCGAGCGCCTGTATTCGCTGCGGCTGGTCACCTATCACTTCTGGATCTCGACCATCGGCATCGTGCTCTACATCACCGCCATGTGGATTTCCGGCATCATGCAGGGCCTGATGTGGCGGGCCTTCGACTCGCTGGGCTTCCTGCAATACTCGTTCATCGAGACGGTGGAAGCGATGCATCCGTACTACGTGATCCGGGCGTTCGGCGGTGTCCTGTTCCTCACCGGCTCCCTGATCATGGTCTACAACCTCTGGAAAACCATCAAGGGCGAGTTGCGCACCGAGGAATCATTCAAGGAGCCCGCCCACGTTCCGGCCGGCGCGGCGGAATAGGAGGGCCGGCTCATGAAACACGAAATACTCGAAAAAAACGTCATCCTGCTGACCGTCTGCATCCTGATCACGGTGGCGATCGGTGGACTTGTCCAGTTGATCCCGCTCTACACCATGGAACAGACCATCGAGAAGGTGGACGGTGTCCGGCCCTACTCGCCGCTCGAACTGGCCGGCCGCAACATCTACGTGCGGGAGGGATGCTATCTCTGCCACAGCCAGATGATCCGGCCGTTCCGGGACGAAGCCGAACGGTACGGTCATTACAGCCTGGCGGCGGAGAGCATGTACGATCACCCCTTCCAGTGGGGATCCAAGCGGACGGGCCCGGACCTGGCGCGTGTCGGCGGCAAGTATTCCGACGACTGGCACGTGGCTCACATGACCGACCCCCGGAGCGTGGTGCCGGAGTCGATCATGCCGGGCTATCCCTTCCTGGCCGAGACCGAGCTCGACTTCGCCGACGCGGCGGATCACATGCGGACGCTGCGGATCGTCGGCGTGCCGTACACCGACGAGCAGATCGCCGAGGCGGCGAACGACCTCGCGGCCCAGGCCAACGCCGACGCCGGCGACACCGACGCCCTGCTTCAACGCTACCCGAAGGCGGTTGTCGGCGACTTCGATGGCGACTCGTCGCGCGTCACGGAACTGGACGCGGTGATCGCCTACCTCCAGATGCTTGGGACGCTGGTGGACTTCACCGAATACGACCCCCAGGCGGACTACCGGTAGGGTGTCGACATGGACTTGACCGAATTATACGAGACGGCGCGCTCGCTATGGGTCGTATGGCTCATGCTGCTGTTTCTCGGCATCGTGTTCTGGGCGTTCCGGCCGAAGAACAAGAAGCGGTTCGAGGAAGACGCGCGGATCCCGTTCAAGGATGAAAACGGAGGATAAGAGATGGCCGACAAGGACGTGGACTCCATCACGGGAACGGAAACCACCGGCCACGAGTGGGACGGGATCAGGGAACTCAATACGCCCTCTGCCCAAGTGGTGGCTGTGGACCTTTTATGCCACCATCGTTTGGGCGATCGGCTTTTACGTCCTGTATCCCTCCTGGCCCTGGCTCAGCGGTTACACCTCGGGCGTCCTCGGGTATTCCTCGCGCGCCCAGTTCGCCGAGCAGATGGACGAAGTCAAGGCGAGCCGCGCGGTCTGGGTCGACCGCTTCACCGAGCTCGAGGTCACCGAAATCGCCCAGGATCCGGAACTCCTCCAGTTCGCCATGGCCGGCGGACGGGTCATCTTCGCGGAGAATTGCGCGCCCTGCCATGGCTCCAGCGGCGCCGGCGCGCCCGCCTATCCGGTGCTGGTGGATGACGACTGGCTGTGGGGCGGCACGCTCGACGATATTCACACCACGGTGATGTTCGGCGTTCGCGGCGATAGCGACGAGGCCCGGTACTCGGAAATGCCGGCCTTCGGCGTCGACGGACTGCTCGAACCCGAGCAGATATCCGCGGTCGCCGATCATGTGCTGTCGCTGTCCGGCGCGGGACCGGCCACGGAAGAAGGCCGAATGATCTTCGAGGAGCAGTGCGTCGCCTGTCATGGAGAGGACGCCAAGGGCATCGCCGACATCGGCGCTCCCAACCTGACCGACGAAATCTGGCTTTACGGCGGAACCAGGGACGCCGTCGTCGCCCAGATCACCAAGCCGCGCCATGGGGTCATGCCGCCGATGGGCGAACGCCTCGACGACGCCGAGGTCAAGCAGGTCACCATTTACGTTCACTCGCTGGGCGGAGGTCAGTAGTCCGCTCTTGCCTCGACCGTTTCGGCGGCATAAATATATTAATAACAACTAATATAGGGACGACTTTCCGGGGGGAGACGCCACGCGGTTTTTAACGTGGCGATCTTCCCCCGTTTATTTTGGCGCCCTGTTCATTTTGGCGATCGACGCAATGGCATTCGAAACGACGGAAACCGACGAACGAGAAGGGACGACCATGGCCACCGCCGACACGGCATTCATCGGTAATGTGGACGGCAAGCCCGCCCGGCGCGTCCGCCAGCCATCGGCGCGGGCCGACACCGCGAACGAGCCTCCCGAGCCGAAAAAGCAGCCCATGTACGCCAGCCGGCCGGAGATCTATCCCCGCAGCGTCAAGGGCACCTTCCGCAAGCTGAAGTGGGCGGCGCTGTGGGTTCTCCTCGGCCTCTACTATATCGGTCCCTGGCTGCGCTGGGATCGCGGTCCCGGCGCTCCCGATCAGGCGCTGCTCATCGACATGCCGGGCCGCCGGGCCTACTTTTTCGGCCTCGAGATCTGGCCGCAGGAAATCTACTACCTCACCGGCCTGTTGATCCTGGGCGCCATCGGCCTGTTTCTGGTCACGGCCCTGGCGGGACGGGTGTGGTGCGGGTTCACCTGTCCGCAGACGGTCTGGACGGACCTGTTCATGTGGGTCGAACGGAAGATCGAGGGCGACCGCAACGCCCGCCTGCGGCTCGACAAGGGGCCGATCACGGCGGACCGGATTTTCAAGAAGATCGCCAAGCACGCGGCGTGGCTGGTCATCGCCCTGCTCACCGGCGGCGCCTGGATCATGTACTTCACCGACGCGCCGACCTTCGTCGTGGATTTCTTCACCGGCCAGGCGTCCATGGCGCTGTACGGGTTCACCGCGCTGTTCACCGCGACCACCTACGTGCTGGCCGGCTGGGCGCGCGAGCAGGTGTGCATCTACATGTGCCCGTGGCCGCGTTTTCAGGGCGCCATGTTCGACGAGGACTCGCTGATCGTCACCTACGAGGAATGGCGGGGCGAGCCGCGCGGCGGCGCCCGGCGCGGACAGTCGTTCGAGGACCGCGGGCACTGCGTCGACTGCGGCATGTGCTGGCAGGTCTGCCCCACCGGCGTCGACATCCGCAAGGGCCAGCAGATGGCCTGCATCGGCTGCGCGCTCTGCGTCGACGCCTGCAACTCGATCATGGAGCGGTTCGGCCTGCCCGGCGAGCTCATCACCTACGATTCCATCAACAACCAGTTGGCCCGGGAAAAGAACGAGCCCACCCGCATGCGCTGGTTCCGCCCGCGCATCCTGGTGTACGTCGCCGTCCTCACCCTCGTCGCCTCGGTGATGGTGTTCAGCCTGGCGACGCGCAGCCGGCTGGAGGTCAATGTTCTTCACGACCGTTCGCCCATGTTCGTCAAACTGTCGGACGGCTCCATCCGCAACGGATACACCTTCAAGATCCTCAACATGGAACGCGAGGCCAAGACCTACACGCTCGCCACCGCCGGCATCGAGGGCGCCACCATGGCCGTGATCGGGCATCAGACGGAAAGCGTTCCCAGCGTGCAGCTTCCCGTCAAGCCGGACGACGTGGCGCCGTTCCGCGTCTTCGTCACCGTGCCCCGGGACAACCTGGACGGAAAAGCCACGGATCTCGAGTTCGTGCTCACCGACAACAAGACGGGCCAGGTGGTCGAGCACGCGACGGTGTTCGCCGGGCCCGGCCAGTAAGGGATGACGGGTAGCGGATGATGGGTAACCGATGATGGCCTCGCCCCGCCAAACCGCCCCCCGCCAACCCGGCTGGTGGTATCCGTGGATCTTTGTCGGCGGCATGCTGCTGGTGATCGCCGTCAACGTCGTCCTGGTGCTCTATGCCGTCGGCACCTTTCCCGGCCTGGAAACCAAGGACCACTACCGCAAGGGCCTGGCCTACAACCAGGCCCTCGCGGCGGCCGACGCCCAGGACCGGCGCGGCTGGCAAATGGAGCTCGCCTTTTCGCCCGCGACGCCGGCGTCCGGCGACCGGCGCGGCGACCTGGAGGCGACCTTTACCGACCGCGACGGACAACCCTTGAGAAGCCTCAGCGTCGAGGCCACCCTGTTCCGCCCCACCCACGAGGGCTTCGACCGGACGGTCAGCCTGGACCACCGGGGCGAGGGCCGGTACGGCGGAACGGTGGAGGTTCCCCTGTCCGGGCAGTGGGAGGCCCGGATCCATGCCCACCACGATGGCGAAAACTTCCAGATGAGCCGCCGGATCAGCGTCCCTTGACGTTCCCGTTGGCCTCGCCCCCCGCTCCTCGATAGCGGCCCCGGGCGCGCGCGGTTTGCCATGACCAGCTGTACGCACTGCGGATCCGAGGTGCCCGAGGGATCCCTGGCCGGCGGCGATTTCTGCTGCATGGGGTGCCGGGCCGCCTACGACCTGGTCCGGGGGCTCGGGCTGGAGGGGTACTACCGCCGGCGGGTCATCGACCCGAAACAACGCGCCTTGATCCCGGACGAGGACGCCGCCCCCATCGACTACGAGGCGTATGTCCGCGACGAGGACGGCGGCCTGAAGTCGCTCAACCTCATGATCGACGGCCTGCACTGCGCCGCCTGCGTCTGGCTGATCGAATCGGTGCTGTCGCGCCAGCCGGGCGTGGTCTCGGCGCGGGTCAACATGACCACCCGCAGGCTGGCGCTGAAATGGCGGCCGGGCGAGGCGCTGGCCGAGGACCTCGCGGCGACGGTCACCGGTCTCGGCTACAAGCTGATGCCCTACGACCCGGCGGTGATCGGGCGCGCGAGCGAAAAGCGCGAGAAGGAGCTGCTGCGCGCCATGGCGGTCGCCGGCTTCGCCACCGGCAACATCATGCTGCTTTCGGTTTCGGTGTGGGCCGGCCATTTCCAGGGCATGGGGCCGGCGACCCGGGACCTGCTCCACTGGATCTCCGCGCTGATCGCCCTGCCGGCCATCGCCTACGCCGGCGTGCCGTTCTTCCGCTCGGCGATCGCGGTGCTGCGGATCGGCCGGACCAACATGGACGTGCCCATCTCGCTGGCCGTCGTCCTGGCGGCGAGCATGAGCCTCCACCAGACCGCCATCGGCGCCGAGCACGCCTATTTCGATTCCGCCGTGGCGCTGCTGTTCTTCCTGCTCGTCGGACGCTACCTCGACATCCGCGCGCGCGGCCAGGCGCGCTCCGCCGCCGAGCACCTGCTCACCCTCGGCGCCACCGCCATCACCGTCCTCGACCCGTCGGGCGGCAAGCGGATCCTCCCGCCCTCGCGGGTCGAACCGGGCATGACCGCGCTGAGCACGGCGGGCGAGCGGATCGGCGTGGACGGCCGCGTCATCGCGGGCGCGAGTTCGCTGGACACCAGCCTGATCAACGGCGAGAGCGTGCCGGTGCCGGCCGCCCCCGGAACCCAGGTATTCGCCGGAACCCTCAACCTGTCCGCGCCGCTGCAAATCGAGATCACCGCCGTCGGCGAGGATACCCTGCTCGCCGAAATCGCCCGCCTGGTGGAAGCCGCCGAACACGAGCGCGGCCAGCACGTGGCCCTCGCCGACCGGATCGCGCGGCTCTACGCGCCGGTGGTGCACGGCCTCGCGCTGGCGACCCTCCTCGGCTGGCGGTTCCTCGGCGAAGCGCCGTGGCCCGACGCCCTGCTCACCGCCATCGCCGTGCTGATCATCACCTGCCCCTGCGCGCTGGCGCTGGCCATCCCGGCGGTGCAGGTGATCGCGTCGAGCCGGCTGCTCAGGCTGGGGACCCTGGTCAAGTCGGGAACGGCGTTCGAGCGGCTGGCGGAGGCGGACACGGTGGTGTTCGACAAGACCGGGACGCTCACCGAGGGCCGCCCCGAGCTCGCCAACCCGGACGATATCGACGGCGACACCCTCGCCCGGGCGGCGCGCCTCGCCGGCGCCAGCAAGCACCCCCTGGCGCGGGCGCTGGCGCGCGCGGCGGCGGCCGCTGGCCTGTCCGTGTCGCCGGCGCGCGACGTCGCCGAGGTGGCCGGCCGCGGCCTTCTGTTGCGAACGCCGGAGGGCGACATCCGTCTCGGCAGCCGGGCCTTCTGCGGCATCGCGGAGGACCACGCGCCCGAAGCGCCGGAAGCGCCAAAAGCGACAGAAGCGCCACGCGACTCGCCGGAGTTCTGGTTCACCCGTCCGGGCGCGGCGCCGGCGCGTTTCGTCTTCGCCGACCGGGCCCGCGCCGACGCCGCCGAGGTCATCGGCCAACTGAAGGCGCGCGGCTATGGCGTGGAGCTGCTGTCCGGCGACCGGCCGGCGGCGGTGGAGGCGCTCGCCGCGTCCGCCGGCATCGACACCTGGCGCGCGGGCCAGAGCCCGGCGGAAAAGGTCCGCCGCCTGCGCGAGCTCGCGGACGGCGGCCGGCGGGTGCTGATGGTCGGCGACGGCCTCAACGACGCCCCCGCCCTCGCCGCCGCCCATGTCTCCATGTCGCCGTCCACGGCGGTGGATGTCAGCCAGACCGCCGCCGACGTGGTGTTCCAGGGTTCGCTGCTGGCGCCGGTCACGGAAACGCTCGGCGTCGCCCGCCGGGCGGCGGCGCTGATCCGGCAGAACCTGGCCTTGGCGTTTCTGTACAATGCCGTTCACCATACCGTTGGCGGTGGCCGGTTTCGTGACGCCGCTGTTCGCCGCCATCGCCATGTCCACCTCGTCGCTGGTGGTGATCGTCAACGCCCTCAGACTGAACCGGGGAACCGCGTCTTGAACGTCCTGTTGTGGCTCATCCCGCTGGCCCTGTTCCTCGGCCTCCTCGGCCTCGGCGCGTTCCTGTGGGCGCTCAAGTCCGGCCAATTCGAAGACCTCGACGGCGCCGCCCACCGCATCCTGTTCGAAGACGACGAAACGCCCCCCGACGACCGCCCGCCAAGCGACCGCGACCGGAAGTGATGGCGGCGGCCTTGAGCGGACCGGGGAAGGGGCCGACGCATATTTGCGAAAACAGCCTGAACAAAGTAGATTTCCGTTCGGGAAAACTCTCCCCAGTCGTCGCTTTTATCGTTCAACCGTCCATAGCTAAACGCTCCGGTGTCGAAACCGACGTCGTGTGGTCATCTTCCTATTCCTCCCTCAAACGGTGGAATACACATTAACAAACTGTCCAATTTTCCAGGACCACCTCAGTGAACGGAACTGCGTTCCAACGTATCGACATTTGGTTGGCCGTCGCTGTGGTGGTCGCCATGGTTCTCGGGTTGATCAACCTTGGTGACGCCGCGCTTTGGTTGGACGAGGTGGATACAGCGAAACGAATTCAACTATCGTGGCACGGGGTTCTCGACGATGTGTTCTTCGGGAACTATGGAGCACAACACCTTCCCGTCTATTTTCTTCTCCTCAAGGGCTGGTCAGCGCTCTTTGGAGAATTGGCTTGGGCGTTACGATCACTGAGCGCCATCCTGTCTGTTGTGACCGTCGCCGCTACAGCCTGGATCGCACTGGTAATTGCCGATCGGAGGGCGGCACGATGGGCAGCTTGGTTGGCAGCTGTCTCACCTTATTTGCTTCACCACGCACAAGAAGCACGAATGTATTCAATGATGGGGGCGCTCTCTGCGGTAGCAACGCTGTTGTTGACTCGTTACCTCATGGGTCAAACGCACCGGCTCGGATTTGGCTTTGTTTTGGCTTGTTTGGCTCTTGTTGGCACCCACTACTACGGTGTTTTTTTGGTTGGAGGCTTGATCCTGGCACTTCTGATCAAGCGTCCCCGTCCTGTTGTTAGTTGGTTAGCATCCTGCGTCGTGGTTACAGCAGGCTGCGTTCTCGTCGTTGTTTCGGCACTGTTGCTTACCAGTCGTCGTTCAGGTGCAATTTATGACATCGACATGCTTGTTGTCCCTGGCCTTGTATGGTCGATGTTGTCGGGCTACACGCTGGTGCCCAGTTCTCAGGACTTGCACGCTGAGGGCATGAGAGCGGCTCTCCCCTATATACCGATTGCTATTGCCGCTATGGCTCCATGTGCATTCCTCGCCTATACGGGCATTCGGACACTCGTACCAACGGCAAGATTGATCATCTTGATGTCTTTTGCAGCTACTGTGGCTGGCCCGTTGTTAGCCTATATCGTTTTCCCGGGAGCTTCGATCCATCCGCGCTATACTATAACTGGCGGTCCGGCTTTGTTGGTGTTGTTAGGGGTTGGAGCATCAACAACCATTCACCGTCCTTTGTTTGCACGGATTTCGGCTGTATTTTTGTGCGGCCTTATGGTTGTGGGCTCGGTTCGTCATCTTTCGGAGCCCGGACATGGTAGAATAGATATCCCAGCTGCAGGTTTTTGGCTGGATCAGCATGTCCCTGTTGAACACACGATTCTCGTCACGTCCGAAGATATGGAAACCTTGGCGCGCTTTCATTGGCCTAATCGGCATGTAAAGCTGTACCCACCGGCTAATGTCGTCGCTACTAGAGACAATGCAAATGACATCGTGCAAAGCCTTCCTCGATTAGAGCACAAGAAGGTGTATTACCTTTTCGGTCGAGCTTGGCACAGCGATCCCAAAGGCTTCCTTCGGATGGCTATCGAGCGTCAATTTGAACTATGCGAAGGCGCTAACGCGCGAGGGGTTCGGATTATGTGCCTTGAAATTGGCAACCCGGAATACCCTGCAAAGTAGTTCCACGATCGCCCGGATCCACCGGAGCGGATGGCGCCCTGGGACCCGCGCCTCCAAATCCACATAGCTGAAAAGCGTTCCGCTTCGCCCGTTCGATCCCCGCACCGATCCCTCCTTGTCAATCCGCCGAAGGAATCACCGCAAACAAAACATCGCCAGCGTTTTCAGCACAGGGGAATCGGGTGAAAAGCTCATGCGGTTATGAGGCTGATCAGGAAGTCGTCGTCCCAAGCGGCGACTTTGCGCCGGAGGCGGAGCCAGTCTTTTCCTGGTGCGTTTCGGAGAGGGTTGAGGGCCATGTGCTTTATGGAGGTGAAGTTGGCGGGAGCATGATCGGTTCGCACGCGGCATTCGTCGTCGCGAAAGGTCATGTCCATGACCCAGTGCAGACTGTTCTCGACGGCGCCGTAGCCGCGAACGATTGCGCCCAGCTGCGCGGCAAGGTTGACAAATAGGCGCAATATGAAATATGTTTTAAGTGTGGCCGTTGCAGGATGCTCACCCGCGATGGGGACTACGCGGGAATGTTAGGAAGTTGGACTGATGGAAAACCATAACCGTTTATCTAAAGAGCGGCGGGACTTTATCGCGAAGTGTGGACGGTTCGCGCTGGTGACACCCCCGGCAATCGCGCTCCTGCTGGCCGCCGATGGTCGCAATTATGCGGACGCTGCCAGCGGTGGGGGCGTAAAAGAAAAGAGCCCGAAAAAAGAAAAGAAGCCAAAAAAAGAAAAGTAGCTAAAAAGTGAAAAACATCAAAAATAAATAAAAAAGAAACGTCGCGCGGCCTGCCGAACATATTGCGTCTATCGCCAAAATTTGTTGATAGCGGCGCCAATGTATCCTGCGATAACAAACTCGCTAGAGACTGTTGGCACTGCCGGATGGGGATTAGATGGTATCCTCACCTATGCGCTGGGGGAACCACCAGCGAGTGACGTCCCTGGAGTAGAGATGCCTGCCCCTTGATTGGTCAATCCACAAAAAGCGCGTTGCGCAAGCAAGGCAGCCCAAGGCAAGCATGCGACGCGCCTGCGAGCTTGCATCTGCTGGACGAAGAGGCCGTCTTGCTCGACCCGCGGGCGCAGCGGATCTATCGGCTCAACCAGGCATCGACCCTGCTTTGGTGTTGTTTCGCCGAAGGGTGGAGCGAAAATCGCATTCGAGCGCTGCTAGAGAAACGTTGCGGAGTGCCCGTGGATCGCGCGGCAAACTACGTGGCGTCGACGCTGGCCGAATGGCGCGGTTTGGGGTTGCTTGGAGATGGGCCATCGCAGGGCGCGGCGGAGGACGAAAAAGACGGGTTGTCTCCGTTGAGAGTCGATCCGTCGTTACCTTTGGCTGCGATGCCGCCGTCAGCCGCGTGCCGGCGGCTTGGTTACCGGATACTCGACAGTGACATCGAACTGTGCGGACTGCCGGCATCGTTGTCCGGGGCGATGGATGAGGCACTGGGCCACCTCGGTTCGGCCCAGTTGGGCTCCGCACCGGTCATTTGCACCCTGGTTGACGCCGCCGACGGTTATCTACTGATCGATGGCGACCGTGTCATTGACCGGTGCGCCGCTCTCGAAGCGGTCGTGCCGATGGTCAAGGCAGCGCTCGTCCGCATTGCCATCGGCCGGGCAGCGGCGTTCGCGGTCGTCCACGCGGGAGCGGTGTGCAGGGATGGATCGGCCGTTGTTCTCCCGGGACCGGCCGGCACGGGCAAGAGCACGCTGGCGGCAAGCCTCGTTCTCGACGGCTGGGCACTGGCGGCGGACGACATAACGGTCTTTGATCGCGACCGTCTCTCGTCTGTTCGACCGCTGCCGACGGCACTGTGTCTCAAGAGGGGCGCCTGGTCGGTGATCGCGAAAACCGCCCCGGAAGTCGAGTGCCTGACCGTACATCGGCGCGCCGACGGGCAGTCCGTCCGGTACTTCAGCCCTGCACGCGACCGGGAATCGACTGAAGCCGCGCCTTCGGTTCCCATCGGGTTGATCGCTTTTCCGAGATACGTGTCTGGGGCGCCGCTGAGTGTTCTGCGCCTGGGTCCGGTCGAGGCGTTCGATCGGTTCCTGCCTCAGTTTTATCCATTGTCAAACCGTTTCGAGGGAGAGACGATAGACCGGCTGATTGACCTGTTGCGGCGGGTACCGACGATCGAGCTTTGTTACGGCGATGGTGCTGAAGCGGTTAATGCTATTCGCACATGGGCACAATGAGTTCGACTGCCGCCCCACGCTGAAACCGTCGTGACTATCTTGCGGCGCGGCCAAGGTGAAGGTCGGCCTCTCGGCGATTTTCTTGCAGATGTCGACTGGGAGTCGGCGCTGGCGTTCGCCAATCAGGAACTGGTGACGCCGGAGCTGCACTCTGCGATCAACTCCGCGGGACTTGGTGATCGGCTGCCGCCGGACGTCGGCGCCTATTTGGCGTACCTTCACGATCTCAATCGAACCCGCAACGAGCGCATGCGTGAGCAGCTGATCGAAGTGATCAAGGTCTGGAACGATGCGGATCTTGTTCCCCTGGTGCTGAAGAGTGGCGCGGCCCTGCTCACCGAGGGTGAAGCGATGAGCTCTCGAATGGTGACGGATCTGGACTTTCTGTTCGATCCGTCCGAGATCGAAAGGGCTGTTCGAGCTGCAGAATTTCTCGGTTACCGCCCCGCCGTCGAATATGGCGCCGGCGAGCACGCCTACACGTACCTGGCTCGGGCGGGAGGGCCCGCACTGTTGGACCTTCACCGTGTATTGTTGAGTATGGCGCATCTTCTACCGGTCACGGCACTTCGCCGACGCGCAATTCCTCGGCGGTGCAATGATGCTCAAGCATTGGTGCCGTCGGGCGAGGACCAATTGCTGCACAGGGTACTTCACGACATGGTGCACAACGGTTGCCATCGAAACGGGGTCATCTCGTTGCGCGGCCTCACCGACTTTGCCCGGATGGTGAATGCGAACGCGGCATTGGACTGGGATGCTATTTTCTCGAGCCTGGAGCGGCATAGTGCCCACAATGTGCTCCGCGCGCAGGCCTACGCGGCTCGGGAACTTCTCGGTGTGGAGGTGCCGCCAACCATCGCAGGCGGACCGGCGGCGCGGATCTATTACTGGCGCGGAGTGGCGAGGTGGCGTCGGCACGGAGCCGGCTTCGAGCCACCGCTTTTGCGTCTATGCCTCAGTGGTCTTGCCTATAGGTGGGATCCAGCCGCCAGGATGGTGCCATTTCCGATCAAGCTTGTCCGACGACTAATTTACGGCTGGGAACCGAACCCTGTTGATCGACCCACAGGATCTGCAGCCCCTGATTGATTGTGCTGTTGGCGCAGGGATTGGGCGAAACCAGGCGCGCAGCGCCTTTAGCCCGGATATCTCATCGTCGGGGTCATGAGGTAGGCATTTCCGGATAATTGTGCTTGTTGATGGTAACCCTCCGGCGGCGGCCGTCTTTGCTGGGGTGATGAGGGCGGGTAAGGGCATGCCTTATGGCATGCGCTAAGGTCATTTCGGAGTTTGAGGTTCTGGCGGCTGACGACGTCGGTCGCCGGCGGACCTGGACCGATGAGGAGAAGATCCGGATCGTCGAGGAGAGCCTGCGGGGTCATCGCCAGGGCTCGGCGACGGCTCGGCGCCTGGGGATATCCCGATCGCTGCTCACCCGCTGGCGGGCCGAGTACCGTGCCGGTCGGCTCGGCAGCGGGGTGCCGATGTTCACGGCGGTGACGCTGGCGTCGGGTGCGGCATCGCCTGTCATCAGCGAGGCACCGCCGCCGGTGGGCGCGGCTCCGGCCCGCGAGGCGACGATCGAGATCGTGCTGCGGAATGGACGCCGGATGATCGTTCCGGCCTCGATCGCCCCGGCCGTGCTGGCGCGGCTGCTGCCGATCCTGGAGGGCTCATGATCGCCTTTCCGGCCGGCACGACGGTCTGGATTTCGGGCGGCGTGACGGACATGCGCTGCGGCATGAACAGCTTGGCGCTGAAGGTGCAGGCGGGTCTGGGGCGCGACCCGCATGGCGGGGAGGTCTTCTGCTTCCGCGGCCGCCGCGGCGATCTGGTGAAGATCCTGTGGCACGACGGGATCGGCATGTCGCTCTACGCCAAGCGCCTGGAAGCCGGCAGGTTCGTTTGGCCGGCGGGCGGGAACGGGGGTGCCGTGGCGATCTCGGCGGCCCAGCTCGGCTATCTCCTCGACGGCATCGACTGGCGCAATCCGCGCTGGACGCAGCGCCCGGCGAAGGCCGGGTGAGAGAGGCTAATCGGCTGTTTTTGCTGGGATCTGGCCGCCGGGTATGGTAGCTTTCGCCATGTCCGAGACCGCTGCCGAGATCGCCCGACTGCGCGCCGAACTGGCCACCTCGGAGGCCCGGGCCAGGGTCGCCGAGGCCGAGCTGGCACAGGCCCGTGCCATCGTCTCGACCTCCGAGGCGATGATCGCGCATCTTCGCCTCGAGATCGCCAGGCTCCGCCGCGAGCAGTATGGCCGCAGCTCGGAACGGCGCGCGCGGCTGATCGAGCAGATGGAATTGCAGCTCGAGGACCTCGAGACAGCCGCCACCGAAGACGAGATCGTGGCCGAGCGTGCGGCCGCCCGCACCACCAAGGTCGCCGCCTTCGAGCGCCGCCGTCCAGCCCGCAAACCCTTGCCTGAGCATCTGCCGCGCGAGCGGGTGGTGATCGAGGCGCCGACGGCCTGCACCTGCTGCGGCTCGTCGCGCATCGTGAAGATGGGTGAGGATATCACCGAGACGCTGGAGGTGGTGCCGCGGCAGTGGAAGGTGGTCCAGACGATCCGGGAGAAGTTCACCTGCCGGGACTGCGAGAAGATCAGCCAGCCGCCGGCGCCGTTCCATGCCACCCCACGGGGCTTCGCCGGCCCGAACCTGCTGGCGACCATCCTCTTCGAGAAGTTCGGACAGCACCAGCCGCTGAACCGCCAGGCCGAGCGCTATGCCCGCGAGGGCGTCGACCTCAGCCTCTCGACCCTGGCGGACCAAGTCGGAGCCTGTGCGGCAGCACTAGAGCCGATCCACGTCCTCATCCAGGCCCATGTGCTTGCCGCCGGGCGGCTGCACGCCGACGACACCACGGTGCCGCTGCTCGCTCGCGGCGCAACACGGCAGGCGCGGCTGTGGGCCTACGTCCGCGACGACCGGCCCTTCGCCGGCGGCGCCCCGCCCGCGGCACTGTTCTTCTTCTCCACCGACCGGGAGAAGACCCATCCCAACCGGCATCTCGCCGGGTGGACCGGCATCCTGCAGGCCGATGCCTATGGCGGCTACAACGACCTCTACCGCGAGGGCCGGGAACCGGCGCCGCTGGCCAGCGCCCTGTGCTGGAGCCATGCCCGGCGCAAGTTCTTCGAGCTGGCCGACGTTGCCGACGCCGTCCGCAAGGGCAAACCCGCCCATGCCATATCGCCGGTCGCCCTGAAAGCCGTCGAGCGGATGGACGCCCTCTTCGCCATCGAGCGCGACCTCAACGGCCTCACCGCCGAGGCGCGCCGGGACGCCCGGCAGCGGCTTTCGCGGCCCCTGGTCGAGGCGTTGCACGACTGGCTCCGCATCGAGCGGTCGCAGATGTCGAAGCACAATCCCGTCGCCAAGGCGATCGACTACATGGTCGACAAGCCGGGACGCTGGGACGCCTTCACCCGGTTCCTGGATGACGGGCGGATCTGTTTGACCAACAATGCCGCCGAACGCACCCTGCGCGGCGCCGCGCTCGGCCGCAAGGCGTGGCTCTTCGCCGGATCGCAGCGCGGCGGGCAGCGGGCGGCCTTCATGTACACCCTGATTGTCACCGCCAAACTCAACGACGTCGACCCGCAAGCCTGGCTCGCCGACGTCCTCGCCCGCATGCCGAACCTGCCGGTCTCGCGCCTTGCGGACCTGCTGCCGTGGAACTGGGCTGCCGAACGGGTTCGAGAGCCGCAGGCCGCCTGATGGCCCGGGATACCTGCGTCTACAGCCTCGCCCGTGTGGCGATGATGATCGGCGAGAACCCCGAGCTGATCGAGGTCGTCGCCGCCAACCCCGACAACATCGACTACGGCGAGATGATCCACGTCCACGACGGGACCGAGGAGGGCATCACCGCCTTCACCGCGCGCGGCATCGAGAGCCTGAAGGAGTTGCTCGCCGACGTGCGGTCCTGGACCGGCGGCCTCCGGCAGTTCCTCGTCGACCAGCACTGCGAGCCGGACCAGATCGAACGCATCATGGCCGACCAGCGGAAGCGCTGAACGATCGCGGCCTCCGCCGGAGGGTTAAGGGTTACTCATCAACACCCAGTAGGTTGAGACCATCGAGAGCGGCGGCCCAAGCGTCTATGACGCCGGAAAGACGGCGAAAGGCCGCAAGCGGCATATCCTGCTCGACACCATGGGATCTCTGCTTGCGGCAATCGTTCCTGGCGCCAACGTCGCAGAATCCCGACGGCGCAGTGCCGCTGGTCGCATCCATCCGGGATTTCTTTCCCTGACTGCGCCACCTGTTCGCCCATAGTGCGCACACCGGCAAATAACTCAACTCCGCACCGAACTCGGTCAATGGACCGTCCAAATCGTCAGTCGTTCCAAAACCGCAGAAGGCTTCGAGGTGCTCCCCCGCCGCCGGGTCGTCGAGCACACCCTCGCTTGACTTTGTCGCGATCGCCTCCATCCAAAGGATTTCGAGGCCTCCATCGTCAGAGCCGTCGCTTGGGTCCTCATCGCCAACATCCGGCTGCTCGTGCACCGCATTGCAAGAGCTTGATGTCATGCACTGCTTTTTGGATCGGGCTCATAGATTTTCAAGGGCATGACTTCGCGAAGTGGCGCCCCTGAGTATAAGGCAATATTCCTATATCTTCCTTTGCAGGCCGATGGTTTCCGGCTGTTTCATCCTTTAACATCAGGCTGTAAGGGAATTGATCAATGCGACCTCTCCAAAAATCGGAATTCAATCCTGACCATTGGGTTCGTACGCCGCAGGCTTCGGCTCATACGAAAGTTTCGTCGTCGGCACTAGCGAAAATGCGTCTTCGAGGGGATGGCCCTCCATACTCGAAGGCGGGTCCAAGGATTGTTGTTTATCGCGTTAGGGACCTCGACGACTGGTTAGCGGCACGATCGCGCCGCAGCACCAGCGATTTTGACTCCTGAGGAGTTGTAAAAATGCGGGCGCCGAAACGAAAAAACCCCCGGAGCGCTCTGGAAAGCGCGACCGAGGGCCGTTCCAATGATCCTATTCATAATTTTAGAACTATCGCGAAGAAACATCAAGACCTTGGGGGTGCATTATGAACCCGGGGTCGAATTTCAGCCAACACATGGAAGCCGTCGCAAGGCGGGTTCTCGGCGAACCCAACAAGGCTCTCTCCAACAACGGTGAACTGCGTTATGGCTCGCACGGTAGCATGTCGGTCGATACCGAAAAGGGCGTATGGCACGACCACGAGAACAATATCGGGGGCGGCGTGCTCCATCTCATCGCGCACAAAACTGGGAGGTCCAACGGCTCAGCCATTGCGTGGATGCGGGATGAACTGGGAATTGACCTTGGCGATCGTAAGGAAACGCGGCCCGGACGGCGTATTCAAAGCACATACGATTACTGCGATAACGATGGCAACGTCCAATACCAGGTCGTGCGATACGAGCCCAAAGCGTTTGCGCAACGTCGGCCCGACGGCAAGGGAGGATGGATATGGTCCGTCAATGGCGTCGCCAAGGTGCCTTACCGGCTGCAAGACATGGAGCGAAGGACGCCCATCTGCGTCATCATTGTAGAAGGTGAAAAGGACGCAGACCGCCTCGCGGAGCTCGGGTTCGTTGCCAGTTGTAACGCCGGTGGAGCTGGCAAATGGACGCCAGACCTGAATCGCCACTTCAACGGGCTCACTGTCTATATCGTGCCCGACAACGACGACGCCGGCCGCCAACATGCGGAAGACGTCGCCGCCAACCTGCATCCCGTCGCGAGCACTGTACAAATCGTCGAATTGCCCGGGTTGCCGCACAAAGGCGATATTTCGGATTGGCTCGACAATGGTGGCGACACGGATGATCTGGTACCCTTCTGTCATAAACATCCGGTGTGGAAACCCGAGGCTGGCAGGACGCTTGAGACGAAGGCGCGTACCGACGACTGGTCCGATCGATGTATCAAAGGAAAGGGCGGCCAGGCTTTAAGCAATCTTGCGAATGCAGTCCGAGCTCTCACAAGCGATTTGCCGTGTTGCTACGCCTTTTCATACGACGAAATGAGCCGTCAGGTGCTCATGGATGGCAAGCCGATCTCTGACGTGGACGTTTCGACCGTGCATGAATGGCTTCAAATAGCGGGCCTACCGCACACGTCAAAGGACACCACTTACGAAGCTATCGGGCTTGTCGCCCAAAGAAATAAAATACACCCCGTTCGAGCGTATCTCAATGACCTAAAATGGGACGGTCGGCCGCGATTGCAAGAATGGCTGTCGACGTATCTCGGCGTTGAAAGCAATGAGTACACGCGTCGAGTGGGTCGCATGTTTTTTGTTTCCATGGTCGCGCGGATCTACGAACCGGGGTGCAAGGTCGACTATATGCTCGTTCTTGAGGGACCACAGGGCGCCGGCAAGTCGTCAGCCTGCCGGATCCTTGGCGGTGACTGGTTCAGTGACAGCCTTTCTTGCGATGTGGCCCGAAAGGATGCGTCGCAACACCTGCGCGGCAAGTGGTTAATTGAAGTTGCCGAACTGGCGGCGCTTAACAAAAGCGAAGTTACCCAATTGAAGTCGTTCCTGACACGTCAAGTGGAAATCTATCGGCCACCGTATGGTCGCGTGGAAATTCACGAGCCTAGGCAATGCGTGTTTTTAGGGACAACCAATAAAGACGCGTACTTGCGCGATGAAACCGGTAGTCGCCGGTTTTGGCCGGTCAGGTGCGGAGAAATCGACTTGGCAGCTTTGGCGCGCGACCGCGATCAGCTTTTTGCCGAAGCTGTCAACGCCTATCGTGCCAATGAGGCTTGGTGGCCTGATCGTGACTTTGAACAGGTGCACATGTTGCCAGAGCAGGAGGCCCGTTTCGAATTCGACGTGTGGGAGGAAACTGTCAGCGACTATCTGGTCGGACAAACACGAACGACTGTTGGCAAGGTTGCTGAGGAATGTCTCGGCTTTCAGAAATCAACGATCCGCCGCGCGGACCAAAACCAAATCATGGCGATCATGGAGCGGCTAGGTTGGCGGCGATGTAAGGTAAGAGGTGCCAAGGGCGTTCGATATTGGGAACGGGCGGACAAGTGACGTGCGTGACGCATGTGACGCACGGTAATCACAACATCGAAGCGCTGTTTGAGGTTGTATTGTAGATTTTAAATACAACTAAAGTGGTCATATCGCTGTTATAGGAACCCTTGCGTCACCTGCGTCACCTGCGTCACTCTTTTTCGTTAAACCTTTACCGAAGCTGACCCAGAGGAACTACCTGTATGAGCTGAGCATGCGACCACATGCTCAGCTCTACCGGATGGACCCTTCGCCCTTGGACGTTGGGCAATCAGAGGACCGATACAACGGGGGTAAGCACCTTTTAGGATAATAAATATGACAAAGCTGACAATAAATACTGACAAGGAATTAGAAAATGAAAATACCCGCCCCCTGCTAAAGGTCATAGGCGGTTCGAGGTCCAATTCATTCAATCACAATCTGATCGATCAAGTGCTCCAAAGCTGCTGGTATTCGCAAGCTGATCGGCTAATCCAGGACAAAAAACGCCGCGCCTTGCTTGTAGCGCTCGCGGGCATAGGACCAAGCGATGAAGTCGAAGGCATGCTCGCCGCCCAGATGGTGGCCTGTCACGACGCCACAATGGAATCCTACCGGCGAGCGGCGCACCCCGAGCAAACCCGCGCGCTGCGCCATGAACACCTCGCCCATGCAAACAAATTGTCGCGGACCTACACCGCTCAGATGGAAGCGCTGCAGCGTTACAGGGGAAAAGGCCAACAAAAGGTCACGGTCGAACACGTCCATGTTCATCAAGGAGGGCAAGCCATTGTCGGAAACGTCGAACGTGGGGGAGGGGGCAGGAGAGAATGTGTTGAACAACCCCATGCAAGCGCCCTTGCCTATTCACCGGGCGCCACGGTGCCTGGCGAAAACGAGGCGGCGGTCGATGTGTCAAGCGCCGGCGATGAAGAACGGCAGATGTCGCCTGCACGGCGGCAAGTCCCCCGGAGCGCCGAGGGGTAAGGCAAATGGAAACTACGTCTCAGGCCGTTATACGAAAGAAGCCATCGAACACAGGCGGCAGATCTCCGCACTCTTGCAAGTGTGCCGGAAGCATTTGAGCGAGATGGCGGACGGGGCAATCGGCGTATCAGGCACTTGAATGTTCGACAACAAAGTGACTTCTCTCAATCACAAAATCACCGATCATTGCCCAACCGTATCAACGTTGAACACTGGTTGATAGAAATTTACCTATGACTATCATAGGTATATCATCGTTCATGCATCATTGACCCGGGGGGACGGAATGGCGAGAAGTCGCGGAAAGCGATCCGAAACCAAAGCCGACAAGAAGCAGCGGAATGGCAATGGCGCGAAATCTCCGGGTTCGAGGCTACGCTGTTCCTCGCCGCCGACAAGCTGCGCGGCAACATGGAGCCCTCGGACTACAAACATGTGGCTCTTGGCCTGATCTTCCTGAAATACATTTCCGACGCCTTCGAGGCCAAACGCACGGCGCTGATGGCCGAAGACCTCGCCGATCCGGAGGACCCGGAAGAGTATCTCGCCGATAACGTCTTCTGGGTGCCGAAGGAGGCGCGCTGGTCGCACCTTCAGGCCAACGCCAAACAGCCCACCATTGGCAAGATCATCGACGATGCCTTGCTTGCGATCGAGGCGAACAACGCCTCGCTCAAGGGCGTGCTACCCAAGGACTACGCGCGCCCGCAACTCAACAAGATCATGCTGGGCGAGCTGATCGACCTGATCGGCACCATCGGCATGCGCGAGGAGGCCGACCGCTCCAAGGACATCCTCGGCCGCGTTTACGAGTATTTCCTCGGCGGGTTCGCCGGGGCCGAAGGCAAGCGCGGCGGCGAGTTCTATACGCCGCGCTCCGTGGTCCGGCTGCTGGTGGAGATGCTGGAGCCCTACAAGGGCCGGATTTACGACCCGTGCTGCGGCTCGGGCGGCATGTTCGTTCAGTCGGAAAAGTTCGTCGAGGAGCACGGCGGGCGCATCGGCGACATCGCCATTTACGGGCAGGAGAGCAACCACACCACCTGGCGGCTGGCCAAGATGAACCTCGCGGTGCGCGGCATCGACGCCGATATCCGCTGGAACAACGACGGCAGCTTCCACCGCGACGAACTCAAGGACCTGCGCGCCGACTACATCCTCGCCAATCCGCCGTTCAACG
>CAVPAM010000030.1:0-33285 GCA_963701445.1 uncultured Alphaproteobacteria bacterium
CGAGGGGGCTTCGCCGAACATATCGTGGTATCGACGGGAGAACCGGCCGAAATTAAAGAAACCGCACGCGGTGGCGACGTGCGTGACCGTCGTTCCGGGAGCGGCCTGGCTCAGCAACCGTTGGGAGGCTTCGAGCCGTCGGCGCAGGACGGCCTGCATCGGCGTGCAGCCACGCAGGCGGCGAAACGCGGTTTGCACGGATCGACCGCTCACACCCGGAATGCGGGCGAGATCCTCGATTCCGATGGGATCGGCGAAATGGGCGTCGATCCAGTCTTCGATCTGCCGGACGCGCCGCTCGCCGAGGTCGTCGGCATGACGCTTATCCACCGGCGACCGATGAGACACACAATCGAGAAACAACGTGAGCAACGTCCGCTCCAGGCTGCGCGCGGCGCGGTCGGATTTCACGATCCAAGCCTCGGGACGATCGAGCTCCCCCGCCGTCCAACGGGTCAACTCCTTCAGCGCCCTTCCCGAAGGCGTGGTCAACGGGAAGTCCGTCGGCCAAACCGCGTCCGGCGACGTGCCTTCGAACCGCTCTTCCAGGCTCTGGCGCACAAAGGAACCGTCGAAGGTGAGCAAAAACAGCGCGAAGGGTTCGGTTTCGAGCTTCAGGTCCTGCCCGGGCCTGTGTACCACCGCTCGCCCCGGCGTGGCGACCGCTTGGCGGCCGTCGACCCAGTGAGTCAAACGGCCCGAGTGGTGGATGGATACGCGGAACGCGTCACTGATCGGACCGCATTCGATGCGAGGCAGCTGGGCGTACGACCATAGCTGAGCGTCGTTCTGGCCAGCCCGGCCTGATGCCATCGCAATGCGTACTTGCGGCCGCGTTTCAGCACGGACCGGTGACGTTCCCACATCTGGCCCATGGCCTCTCGGGCCTGATCCAGGTCCCGGGTCTCCAACCAGCAATGATTGACGAGATAAGAGTCTCGCCCCTTCAATGACGTTGCGTCCACGAACGTGCTCCACCCATGGCTCTTTCCGTGAAGGCGTGTCGCTCGCCGCCTACACGCCGCAATCGCGGTTACGGGCATCTGCGTGCCCTTTGTCAGCACATGATAGTTGGCGATCGGACATGGTCAAGTTCGGCATAAATCTGCCGCTGGTTGGTTTTCAGCCGAAATCCTTCACCGCCTGTATTTGACGAAGGGCGTCAGATGGCCGACGCGGTCGTAGAGTTCGCGGGCGGTGGTGTTGGATGCCTGGGTGAACCAGTAAACCTGGTCGGCGCCGCGCGCGTCGGCCGCGGCGTAGACGGCTTCGATGAGCCGGCGACCGGCGCCGCGACCCCGGGCGGCCTCGGCGACGAACAGGTCTTCCAGGTAGCAGCGGTCGCCCGTGGACCAGGTCACGGGATGGAAGAGGTAATGGACGAAGCCGAGCAATTCGCCCGCCGGATCGAGCGCGCCGAGGCCGTGGAGATCCTGCTCCGGATTCACCAGGCGGCGCCACGTGGCGTCCGTCACCTCCGGGGCGAGATCCTGGGCGTAGAAGTCGAGATAGGCGGACCACAGGCGGTCCCAGGCGGCGCGGTCGCCGGCTTGCAGGGGGCGTATGAGCATGGACCGTCGGACCCTCCGTTCGAATTCGCGGCTTTGCGGTTTTGGTTTCGCCGTTCAAGCGCTATGTAGATAGTCAGAAGCAGGTTCCAAACACGGAGACGAAATCATGAAACGCTCACGGTCGGTCGCGCTGGTGATGATGGGAAGCGGAGCGCTGGTGCTCGGCGCGTGCGAGGAGCCACAAGTGGACGCCAGCATCTACGAGAGCGTGGAGCAATGCATCGACGCGCCCGGCGCCAGCCGTGCCCAGTGCGAGGAGCAGTACAAGATCGCCGCCGACCAGCACGCGGCGGTGGCGCCGAAGTACACCGACCAGGCCGCCTGCGAGGCCGATTTCGGGGCGGAGCAGTGCGAGGTGGCGCCGTACCGGTCCGAGGGCGGCGGCTCCATCTTCATGCCGCTGATGATGGGCTACATGATGGGCAGCATGCTGGGCGGGCGCGGCGGCGCGGCCACCCAGCCGCTGTACCGCTCGGCCGACAACTCCAAGAATTTCCGCACCGCCGACAACAGGAACGTCGGGCGCCGAGCACCGGCAAGACCACCGTCGCCAAGTCGGCGGCCGCGCGCCCCGCCACCAAGGCCTACACGGTCTCGCGCGGCGGGTTCGGGTCGGGCGCCCGGTCCTACGGCTCGGCCAGCGGCTGATCCGGGGAGAGCCGGACCGCCCGATGCAGCGCATCCCCGTCGCCGAGCGCGAGGACTGGAAGGAGACGGCGCGCGAGCACGGCTTCGATTTCCATACCATCGACAACGATCGCTACTGGGACGAAAGCGCCTACTACCGGTTTTCGCTGCGCCAGATCGAGGACGACCTGGAGGACACCGCTGGAGGAACTGGAGCAGATGTGCTTCGCGGTGGTGGAACGGGCCGTCGGCGACGAGGAGATCCTCCGCCGCCTGGCCATCCCGCCGCCGTTCTGGGACTACGTGGCGGAAACCTGGGCCGAACCGGCACCGCAACCTCTACGGCCGGATGGATTTCTCCTACGACGGCACCGGCCCGGCGAAGCTCCTGGAATACAACGCCGACACGCCGACGACGCTCTACGAAAGCGCCATCTTTCAATGGACGTGGCTGGAACAGGCCATGGAGCGCGGCCTGATCCCCAAGGGCTGCGACCAGTTCAACTCGCTGCACGAACGGCTGGTGGACGCGTTGCGCGCCTTCGGCGTCGAGGGACCGCTGCATCTGGCGTGCGCCCGCGGCTCGACCGAAGACAAGGGCACGGTGGACTACGTGGAGGATTGCGCCCGCCAGGCCGGGCTCAAGACCCACTTCGTCTACATGGAGGACATGGGCGTCGACGCGGAGGGCCGGTTCAGCGACGTGGAGGACCGGTTCATCCACACGCTGTTCAAGCTCTACCCGTGGGAATGGATCATGGCCGAGGACTTCGGCCTGCAGGTGCTTTCAAGCGGCACCCAGTTCATCGAACCGGCTTGGAAATCGATCCTGTCGAACAAGGGACTGCTGCCGCTTCTGTGGGAGATGTTCGAGGGCCATCCCAATCTCCTGCCGGCCTATTTCACCGGCGATCCGCGCGCGGCCGAGCTCGGCGGCACGTACGTCCAGAAGCCGCTGCTGTCGCGCGAGGGCCGGAACGTGGAGATCGTCCGGAACGGCGAGATCGCCGCGTCCAACGACGGCCCCTACGGCGACGAGGGATCCATCGTCCAGGCGTTCCATCCGCTGCCCGCGTTCGACGGCAATTACCCCATGGCCGGCTGCTGGCTGGTGGCCAGCCAGGCGGCGGGAATGTGCATCCGCGAGGACCGCGCGCTCGTCACCGCCGACAGTGCCCGCTTCGTTCCCCACGTCATCCTCGATTGACGGCCGGCTCGATCGACGGCCGCCTTGTCCCGTCGTTTTAGAATCGTTATGATTTTTCCGACACATGAACTTTGTCGGGAACGGCGATACCCATGCGCATGAGCGGCGAACAACGCATCTCGGCTCCCCGCGAGGCCGTATGGGCGGCGCTCAACGACACGGACGTCCTCCGCCGGAGCCTTCCGGGCTGCGAGACCATCGAACGGATTAACGA
The DNA here is from genome assembly GCA_963701445.1 of uncultured Alphaproteobacteria bacterium. Classification (GTDB taxonomy): domain Bacteria; phylum Pseudomonadota; class Alphaproteobacteria; order Rhodospirillales; family Defluviicoccaceae; genus CAKZLS01. Next base: position 3,620 of record CAVPAM010000030.1, read on the forward strand.
CGCCGAACTTGTCGCCGATGTCACCGCCGTGGTCGGTCCGGTCAAGGCCAAGTTCAAGGGCAAGATCCGATTGAGCGAGATCGATCCCCCCAACGGCTGCCGGATCGCCGGCGAGGGCCAGGGCGGATCCGCCGGGTTCGCCAACGGCGCCGCCACCGTGGCGCTGGTTTCCGACGGTGATGGCACCGTGGTCAAATACGACGTCGAGGCCACCGTCGGCGGCAAGCTGGCGCGGATCGGATCGCGGCTGGTGGACGCGGCGGCGCGCAAGACGGCCGACGATTTCTTCGCCGAATTCTCCCGGATCGTCGCGCCCGACCTCTGTCGTCCGCCGACCCGCACCGGCGATGGCGCCGCCGGCCGCCGCCCACCAGGGCGTTTCGCCCCTGGTCTGGGTCCCGACGCTCATCGTCACGGTCGCGTTCCTGACCCTGCTGTTCGCCTAGAGACGGCGGATCCGCGATCCGTTCGGAAAAGCGTTTGGCGGCGCCGGGCGGGCGTCTTATTCTGGTGCGCGTTACCCCTCGACGTCCAAGCCTTGGAGGCCTCGCGGCATGGCGACCGTTTCGATGACGGTAAACGGCAAAGCGGTCTCGCACGACGTGGAGCCGAGAACCCTGCTGGTTCACTACCTGCGGGAGAACTTGCGGCTGACCGGCGCCCACGTGGGATGCGACACCAGCCAGTGCGGCGCCTGCGTTGTGCTGGTGGACGGCATCAGCGTCAAGTCCTGCACCATGCTGGCGGTCCAGGCCGACGGCCGCGAGGTGACCACCATCGAGGGGCTCGCCTCGAACGGACACCTGCATCCGATGCAGCAGGCCTTCCAGGATCACCACGGGCTGCAATGCGGCTTCTGCACGCCGGGGATCGTGATGAGCGCCATCGAGCTGGCGCGGCGCAACCCGGACCCCAGCGACGCCGATATCCGGACGTGGCTTCGCGGCCATCTTTGCCGGTGCACCGGCTATCAGACCATCGTCGAGGCGGTCAAGGCCGGCGCCCGCGCCATGGGGCGGTAGCGCATGTACGGCTTCTCCTACCGGCGCGCCACCACCGTTTCCGAGGCCGTCGCCGCGCTCGGGGCATCGGCGGACGGCAAGTTCCTCGCCGGCGGCATGTCCCTCATTCCCGTCCTCAAGCAGCGTCTCGCCATGCCGACGGACCTCATCGACCTGACCGGGATTCCCGATCTCGCGTCGATCCAACGGAAGGGAGGCGCCATCGCCGTCGGCGCGCTCGCCACCCACGACGCGGTGGCCGAGCATCCGGCGGTTCGCGGCTCGATCCCGGGACTGGCCGGCCTCGCCGCCGAGATCGGCGATCCCCAGGTGCGCAATCGCGGCACCATCGGCGGTTCCGTCGCCCTCAACGATCCGTCGGCCGACTATCCGGCCGCCATCGTGGCGCTGAACGCCACCATCCACACCGACCGCCGCGCCATCGCCGCCGACGCGATGTTCACCGGCATGTTCGAAACGGCGCTCGAGGCCGATGAACTGATCATCCGGATCAGCATCCCGATCCCGGAGGCGTCGGGTTACGCCAAGTTCACCCAGTCGTCGTCGCATTATCCCGTCGCCGGGGTGATGGTCGCGAAAACGGCCGGGGGTGTCCGGGTGGCGGTCACCGGGGCGGGGCCCTGCGTGTTCCGGGTTCCCGAGATGGAAGCGGCGCTCGCGGCCGACTTCTCCGCCGCCGCCCTCGACGGGATCCAGGTGCCCGCCGACGGTCTCAACGCCGACATGCACGCCTCGGCCCCGTACCGGGCGCATTTGATCACGGTGATGGCCAGGCGGGCGGTGACGGGAGCGACATGAGAGCCGGTTTTTCTGCCGGCTCAGAGCAGGTCGTGGCTCGGCGGGGTGGCCGCCTGGAGAAGCCCCGAGACGATCTCCAACCCGCGCCGCAGGGCCGGCGGCTCGACCGCGCCGAGGCAGAGCCGGACGGCCTGCGGCGCCTGTCCCGGATCGACCGCGAAACTCTCTCCCGGCGTCACCGAGACGCCGCGCTTCAGGAGCTCGAAGCAGAACTCGCCGGACCGCCACGGACGGGGCAGGCTCAGCCATGCGTTCAGCCCCGCCGGATGGGCCTGGAGGCCGGCGCCGGGCAACAGGTCCGCGATCATCTTCTGCCGGTGGCCGGTTTCGCGCCGCTGCCGTTCCACCAGGTCGTCGGCGGTGCCGTTCTCGATCCAGTGCCTGGCCAGCTCCGCCATCATCGGCGACGCCATCCAGGTGGTGACCCTGAGCGCCGACATGACCGCCGGACGTCGGGCGCGGGCGCGACCAGGTATCCGATGCGCAATCCGGGGGCCACCGCCTTGGACAGGCTGGTGACGTAGAAGGTCCGGTCGGGACACAAGGCGGCGAGGGGAGGCGGGCGGACCGGCAGCAGCGGGCCGTAGACGTCGTCCTCGATCACCGCCAGATCGAACCGTTCGCAGAGCGCGGCGATGGCGGAGCGCCGGGCCGACGGCAGGACCGCCGTGGTCGGATTGTGCAGATTGGGGACCAGGATCAGGCCCCGCGCGTTGTCCCGTTCCAGGACCGCCTCCAGGGCGTCCGGAACGATCCCGTCCGCGTCCATGGGAACACCCTTGAGGCGCACGCCGAGAACCGCCGCCGCGCCCTTGATGGCCGGCGAGGTCAGCTCTTCCGCCAGCACCAGATCGCCCGGCCGCGCCACCGCCATCAGGGCGATGAAGCTGCCATGGAGGGCGCCGCTGGTGATCAGCACGTCCTGGGCCTCGCGAACCACCCCGAGCCTCCGCAGCCAGCCGGCGCCGGCGCGCTGATGAGAGGGGTGGGCGGAATGCGCCTGATAGCGCATCAGCCGGGCGACCCCGGGCGGCGGGCGAGATCGTCCAGCGCGCCGGCGATCAGGACGTCGTCGATGACGGGGCAGGGATAGTTGGGCGACAGGTCGATGACGCCGCCGTCGTCCCGCTCGTCCGGCCAGGGCGCGGGCCCGCGCGAGGGCGTCGAGCGGACGAACGTTCCCCGTCCCACCTCTCCTTCCAGAAGCCCGCGCTCGCGCGCCAGGGCATAGGCGCGGGTGACCGTGGTGAGATTGACGCCGATGCGGTAGGCCAGATCGCGCTGAGGCGGCAACCGCGTGCCGGGCGGCAGGATGCCGGCCTCCACGGCCTCCGCGAGGGCGTCGGCGATGGCCACGTACCGGGGGCCGCGGCGATGGCTCAGGTCCGGGACCCACATTTCCCTGGCGCTCCGCTAAATTGTCCGACAAACAATGTTTTGTTTGACCTGATTGTATGCTTTCGTCAATCTTATTGTATGGTTTTACCGAAAAGAACATTGAACGAGAGCACCCCATGCTGGACTGTCAGAAGCACCTGTTTCAAATCCCCGAGGGCGTGACGTACCTCAACGCCGCGTTCATGGGCCCGGCGCTCGAAAGCTCGACGGCGCGCGGGGTCGCGGCGGTGGCCCAGAAGCAGGCGCCGTGGGAAATGTCGCCGGCCGATTTCTTCCCGCTGCCCGAGCGCTCCCGTTCGCTGTTCGGCCGGCTGATCGGCTCGGCCGCCGAAAACGTCGCCATCGTGCCCTCGGCGTCCTACGGGGTCGCGGTCGCGGCCAGGAACATTCCGGCCGGCCCCGGACAGTCCATCGTGGTGCTCGCGGAGCAGTTCCCCTCCAACGTCTATCCGTGGCGGCGGTTGGCCCGGCGCACCGGCGCGGCGCTGACGACGGTGGCCCGTCCGGGCGACGACGACTGGACGCGCGCCTTGCTGGCCGCCATCGACGAGACCACGGCGGTGGTCGCCTGCGGGCATTGCCACTGGACCGACGGAAGCCTGATCGATCTCGTCCGCGTCGGCCGGCGCTGCCGCGAGGTGGGCGCCGCCCTGGTGGTGGACGGCACCCAGTCCGTGGGCGTCATGCCGTTTTCGGTGGCCGACATCCGGCCCGATTTCTTGATCGTCGGCGCCTACAAATGGCTGCTCGGGCCATATAGTTATGGTTGGATGTACGTTGATCCCAAGTGGCACGAGGGCGAGCCGCTGGAGGAAACTTGGCTGGGGCGCAACGGCTGCGAGGATTTCACCGGCCTCGCCAACTACCGAGACGACTACCAGCCGGGCGCGCTTCGCTTCGACATGGGCGAGCGCAGCAACTTCGCGCTGACGCCCATCGCCGTCGACGCGCTGGAAACGCTGCTGCGATGGGGCACCGGCGCGATCTCCGACTATCTGGGTACGCTGACCGATCGCATCGCGTCTGGCGCCCGGCGGCTCGGCCTCGGTGTTCCCGAACCCTCGCTCCGCGCCCCGCACATGATCGGGCTCCGCTTCGACGGCGCGGTGCCGGCGGACCTGCCGGCGCGGTTCGCCAGGGAGAACATCTTCGTCAGCGTCCGCGGCGGGTCCATCCGGGTGGCGCCGCACATGTACAACGACGCGGCCGACGTGGATCGGTTCCTCGCGGTTCTCGAACGCGAACTCGCCACGGGGAGGGGAGCGGACTCGCTGGCCGCCTAGTGGCCGGCGGCCACCCGGTCGAGCGTTTTCCGAACGGCGGTCATCGGCAACAGCACGCAGCCGTGACGGCTTCGATGAGCACCCACGGGACGGAAGATCCCGAGAGCGGACCACCGGTCCGCCGGTTCGCCGCCCGTCTCCAGCAGCGATCGCAGAACCAACTCCGCCTCTTCGGCCTCGCGCCGGTTGGCGCCGGCCAGGATCCCGGCCGCGAGGGCGGTGGAGGCCTGGCACAAGGCGCAGCCGCGAACGCGGTATCCGATCGCGTCGATGCGTTCTCCGGTCATTTGTACATCAAGGGTGACACGGTCGCCACACAGCGGGTTGTCGACGGTGACGGAGGCGTCGGGTTCGGACAGCCGGTGCTCTCCGGCCGCGATCCTTGCATGCTCCATGATCGCCGCGTGATAGAGGTCATCCGTCATGTGAGCGTATCGACCGCCTCTTCGAGCCCGGCGAGGAAAGCGTCCACGTCGTCGAGGTCGTTGTAGAGCGCGATGGACGCGCGGGTGACGCCGGCGAGCCCGAACCGGTCCATCAGCGGCTGGGCGCAGAGGTGACCGCCCCTCGCCGCGACGCCGTGGCGGTCGAGGATCTGGCAGACGTCGTGGGGATGGGCGCCCTCGAGGTCGAAGGAGACCACGCCGATCCGCGACCGCAGGGCGGTGGGGCCGATGACGCGCGCGCCCTTGACCCAGCGGAGGCCGTCGAGCAGGCGCTGTTTCAGCCGCGTCTCGTGGACCGCGACCACCGCCCAGTCGAGGTCCATGAGCCAGTCGCACGCGGCGGCCAGGCCGACCGCCTGGGCCACCGGCGGCGTCCCGGCCTCGAACCGCCACGGCGGCTCGGCGTAGGTGGCGCGCTCCATCGTGACCCTCTCGATCATTCCGCCGCCGCCGAGGGATGGCGGCATGGCCTCCAGCACCTCGGGGCGCCCCCAGAGGACGCCGACGCCGGTGGGCCCGAACATCTTGTGGCCGGAGATCACGTAGAAGTCCACGCCAAGGCCCGGAACGTCCACGGGACCGTGCGGCGCCGCCTGGCAGCCGTCGAGCAACACCTTGGCGCCGACCGCGTGGGCGGCGCCGACGATGGGGCTGACGAAGCTGACGGCGCCGGTGACATTGGACGCATGGGTCAGCGCGACCAGCTTGCATTTTTTGGTGATGAGGCTTCCGAGCGGCGCCAGGTCGATACGCCCCTCGTCGGTGACCGGGAACCATTTGACCACGATACCCCGGCGCTCTCGAAGCAACTGCCACGGCACGATGTTGCCGTGGTGCTCCAGTTCGGAGATGACGACCTCGTCGCCGGGATTCAGTGTTTCGCCGAACGCGGTGGCGACGAGATTGAGGGCGGCGGTGGCCCCGGAGGTGAATACCACGCCCCGTGGATCGGCGCGCATGTAGCGGCCCACCGATTCCCGGGCGTTCTCGTACGCCTCCGTCGCCCGTTCCGCCAGATCGTGGACTCCTCGGCGGACATTGGCGCGGGCGGTGGTTTCGTGCAGCGCGACCGCGTCGATGACCGCGCGGGGCACCTGCGCCATGGCGGCGTTGTCGAGATAGCGCAGCGGATGCCCATCGATATCTTGATCGAGAGCGGGAAACTGCGCCCGCACGGCGGCGACGTCAAACTTCATTCCGCGTCTCCCCGAGCCGAGCCCTGTCGGCGCGCCTGGGTGATTTCGGCCATGATCGATACGGCGATCTCGGCTGGCGTGAGGGCGCCGATGGGCAGCCCAACCGGCCCGTGGATACGCGCGAGATCCGCGTCCGCGAAACCCGCCCGGCGCAGCCGGTTGAGCCGGGCCGTTTGCGTTTTGCGGCTCCCGAGCGCGCCGATGTAGAAGGCGGGAGATCTGAGCGCCACGCTCAGCGCCGGATCGTCGATCTTCGGGTCGTGGGCCAGGCTCACAAGGGCGCAGCGGCGGTCGAGACCGATGGCTTCCAGGGCGTCGTCGGGCCAGTCGCCGACGACGGCGATGCCCTCGAATTGCCGCCGCGAGGTGAATGCCCGGCGGGGATCGACGACGGTAACGGCGTAGCCCGCGAGCGCCGCCATGCGCGTCAGGGGCTCGGCGATGTGGACGGCGCCGACGACAATCAGCCGCATGGGTGGATTGAACACCTGCACGAAAACCCGCCCCGCCTCGATTTCCAGATGTGAGCGCGGGACCGACGACGGCGATGCCCTCGAATTGCCGCCGCGAGGTGAATGCCCGGCGGGGATCGACGACGGTAACGGCGTAGCCCGCGAGCGCCGCCATGCGCGTCAGGGGCTCGGCGATGTGGACGGCGCCGACGACAATCAGCCGCATGGGTGGATTGAACACCTGCACGAAAACCCGCCCCGCCTCGATTTCCATGATCGTGCAGCGGTCGCCGGCGATGGCCTCTCGGACGGCGGAGAGGGCGGCGTCGTCGAGGGACAGCCCGCCACGGGCGCCCGCCAGCCCGACCAGGGCCTGCTCTCCGGTCTCGAGGAGCGTCGCGACCGCCACCGGGTCGCCGACGGCCTGGGCGGCGAGCAGGTTGTCGAGCAGCGCCTGTTTCATTCGATCCGCTCGACGAACACCTGGACCTTGCCGCCGCAGGCCAGTCCCACGTCCCACGCCTGTTCGTTGGTGACGCCGAAGGCCAGCTGGCGCGGCACGCCGGTGGCGATCACGTCGAGGGCTTCACGGATGACCGCGCCCTCGATGCATCCTCCGGAAACCGAGCCGACGAACGCGCCGGTCTCGTCCACCGCGAGCTGACTGCCGGGCGGTCGCGGCGAGGACCCCCAGGTGGAAACCACGGTGGCGAGCGCGACACCCTTGCCGGCGCGCCGCCATTCGGCCGCCGTCGCGAGTGGGTTGTCGGTATCCGTCATGCCATCGATCCGCGCCCGTGGTCTCGGGGGATCAACGATACATCGCATCTGCCCGCGCGGGCAATCGGGTCTCGGAAAGGAAAAACCAAACCGGGTTGGGCGGCGCGCGCTAGGCGGCGTGGACGGCCCTCTGACGGGATTGCTCGCCGGTCACCTGGCGGTTGCCCCAGACAAGATCGTGATGCACCTTGCAGAAGGACGAGTTCTGCCGCACCTGTAATCCACAGATGGAAAAGACGCCGTAACCCTGGCGATTCAGGATCCAACGGCAGTGGTGATGTTGTGCCTCGCTGAGGAGGACTTTCTCGCGCGCGGCCGATGAGCCAAGTTTTTTTGGCATGAATTTCATTACCGTTTGTTGTTGATTGTCGTTGAGTTTCTCCCCGCCCCTTCCGGACCCTCCGGGTAGGCGTTAAAGACAATTCAACACCGGAACGATATTCAGTTGCAAACGCCAATCCCGCCCATCAGCCCTGTGTTCTCGGCATGGCAGGAAATCCGCTGTTCGAGAATATGCGGCAAAGTCCCCCGTCACGCCGCCTGAAGGACCTGCGAAATGCGTCCGACGAGGGAGGGATTGCGCAGGTACGGGGCGTAGATTTCGAGAAAACGGCGCAACTGAACATACTGCCGGCGGCCGATTTCCCAATACTCCGGCTCCTTTTTCAGCGTCATGTCCTTGCCGAAGGTTTTCAGCGCCTTGGCGTTGGACTCGTCGGCCGCGCCCATGTCCGCCAGCGCGATCGCCTGGAACCAGCCGAGATAGGACAGTCCGACGGGGTGGTCCTCCGGCTGTTTCCGCAGGGCAAGAATGGCGTCGCGGTTGCCTTCGATATCGGGCCGGTCAAGGCTATGATCGCGAATACGCAGCAGAACCAGGTTTTTCAGGCGGAGTTGCGCAAGAAACCCGGGATGCTTCAGTTCGCCTTGGGTCCGGGCCTCCTCGTTGAAGCGGATGGCGTCGGTGGACGACGAGATGGCGCGCTCGAGATCGGCGGCGTCGCGGCTCAGCTCCCAGCGCCACTGGCGGAGGCCGGCCAGCCGGCGATGACATTCGGCGGAGATCAGCGACGAGGCCGCTTGCGGCGGCGCTCGCGGATCCTGGGGCCCGATCTTCGCCATGGCATCCTCGACCATCTTGATGGCGTGATCCGCGCCCTGGATGTCGGGGTTGGCCTCGGAATAGGAGGACGCGTAAGAGAGCACGCCGCTCCCGGGGAAGCTTTCCGGCCTCGTACTGGCGCACATACAGCTCGTTGGCCAGTTGGTACTGTTCGCCGTCGTTGAGGTGGTCGGCAGGCTAATGGCGGTTTCGGACAGTGGGTCGATCTTCAGGCAGAGGTAGGCCATTGCGCGGGATCCGAAAATGCTGTCGCAATGCGCGCCGAACAGATCGGCCACCTGTTCGCCGCGCGCCTCCCACAGCTCGGCCACCAGCCGCTGGTATTCCTCGAGCGGCGCGCCGACCGGACTACTTTCGGTCTGAACGTAGCTGACCGCCGCTCGCCCCGTGGCGGCGGTTGCCCTCAGCACGGAGTCCGGGAGAAGGGCATGCACCGGGCTGTCCGGCAGCCCCTTTCGCGCCTCTTCCAGCGAGAGCTTGAGGGGCTCGAGCACCCGTTCCACCTCTTCCCAGTCGAGGCTCTGACCGTCGAATTCGTAGAAGATGGTTCGCGACAGTTTGACGTCGAACGGCAGCGTCGCCCCCTTGCGGCACATCAGCACCGTGCCGCTGGAGCTCATCACGTGGCGCATGCCGAGTTCATAGAAGACGTTTGGATTGTCGAGCGACAGATCTGCGAGGACGACGGCGCGGTCGCGCAGGTCGCGAAACATGTCGGTGTGGATCAGCGCCGAGCCGATCCGCTCGTCGGCGCGGATCGGGGTCATGCCGGCCTCGCGCACCGCCCGCTGGATGACCACGCGGTACACCTTGTCGAAGTCGAAGGTGCGTCCCGATCCATCGGGGAACGGCTTGACGCCGAATGGCATGACGATGAAGCATTGGTCCGGTTTCATTGCAATCCCCACCCATCAGGCACTGAACCCATCCATATCTTTGCGCCGCGACGGTTTTTATTTCAAGCCGCGAACGATCCCGATTAGGCTTTCCAGCATGTTGAACCTCCAATCGGACACCCGGGCGCTTGTGCTGATCGATGTGCAGAAGGCCATCGACGCGGCCTATTGGGCGGCCGTGGGGCCGAGAAACAACCCCGGAGCCGAGCGGGCGATGGCAGCGGTGCTGGCGGCGTGGCGGGACGCGGCTCTGCCCATCTTTCACGTGCGCCATGACAGCCGCACGGCCGGGTCCGCCTACCGGCCGGGTCAGCCGGGCCACGCCTTCAAGGACGAGGCCGTGCCCGAGGCCGGCGAACCGGTGATCGCCAAATCCACCAACAGCGCGTTTATCGGCACCGACCTGGAGCGGACCCTGCGGGACCGGGGGATCCGCCAACTGTGGGTCATGGGGGTGATCACCAACAACTCGGTCGAGTCCACGGTGCGGATGGCGGGGAACCTCGGGTTCGAGACATATCTCATCGAGGATGGCTGCTTCACCTTCGCCAAATTGGACTACCGGGGCGTGCCGCGAAGCGCCGAAGAAGTTCACGCGCTGTCGCTTGCCAATCTCGATGGCGAGTACGCCACGGTGGTCACCAGCAGGGACGCCGTCGCCGCGGCGAGCCGGCGCCGCGACGGCCGGGGAAAAGAGAATGCCGGCAACTCTTTCGCTGGTCCCGTTCCCGCGAACGAGTCATAGTACCCACCTGGGGCCGAACCAAATCCGCGATGTGCTTTTGACATGACGCGAGCGTCACGCTCGGCGAGGGGAGAGGTTCATGCGGGGATTCCTCGAGGAGAGATGGCCGGAGCTCCTGGCCTTGACCGGTGTCGCGCTGTTGTGGCTGGCGATTGTCATCCGTTGGCTGTAGCGTCATGCCCGTTGGCTGAAAACACGGAGGGAGGAGACCACCATGGGTACCCCGGTTCTATACGGTCCCGCGTACAGCACCTATGTTCGGACCGCGCGCCTGGTCCTCGAGGAAAAAGGCGTGGCGTACAATCTCGAGGAGTTCGACTTCCTGAAAGGGATGCCCGAGGAGCACTACGCCCGCCACCCCTTTGGCAAGGTGCCGGCGTTCGAGCACGACGGCTTCTGGCTGTATGAGACCGGCGCCATCGTTCGCTACGTGGACGAGGCTTTCGAGGGGCCCTCGCTGCAACCCGACGATGTCCGACTGCGCGCGCGCATGGTCCAAATCATGAGCATCGTCGACAGCTACACCTATGGGCCGGTGCTCGGCCAGATCGTGATCCAGCGTCTGGTGGTTCCGCTGATGGACGGCAAGCCCGACGAGGCGGCCATCGAGGCGGGGGTCCCGGGCGCGCGCAAGAGCCTCGGAGTGCTCGAGGGACTGCTCGGTGACCAGGTTTTCCTCGCGGGCTCGCGCCTCAGTCTCGCCGACCTGCATCTGGCTCCCATCATGACGTACTTCGCCTTGACGCCGGAGGGGGACGCGGTCCTCGCGGACATGCCGCGCCTGCGCCGGTGGTTCGATGGCATGAGCGCCCGGGAGACCATGGCCAGGACCGCGCCGCCTCTCCTCGGCTGAGCGGAACGGGGCGGGCGGGGGATCCACCGCCGGACACCCCGACGGGCCCCGGTCGCGCGACATGGCCCGTCGGGGCGATCCGTCCGCGGTGGTCGTCGGCCCGGCGGCTCGCGACCCCGCAGCCGAAACCTGGAAAAACAATCAATAGTGAACGAATATAATCACAAAAATGTGATGAAATTAAAATAAAAAATAATACAAGTAAAAATTTTTGACATTGCGCACAGTTAAAGTATAGTGGGGCCATGATTGCGCCGTGAATTAGTCAAGAACTGTAAAGCCGACAGGGACGTAACAATGGACCTCGCCGCCATCACGCGGATTTTCAGGGATGAATCCGGGACCAACGCCATTGAATACGCCCTGATTGGCGCGCTCGTTTCCACTGCCGCCATCATCGCAATCACCGCACTGGGAGGTTCGGTTCACGGCCTTTACGACCAGGTGGCCACCGACTTCGCCGACGCCGTGAACTGACCGCCGGGATCCGCGCGGTTCCATTCGAGTTTCCGGAGCGATCAATACATCATCACATAGTGGCGACTTGTTGCCGCGAATACCGAACCGGGAGTGGCCGTCAGGCAAAACGGCGCCACGCTTCAGCAATCGAATACGTGAGTCATTGCTGAAATACTTGAATTCCCTGTCCGACACGGCTTCCCTTTCCAAGATATCCTCGGATATAACTCGTCCAGCACATGCGACAGAGAGCGCCGGGCCGATCAACAGTTCGGCCATGGCGCCCTCATTTTTTTAGTCTTATTGAATTACACGAAATAAAGAACGGGAAGGATCCATGAGCAAAGACGTCAGGAAGATGATGGAAGACATGCAGGACCGTATTCGCGAGGTCGCCTATCTGATGTGGGAATCGGCGGGCCGCCAGCACGGAATGGCGACGGAATACTGGCACGCGGCGGAACGCGAGGTGCGCTCGGCGTTCGAGGCGGCCAGCGAAAAGATGAAGCCGTCGGCGCCCGCGCCCAAGCCCGACCCGAAACCGGCGGTGCCCGTGGCCAAGGAGGCCGCCAGGCCCGCACCGGCGTCCGCGCCCAAGCCCGAGCCGAAGCCGGCCGCGCCCGTGGCCAAGGAGGCCGCCAAGCCCGCACCGGCACCGGCGCCCAAGCCCGAGCCGAAGCCGGCCGCGCCCGTGGCCAAGGAGGCCGCCAAGCCCGCACCGGCACCGGCGCCCAAGCCCGAGCCGAAACCGGCGGCGCCCGTGGCCAAGGAAGCCGCCAAGCCGGCACCGGCGGCCAAACCCGCCGCCAAGAAACCCGCCAAGGCGCCGGCTCCGGCAAAGAAGGTAACCCCGACGACCGGCTACAAAATCGAACAGATCGAAGGCATCGGTCCCGCTTATGCCAAGAAGCTGGCATCCGCCGGCATCGAGACCACCGACCATCTTCTCGACCAGTGCGGGAGCGCCAAGGGCCGGGCGGCGGTTGCCGGGAAGGCCGGCGTCACCGAGAAAGTGCTGCTCAAGTGGGCCAACATGGCGGACTTGATGCGGATCTCGGGCGTCGGCGGCGAATTCGCCGAACTTCTCGAGGCCGCCGGAGTGGATACGGTCAAGGAACTGAAAACGCGGAGCGCCGAAAACCTCGCGGCGAAGATGGCGGAAATCAACGCGGAGAAGAAGCTGACCCGCCGCGTGGCGAGCGCCAAACAGATCGGGAAATGGGTGGAGCAGGCCAAATCGCTCGAACCCAAGATCACCCACTGACGACAACGGGACAGCCGGCCGGTCCGCCACGCGGGCGATCACCGGCCGTCGCCGCCGTGGTATTGATGCTTGTGGCGGGCTGCGCCGGAGATGAGCGGGTGCGGACATCTCAGGACCGGTTGATGGCGTCTATCGAGGCGGGGACCGCCCCGGCCATCATTGATGTTCGGACCGGCGGCGAATACCGCAAGGGTCATGTGCCCGGGGCGGTTCATATCCCGGTGCAGAGTCTGTGGTCCCGCGCCAACGAAGTCCCGGCCGCCAAGCACGACCCGGTGGTGGTGTACTGCCTCCACGGCCCGCGCGCCGGCATGGCGAAGTTCGCGCTGTGGACCATGGGGTTCGACAACGTGACCTACCTGGACGGCCACATGTCGGCGTGGCGGGACCGAGGGCTGCCCATGAATTCGGGAAACCTTCCGTAACACCGGGGAATGCGGGGTTTTTGACCATCCCCGGGCATTCGGTCGTATACTCCCGGCCATGCGGATCCTGCTCCTGACACACGCTTTCAACAGCCTGGCGCAGCGCCTGTTCGTGGCGTTGCGCGAGCACGGTCACGCGGTTTCCGTCGAGTTCGACATCAATGACACGGTCACCGAGGAAGCCGTGGCGATGTTCCGTCCCGACCTCGTCGTCGCGCCGTTCCTGAAGCGGGCGATCCCGGAGAGCGTGTGGCGGACGACGATCTGCCTGGTGGTCCACCCGGGCATCCGGGGCGATCGCGGACCCTCGGCCCTGGACTGGGCAATCCTGGAAGGCGAACGGGAGTGGGGGGTCACGGTGCTGCAAGCCAACGCCGAGATGGATGCCGGCGATGTCTGGGACTCGCCGAGCTTTCCCATGCGCGCGGCGTCGAAGAGCAGCCTCTACCGCAACGAGGTGGCGGAAGCGGCCGAGAGGGCGATGCTCTCCGCCGTCCGGCGGTTTTCGGACGGAAGCCTCCGGCCGGAGCCGCTGGACGCCTCCGACCCCGGTGTGCGCGGACGTCTCCGCCCAGCCGTGAAACAAGCCGAGCGTGCTATCGACTGGACCGCCGACGCCACGGAGGCGGTCATCCGCAAGATCAACTCGGGCGATGGCCGGCCGGGCGTGCGCGACCGTCTTCTCGGATGTCCGGTCTGGCTTTACGACGCCCATGCCGACGACCGGGTGACCGGCGATCCGGGGCGGGTGATTGGACGGCGCGAGGGCGCGGTCTGCGTCGGCACGGCCGACGGCGCGGTGTGGATCGGACAGGCGCGGGCGCGCGACGCGAGCCGCTCCACCTTCAAGCTGCCGGCGGCCATGGTCCTCGGGGAGCGGTTGAAGGGGGTTCCGGCGCTTCCCGCCCACGACGCGATCACGTGGCGCGACATCCGGTACGAGGAGCGGGGCGGGGTGGGGGCGCTGTACTTTCCGTTCTACAACGGCGCCATGAGCGCGCGGCAGTGCGAACGGCTGCGCGCGGCCTACGCGGAGGCCCGGCTGCGCGATACCCGGGTGATCGTGCTGTTCGGCGGCCGGGATTTCTGGTCCAACGGCATGCATCTCGGCGTCATCGAGGCGGCGGACAGTCCGGCCGACGAATCGTGGCGCACCATCAATGCCATCGACGACCTGGTCCGCGACGTGATCACCACCGACGGCCACTTGACCATCGCCGCCATGCAGGGGAACGCCGGCGCCGGCGGCGTGTTCATGGCGCTCGCCGCCGACCGGGTGGTGGCACGCGACGGGATCGTGCTCAATCCGCACTACAAGGGCATGGGCAATCTCTACGGATCGGAATACTGGACCTATCTGTTGCCGCGCCGCGCCGGGGCCGAACGCGCGGCGGCGGTGACCCAGGCGCGCCTGCCCATGGGGGTCGCGGAGGCCGCGCGCCTCGGCTTGATCGACGAGAGCGTCTGCGGCACGGCGGCGGAATTCCGCACACGGGTCCTGGAGCGGGCCGAGGCCCTGGCGAGCGATCCGGCGTTCCCCCAACTGCTTGCCGACAAGGCCCGCCGGCGGGCCGGAGACGAAGCCGAAAAGCCACTCGACGCCTACCGGGCGGAGGAACTGGAGCGCATGCGCATGAACTTCTACGGGTTCGATCCCAGCTATCATGTGGCCCGGTCCAACTTCATCCGTGACGTCGCCAAATCCCGGACGCCGGCGACCATCGCTACGCACCGGCGCCGGACCCAAGGAGACATTGACGGATGATCGGGCCGCCGTCTCGAGGCGGCTTTTGGCCGCGCGGCCCCTGGCGGCGCCTGCGCCTCGGCCTGCCGACGGTTCTGGGACTCAAGCCGCGCGGATTCTTCATCCCCTACCGCTACGCCGACACCGTGACGAACGACGGCAGCTACGCTCTCCTGGAGGCGCTGTTCAAGACGCGCGAGCCGGCCTTTCGCGATCACATTGCCCTCATCAAGGCCCTGTCCTCGTCGCTCGAGGCCATCGGTGACGCGCCGCCCCCGGCGCCGCGCTGGAACCAGCAATGGTTTCCGCCGCTCGACGCCGCCGCCGCCTACGCCTTAGTGCGCCGCGCGCCGCCGGCGCGGCTGGTGGAGGTTGGATCGGGGCATTCCACCCGGTTCTACGCGCGTGCGGTGGCCGACGGCGGTCGTTCAACGACCATCACCGCCATCGACCCGGCGCCCCGCGCCGGGATCGAGGGCCTCAACGTGGAGACGATCACCGAGACCGTCCAGGGCGCGGGCTTGGCGCCGTTCGCGGAACTGGCCGCCGGCGACATCCTGAGCATCGACTCGAGCCACATTCTGATGCCGGGGACCGACGTGGACTTTCTGTTCAACCGGGTCCTTCCGGCCTTGCCCCGGGGCGCGCGGGTTCACTTCCACGATATCTTTCTGCCCGACGACTATCCGCCGTCCTGGGAGTGGCGCGGCTACAACGAACAGCTCGCGGTCGCCGCGCTGCCGCAAGCGGGCGCCTGGCGGGTGCTGTGGTCCAGCCGCTACGCCGCCACCCGCATGGCGGGACTTCTCGCCGAAGGGCCCGTGCCGCGGCTTGGATGGACGCGGGACGGTTTGGACTCCAGCCTGTGGATCGAGAAGGCGTGACCGGTCAACCGCCGGGATCGCGCTTGCGGTATTCCGCGGGCAGGAAGAACAGGTAGTCGAATTCCTCGGCCTGCTTGTGACAGTTGTGACAGAACGTCGCGGCCTCGAGAAAATCGCCCGTGCTGTCGGCGAAAACGCTGCCGTCCGGGAGAATCATCAGGTAGCGCCAGTCGGCGGTCGCCGGGCTCTTGCCCTCGGCGAGCTTTTCCATGACGAAGAGAGCGCCAATGAACAGGGCGCGATCGTCGGTGAAGGTGAAGCTGTCCTTGGCCAGAACCGCGCCCGGCGGCATCCGCATTCCCGGACTTGGATCCTGATAGCCGGCCTTTACCGCGATTTTGTTGGCGTAGTTGTTGACGTAACGGTTGCCGTGGGTGGCCGACAGGTACGGCGCGTCGTTGGCCCGCCACCATCCACGGTATTGGGACGCCACCGGTTCGCCCGAAATGGCCAGCCGGGCCGCCATGTGATCGGCGATGGTGTCGTAGATGACGTTGGCGTCGTCCTTGTCGAGACGGCCGGGGCGGGCGATTTTCACGTGCGCCTCAGGTTTCAACGCGCGCTCCGAGTCCAGGGATTGCGCGAGGGCGACCGAATTGGAACCGGCGGCGACCGTGAGGAAGGCGAATAGAACGGCGGCGGTCGCGGCGATCGCTACGACCCCCGCCCGAAATCCCCGCTTAGGCGACTGTTTCAACGGCGCCATGCGACTGACCTAATCTTCCTCGATGATTATAACCATTCGGCCCTTCATTGAGTTCCCGGTTCGGCATGGTAAGCGATCATTTCTCCGTGACCGCGACGTTTGTCCTCCGTGCACTGTATCGGCCGGGATCCCCTATTCATAGGGGTCGGCGGCGTCGCGCAGGCCGTCGCCGAGGAAATTGAAGGCCAGAACCGTGACCACCACCGGCAACATGGGCAGGAGAAGCCAGGGATACAGCGCCACGGCCTCGATGTTCTGGGCTTCGATCAGCAACACGCCCCAGCTCGTGACCGGCGGCCGGAGACCGAGGCCCAGAAAACTGAGCGCCGTCTCGCCGAGGATCATGGAGGGAATGGACAGTGTCGCGGACGCGATGAGGTGGCTCATGAAGTTGGGCAGCAGGTGGCGGCCGATGATGCGCCGGGGACGCGCGCCCATCAACCGCGCGGCCGCGCAGAAATCCTCCTCCCGCAGCGACAACAGCTTCGAGCGGACGGCGCGCGCCAGGCCCGGCCAATCGAGAAGTCCGAGGATCACGGTAATGCCCAGGTAGATCAGGATGGGGCTCCATGTCACCGGCAAGGCCGCCGACAGCGCCATCCACAGCGGCAACTCGGGCAGCGAACGGAGAATTTCGATGATCCGCTGGATTATGTTGTCCACCCAGCCCCCGAAATACCCCGCGATGCCGCCGATGGTGATGCCGAGCAGGAAGCTGATGGTGATTCCCACAAGACCCACCGTCAGCGATATGCGCCCGCCATACAGCAGCCGGGACGCCATGTCGCGGCCGAGACGGTCGGTGCCGAGCAGGAACAGGGTTCCCCCCTCCGCCGGACAGACGAGATGGAGGCGGCCGGGAATCTGCCCCCAGAACTTGTACGGATCGCCGAGGCAGAAAAACCGGAGGCGCTGAACGTCCGACCGGTCGGTCACGTATTCCCGTTGCAGGGTCTCCAGGTTGAGCTGGAAATTCAGTCCGTACACGAAGGGGCCGACGAACCGCCCCTCGTGAAACAGGCGAACCGTCTGCGGCGGGGCGAAGATGAACTGGTTGTTCCGCGTGTGCAGGGCGTAGGGCGCGAGGAACTCCGTCACGATGATGGACATGTACGAGGCCAGCAGAATGACGCCCGCGAGGACGGCGATCTTGTGACGCTTGAACCGCCACCACATCATCTTCCACTGCGACGCGAGGTAATATTGCTCCTGTTCGGGCGTCAGTTTCTCCGCTTCCGAGGTGTCGAACGGGGCGGTGGAGACGTAGTGGGGAAGGCGGTCGCTCATTGCATGGCCGATCCATGCAACCGGATCCGCGGGTCGAGCACGGCCAGCAGGATGTCCGACAGAAACATTCCCACCACCGTGAGCACCGCCAGGAACATTAGGAACGACCCCGCCAGGTACATGTCCTGGCTTTGCAGCGAGCGGAGCAGCATGGGTCCGGTGGTCTGCAACGACATGACCGCCGAGACGATGACCGAACCGGAGACCACTTGCGGCAGCAGGTTACCGATGTCGGCGATGAACGGGTTCAACGCCATTCTCAAGGGATACTTCCACAACAGCCGGCGCGGAGGCAGGCCCTTCGCCCGTCCGGTGATCACGTACTGCTTCTGCAACTCGTCGAGCAGGTTGGCGCGCAGCCGCCGGATCATGCCGGCGGTGCCCGAGGTGCCGATCACCACCACCGGAATCCAGAGATGCTCGAGCACGGACATCGCCTTGGCGAACGACCACGGCGCGTTGACGTACTCGTCGGCCATGAGCGTGCCGATGGACGTGCCGAATACCACGTTGGCCAGGTACATCAGGATGAGGGCGAGAAGGAAATTGGGCGTGGCCAGCCCGATCAGCCCGAGAAAGGTCAAGCCGTGATCGCCCCAGCTGTACTGATGGGTCGCCGAATACACGCCGATGGGGAAGGACACCACGTAGATGAACAGGATGGTGGTGAAATTCAGCACCAGCGTCAGGAACAGCCGGTCGCCGACCACGGCGGTGACCGGCATGTTGTGCTCGAATGAGTAGCCGAGATCGCCCCGGAGCAGTCCGAACAGCCACAGGAAATACTGCTCCACCATGGACTGGTCGAGACCGTAGCGTTGACGCAGGAAATCGATCTTTTCCTGCGGCACCAATTCACCCTGGCTCTGCAGCTCCGCGATGAAACTGGACAGATAGTCGCCGGGTGGAAGCTGGATGATGATGAACACCAGGGCGCTGACGGCGAGCAGCGTCAGGATCATCGTCAGCAATCGGCGGCTCAGGTAGGTCAGCATCTGCCGGTATCGATTTTCAAGTTACAGGGTTTCCGCCGGTCAGGGTCTTTCGTCGAACCAGAACGTATCCGGATTGTAGACGCCGAAATAGGCCCCCGGCTCCCAGTTATAAACGCCTTCCTCCGGCACGTTGCGCAGGTTGTTGGCGACAACGACCGGTTGGGGGACGCCACGCACCGTTCCGATGGTGAAAACCTCGTCGGCCAGGATCTCAAGCATTTCGTGCCAGATTTTTGCCTTGGCCGCGGGATCGACTTCCCCGACCCAGGCATCGTTGAGCCGCATCAATTCCTTGGCCGGTCCGGTGTCGGGCGCTTCGCCCGCGAGGCCGCCGGACTCGTGATACTGGCCCCACTTAGGCCATTGGAGCTGGTGCTGGCTCGTCGGCGCGAGCTCCTCGGGGGGTGTTTCGGGCGTGGGAATCGCGTTTTCGAGCCCGGTCCAAACCGACATCAGCGCGGACCCCACGAAGACGCGGTTGCGCAGAACCTCGCGCTGTTCCGGTTTGATATGCATCCGCACCCCGATCTTGCGCCATTGGTCGGCGATGAGTTGCAGGATGTCCACCTGCGCCGGATCCTCGCCGGCGGTTTCGATGATCAGATCCATCGGCCGTCCGTCTGGCAGCAGACGGATACCGCCGCCGTCGCGCTGCGTAAGGCCGAGGCCGTCGAGAAGGGCATTGGCCTTGTCCACGTCGTACTCGGCCCACTGGCTGGCGTACTCCGGCCTAAACAAGGAACTTTCCGGCAGGACCGTATTGTTCCCGGGGCTGGCGAGGCCGAAGTAGATGACCTGGTTGATTTCTTCGCGGTCGATGGCGATCGACAGCGCGCGGCGGAAGTCCGGGTCGCGGATCAGCTTGCGCCACGCCGGATCCAAGGCATTCTGATTGGGCAGCAGGGCCAGCTGCGATCCGCGCCCGGAGCGCCACAGACGCACCGTGTAGTCATTCCTCTCTTCTCCGCGCTTGAGCACGGGATAGTTCTCGAAGTTGAGGTTGCGGGCCTGCAATTCGGTCTCGCCGGCCGCCGCCTTCGCCGGAATCAACTTGGTGTTGACGATGGAGAAGGCCACTTCATCGATGTAGGGGAGCTGCCGGCCCTCGGGGTCGACCCGGTGAAAGTACGGGTTGCGGACGAAAACGAAGCGGGTAGACGGAGGCTCGGTCTGCAGCACCCAGGGCTGCAGCGACGGCAGGTCCGGATTGTCGTTGTGATACTGATGCCCTTTGCGGAAATGCAGGGCGATCCAGTCGCGCTGGCCGTCGGCCTTGACCCGGGCATCGAGCGTCTCGGCGTCGGTGTGGGAGGCGTGGAACTGCTTCATGTAGTGGGCCGGCATGTAAATGAACTCCGGCCGCGCGCCGGCCAGCGCGGGCAGGAAGAATGGATTGGGTTTTTCCCAGGCATAGCGAACCGTGGTCTCGTCGAGGACTTCGAAGACGGGGGGCTTGCCGCCCGCCATCAGATAGCGCGGCAGCCCGTGAGACAGGTCGTCGTTGTTGAACACATCCTCCCAGGCATAGCGGAAATCTTCCGCGGTAAACGGGTGGCCGTCCGACCACTTGTGTCCCTTGCGCAAATGCAGGGTGAAGACCCGCTCTTCCTCCACGTCGATGCTTTCCAGGATATCCGGAACCAGGTTCCACATGACGTCATAGCCAACCAGGCGGGCGTATCCGTAGACGACCATCATTCGCGTGTCCTTGGGACCGCCCATCATCATCCTGATCGTGCCGCCGTACCGGCCGACGGTCATGCCCGGGCGGTCGAACGCCACCGTTCGTGGCGTCTGCGGCAGCCGCTGGTCCACCGGCGGAAGGGTGCCGGCGGCCACCTCGTCCGCCAAGATGGGCGCCTCGGTGTAGGCGGCGGCCGGAAGGGGGTGAATCGCAACGAGCATCAACCAGGCGATGGCGAGCGCAACGCGTTTCATCAAACGATCTCTCCGTCCAGCGCCGGCACCGAGTGCGCCCGCACGAAATGCCCGCCACCAAGATCGTACAAGGGGGGCGGGCCTGCCCCATCCGTATTGAATGGCGGCGGCCACGCGTCCGGCGTCGACGCCCGTCCATCCATCAGGGCGGAGAAGTCGAGCCGGCGATCGGGGTCGGGATACGGGACGGCCGCGAGCAGCGCGTTGGTATAGGGATGGACCGGATTCTTGAACAGCACTTCCCGCGGCGCCTCTTCCACCAACTGGCCGGCACACATCACGGCGATGCGATCGGCCATGTAATCGATAACCGCGAGATTATGGGAAATGAACAGGTAGGTCAGCCCCAATTCCGCCTGTAAATCCTTCAACAAGTTCAGAATCTGGGCCTGAACCGACACGTCCAGGGCGGAAACCGGCTCGTCGCAGATCAGAAGCTCGGGTCTGAGCGCCAGCGACCGGGCAATGCCCACGCGCTGGCGCTGGCCGCCCGAGAAGCTGTGAGGATAGCGGTTGAGGTGACGCGGGTCCAACCCCACCAGGCGCATCAATTCAACGACCATCTCGCGGCGGTAGTCGGCGTCGCCCACGCCATGAATGACCAGCGGCTCGCCGAGAATGTCGAACACCGTCATCCGCGGGTTCAGCGAGCTGAACGGGTCCTGGAAAACGTACTGGATCCTGCGGCGGAACGGGACCAGTTCGCGATTGTCCAGGCTAAGCAGGTCCACCCGCCGGCCATTGTCGTTGAAGTAGACGTGCCCGGAATCGGCCTCGATGGCGCGCATGATCATCTTGCTGACCGTCGTCTTTCCGCAGCCGCTTTCGCCCACCAGTCCGAGGCACCCCCCGCGTTCGACCCGGAAGCTCACGTCGTCCACGGCCTTGACGGCCTCGGCGGTCTCGGTTCGGAAAAACCCGGAGCGTTTGCGGTTGGTGAAGCTCTTGTTGAGGTTGCGAACCTCCAACAGCGGCATTTCCCTCGCCGACGGCGGCGCCACGCCCTCTTTTCTGGGGGTCAGGAGGTGACCCGTCTGGTACTCGATTTCGCGAACCGGCATCAGGCGCTCGCCGGCTTTCATGTTGAAATGGGGAACCGCCCGCAACAGCGCGCGGAGGTAGGGATGGCGCGGATCGCCGAACAGGTCGCGCAACATGCCGCTTTCCATCACCTCGCCGCGATGCATGACGACAACCTCCTCGGCCACGTTGGCGACGACGCCGAGGTCGTGGGTGATGATCAGCAGCGCCATGCCCAGTTCGGCCTGCAGGTCCTGGATCAGCTTGAGGATCTGCGCCTGGATGGTCACGTCGAGGGCCGTGCTGGGTTCGTCGGCAATGAGCAGCGCCGGCCGGCAGACCAGCGCCATGGCGATCATCGCCCGCTGGCGCAGTCCGCCCGACAACTCGAAGGGGTAGGTCTGGTAGGCCCGTTCCGGATTCGGGAAGCCCACCAGCCGCAGCATGTCCACGCTCAGCTCGTACCCCTCCTTGGCGCCGATGTCGCGGTGGAGAAACAGCGCCTCGCTGACCTGGTCGCCGACGGTATGCAGCGGCGAGAGGGACGTCATCGGCTCCTGAAAAATCATCGAGATGCGGTTGCCGCGGACCGCCCGGAACGCCCGGCTGTCGGGATCGAGGGCCGCCAGATCCTGGGTCTGGCTCGGCGACTCGGAATCCGCCAGGAGGATTTCCCCGCTGGTGATGCTCGCGGTGCGCGGCAGCAGCCCCATGATGGCCTGGGCCGTCACCGACTTTCCCGAACCGGACTCGCCCACCAGCGCCACCGACGACCCCGGCCGCAAGCGGAACGAGACACCATCCACCGCCTTGACGGTGCCCGCCTGGGTCTTGAACTCCACCCGGAGATTTCGCACCTTGAGCAGGTCGCTCACCGCCCCGCCTCCGCCGCGCCCGTGTCTTCAGCGCCGTCCATCGCAAGTCCGAGAGATTGAAAGTTGTATAGGGTCGTGGGGTCGAGTTTGAGGCCCTTGTTCCGCGCCGCCCTCAGCGCGCGCTCGGCGAGTCGATCGAAGCCGGCGATCCGGGAGTCCACCGCGAGCGTTGCCGTTCCTCCGGCGATGGTCAGTTGCAGCCAGCCGCCAGTGCGATCGCGGCGGGTGGAATAGTATGAGAGCTTGACCCGCTCGAGGGCCGACCACGGCACGGTCCGCGTCGTCGCTCCCCGGATGCTGACACCGTCGTCGTCGATCTCGACCCGCGTCAACTGTCGGCTCGCCGTCCGCGCGGCGTAAACGACGAACACCGCCACGAGAACCGCCAGAACGGCGGTCACGGCCGGGAGGGTATCCACCAGCAGCAAGGGGAGGGCGGCGAGACACAGCCCGGCGCCCGCGCGGGCGAAGTCGGCGGCGGCGGCGGTCGGCGGGTAAGTATGGACGCTCATGGCCAGAACGCCTCGCGCGCGGTCAGCCACCGCGCGGCGGGGTGCGCGCCGGTTCGGCCGAGGAATTCCTCCACGAACCACCAGCATCCCGCGTCGTGAAACAGGTGATGGGTCATCAGGCCGGTGGGTTCCTTGCCGTCAACCCGGCCTTCCCGCCGGTCCGCGAGATGGCCGACGACCTGATCGAGGGCGGCGTGCCTGCCGACGAACCCGCGCGAACCTGCCCAATCGACGATATCCACGTGGACGTTGGTCTGTCGCACCCCCGGGGCCGGCTCGGCCGACTCGCGCGGCCCCAGCGTGGAGACGGCCGCGAGGCCGGCGTCCGGCAGCGAGGGCAGCAGGCCGCGGTCCATGCGGTTCCATGGCGCCACGAGCACCGGCAGCGCCCGCTCGAACGACCGCATGCGCCTCCAGCCCTCGGACAACTCCGCGATCATCACGGCGGTGGGGCGATGGGGCCCGTATTCCTGCTGGCGTTCGTCCGCCGGCGCATGATTATCGTGACTCCAGCCATGCTGAACCGCCGTCGCCAGCGGGTGCAGCGCCAGCCGGTCGCGCAGCCCGTCATTGGCGTCGCGCGGAATCACGGCGAGGCTCACCGGCGCCCGCGATTGCGTACTGATGCCGAGCAACCGCTCCAGTTCCGGAGTGACGCCCGTGGCATCGTCGTCCCGCCACCAGAACGTCGCACACCGCCCGGCTTGCCTCCAAGCGTCGAGTTCATGCGCAAGGTCCTTCCAGTCGGCCATACCCTGAGTGTCTCAAGTTTCGGCTGCCATGCAAAGCGCTCCGACGATCCCCGCCGTCGTTTCGGCTCCAGAACAATCAATGACCGCAGCCGACACGTCAATTTCTAAGGCCTTGTCCAGGGCGTTTGCGAGAACATTCGGTGACAACGATCTGGGATCGACCACGCCGAGCAGCCCGTGACGCTCGAGGGTTCGGGCCCGGAACTCCTGCTCCGTCTCCCCGTCCGCCGCGAAGGGAACGATCACGGCGCGCGCCTTCGCCTGGAGAATGTCCATGATCGTGTTGTATCCGCCCTGCGAGACGGAGAGGACGCAGTTTCGCAGCAGAATCGGGAAATCCGGCCGCCACCGATCCACGACGATGCCCGGCGGCGCGTTCCAGGAAAGCTCTTCCTGCACCGAATCCGCCAGGTTGGGGCCGCAGATCAGCCGCCAGACGTTCTCGTTCAGGCGGCTGAGCGGCCTCGCGGCGATGGCGGCGCGCAGCAGAGGCTCGCCGACGGCGCCGCCGCCCACCGAAACCACCACCTCGCCGCGCCCCAACTCCCGGTCCCGCGCCAGCGCGTCGGCGTTCGACGAGTCCACGACGTAGCCGGTATAGGCGAGCGTGTCGCCGAGCGCGGCGGCCTCCGGCAGCGACGCGTCCAGCGGCAGCACGCGCGGGTCGCCGTGCACGAGCACCTTGTCGAACCACGCGCGGGCCAGCGCGACCATGTCCTCGTTTCGCTTGGGATCGTCCTTGCGCACCAGGACGTCGCGCACGGACGAGACGATCCGGGGCGAGCGCCGAGCGGTGCGCGCGGCCTCGAGCAGGGGCATGAGCTCGAAACGGAACTGACGGCGGCCAAAGGGGAATTGCTCCACCAGCAAGACATCGGGATCGATGGCCTCGAACGCATGCAACAGCCGCGCCGCCCGGCTGTCCCGCCAGGCTTCGTCGATGGCCTCGCCATGTTCGTCCAGCAGCGTCTTGAAGGTCTCGTCGGCGGCGCGCGCGGACGGCAGGAGAACGCGGGCGCAGCCTTCGAAGTCCACGCCCTCGACCTCCGGACCGCCAAGCGCCACCGTCACGTCGAGGCCGGACGCGGCCATGGCCCGGGCGATCAGCGACGCCCGCTTGAGATGGCCCACACCCAGCAAGTGCTGAACGTAGAACATGACCCGTTTGCTCATCGATTCGCTCCGTCAGGTTTGTCGAACCGTTTCAGGTTCCTCTCCAGAATGCCGGCGGCCGCGCCGATGTCGTGATGGCGCGCCACGCGCCTCCGCGCGGCCGCGCCGAGGGCCACGCGGGTGGCCGGCGCGTCCAGCAATCCGGCGACCGCGGCGGCGAACGCGTCCGGGTTGCCCGGCGCCACCAGGAACCCCGTCTCGCCGTCGGCGACCACGTCGGCGACCCCGCCGGCGCGGCCCGCCACCACCGGCAATCCCGCCGCCTGCGCTTCCAGAAAGGCCATGCCCCAAGCTTCGCCCATCGCCGGCCATACGTACAGGTCGCAGGCGGCATAGAGCCCGGCGAGCGTCCCGGCGTCCCGTTCCCCGAGCCACGACACGCGGTTCCCCAGCGGCGCCAGGGCGGCTTCCACGTCCGTCCGCGCCGGCCCGTCGCCGGCCACCATAAGATGCCAGCGCCGCGATGTCAGGCCCGTCAGGGCCTTGCCGAGAACTCGGTACGACGCCAGTTTGTCGCCCGGCCGCATCATCGCCGCCGTCAGGAGCAGAGGCGTTCCGGGGTCGAGACCGTGGGCGCGGATCAAGTCATCGCGGTGAAACGGCCGGTTCGCGGCGGCGGCGGCATAGGGGGCCACGCGGATGAAGGGCCGGAGCGAAACGAGCCGCCCGGGATCGGACAGCAGGGGAAGGACGCACTCCGCGTCGGCGCGGTTCAGCCCGAAGATCAGGTCGGCGGCCGCGATGGCCGAACCGGCGGCCTCGTATCCCTGGGACCACGGGCCGCGCCGTTGCTTGGGCGCGTGGGATGCCTCGGCGACGACGTAGGGAATGCCGAGGTCCCCGGCGATTCGCGGACCCAGCCAGTCGGGGGCCTTGTGGTACAGGTGATAGGTGAACCAGAGCCGCGGACGCTCGCCGGGGGGGCGGCCCCGGTAGCGGCGCAGAAGCCGCGCGGCCACGCGCTCGCCGGCCGCCGCGATCCGCCGTTGCCGCGCCGGATCCCCGGCGCCGTCGTAACTGCGGAAGCGGCTTGACTGTTCCACGGAATGTCCGGCCACCTCGAGCGCCGACACCAGCAGCCGCGCCATCAGCCGGTCGCCCGAGGGCCACGGATGGTCCGCCGGCTTCATGGGTGCGTGGAAGGCGATGCGCATGCGCGGTCCCGCTTGGCCTCGATGCCGAAGTCGGCGGCCAGGCTTTCGATCAACCGGTCGTGGGAGAACTCGGCGCGGACCCGCCTCATGCCGGCCTCGCCCAAGCGGGTTCGCAGCGCCGGCGAGACCATCAACCGGCGCAGGGCCCCGGCCAGCGCCCGGGGATCGCCAGGCGGAACGAGAACGCCGGTTTCCTCGTTGACGATGAGCTCCGGGATCGCCGAAACGTCCGTCGAAATGCACGGCAAAGCTTGGCTTTGGGCTTCCATCAACACATTGGGCAGCCCGTCGCGGTCGCCGTCGGCGGCGATCCGCGAGGCGAGCACGAAGACATCGGCCGAGCGGTAATGCGCCAGCACCGTCTCCTGAGGCCTTGGGCCCAGCCAGTCGATCCGGTCCGCGAGCCCGGCGCGCCGGGCCCGCTCCTCAAGCGTCGATCGAAGCGGCCCGCCGCCGATGTGCACCAGGCGCCAGTTCACACCGGGCGGCAACAGCCGGAGGGCGTCCAGCAGAATGTCGTAGCCCTTCTTGGCCACCGCGCGGCCCACCGACAGCACGATCACCGGGTCCCGGGGATCACCGCCATCCCTGGTCCCTCGATGTGCGGGAGGCGGGGGAAACCGCGCGAGATCGAGCCCGTGGTAGGCCAGCCGGACACGCCCCGGATCCGGCGCCAGCGACGCGAGATGCTCGGCGTTGGCGCGGGTGCAGGTGACCAGCCACCGGCAGTCCGTGAGCTTTTCCCGCTTTTCCCAATCGGGCGTGGTCCAGATGTCCTTGGCGTGCGCGGAGACGCTCCACGGCAGGCCGAGGATCATGGCGGCGTAACGGGTCACCGAGGCCGGCGTGTGCATGAAATGGGCATGAAGCCAGCGGACGTCGCCGGGCAGTTCGTGCGCCAGGACGAGTGCCTGGCCGAATCGGCGGACGCGGTTGGCCGTGCGGTCGCGAGCGAGATCGCCGATCCACGCGGCGCGCGCCCTTGCGTAGCCGGGACGGCGGCGCGCGCCGCGCCAGGCCCGTAGGACCCGAAGGGGTTCCTGGTACAGGTATTCCGGCAGGTAGGCGACGGGCGCCCCGATTTCCTCGTGAACGGGGTGGACGGCCGGGTCGGTGGGGTGGCGGAGCGAGAACAGCCGGATGTCCAGCCCGAGGCGTTCGAGGCTGAGGATCTCCTGGGCGATGAAGGTCTCCGACAGTCGCGGGTAGCCCTTGAGAATGAAGGCGACACCCGAACCGGCGCCGCCACCTTCGCCCAAATCCGGGTTCACCTCAGAAGCTTTGCTTGACCAGCGACAGGTGCGCGCCCGAAGGGCTGAGCCACTGGTCGACCATCCCGGAAATGACCGACAGTCCGTCGAGAAGTCCCGGAATGCGAACCTCGGACGGTTTCGGCCGGCTCGGCAGCTCGTGGAGCGCGGCGGCCATGCGTTCGGGGTGGCGGCCGCCATCGGCCAGCAGCATGGTTCCCAGGCCCAGCTCCTGGGCCCGCCTGGCGCGGATGAACTGCTCCAACCTGGGGGTGGTCCTCGGCACCATCAGGCCCGGCTTGTCGAAGGAGAGGATCTCGCAGAACGTATTGTAACCGCCCATGGCGACAATGCCGGCGGCGTCCACCATCAGCTTTTCGATACTGGCGTCGAAGGTTATGGCTTCCACGCGCTCGAGGCGGTTGACCCGGTCCATGAATTCGCCCTGGAGGGTGGAACGCATGAACGGCCCCAGCACCAGCAACGAGCGGTGCGGGATGGTGGGGTCGTGTTCGTAGGCCCTGAGCACCCAGTCGATCAACGCCGCCCCGTCGCCGCCGCCGCCGGTTGTCACCAGCAGATACGGCTCCTCGCCGCCGGGCTCGAGCGAGCCGGGCGCGGGCGCCATGCGGCTTGCCGACCGGCGCAGATAGCCGGTGTAGCGGATCTTGTCGAGGGTCGGGCCGGGCAGGGAGATGCCGTCCAGCGGATTGCAGACCTGTGGCAGGCCGTAGATCCAGAGATGATCGTAGAGCTCGTTCAGCGCCGGCACCGCTTTCTTGCGCCGCCATTCCTGGGCAAGATGCCGGGGCTCGTCCATGACGTCGCGCAGGCCCAGCACCAGCGGCGTGCCGCGCGCCTTGAGCATGGTCAGCGTGTCCTTGACCTCGCCGCGCAGTCCCAGTGGCTCCTTGTCCACCAGGAAGATGTCGGGGTCGAAGGCCTCGGCGGTATGGCGGATGATGGAGGCGCGGAGCGCCAGGGTCTCGTCGATGCCGATCTCCAGACTCAACGGCGTGTAGTCGCCTCGCCGGAGCTTGATGACGCCCGGGATCCGGACGAAGTCCACCCGGTTGCGGAAACTGAAACTGCCGATGATGGGCGAGCCCGAGAGGATCAGGACCGACAGGTCCGAGCGATGATCCACCAGCGCGTGGGCGATGGTCCGGCAGCGGCGCAGATGCCCGAGTCCGAACGAATCGTGGCTGTATATCAACAGCCTCCGGTGTCCGCGGTCGCGACTCATGATCCTCCCCTGGGCAACATCAGGCAAGCAGCACTATCGCAAAGTGGATCCTCGGGCAATGAAAAACCCTTGAAATAGGTGTGTTTTGTCGCGCGGGCGTTGCCAAAATCCCCACGGTATCGGATCACGAAAAAAAAGTGGCCCCATATGGGGCCACTTTCTTGGACTTTAATGAAAGTTGCTCGGCGGCAGCACCGCTTAAGCCTTAGCGAGGCGCTTCCGCCGGGTGAAGCTAAGCAGCGCGACCAAACCCGAACCGAACATCCACACCGCTCCCGGAATGGGGACGTAACTGCCACCCAGAGCCTCCGAACTTCCGACTCCGTTCGATGCTCCGAAACCACCGGTGTTCTGCACGTGGACCATGAACTGCGCGTCTGGCTTATCATTCTGGGTTGCCGTCCCGGCGTCAAAAATTGCGCTCAGGTCGAGCCCAACTCCAGTGATGGTAAACATCGCCGGATTCAGCTTGACGGCGCCGCCGTTCCCAAAGTCGGCAACGTAATCGAAGTTTCTGTTGGCTCCCGAAATGCTGCCGCCAGTGCCCAGGGACAACGCGTCGCCGCCCGCGACCAGCGTGACCGCCGCGAAGTCAAGCATGAAGCCGAATTGATGAATGTCCGGACTGGGACCTAGCTTGCTGTTGATCGTAATCGTGAACTTCAACTGATTGGCGGCGACTTCGTCGATCACCACGGTGCCGAACGGCGCATCGGTGACGTCTCCGTCATTCTCGAACGTAAAATCTTGAGTGATGGACGCCGCGTGGCTCGCCGCTCCCATACTCAACAACACCCCCACCGACAGCGCCGATGCCACTGTCCTCCAAGACCTCCTCATCAACTTTCTCCCCATGCAAAAACGTTGGTTGTTGCCGCGATTATCAAGGGAGATCGGAGCAATTTTCAATAAAAATATTTAATAATTTCAACAAGTTAACCCAATTGGGTGGAAATATTTCCGGGTCTACAACGTTTGGTCAATCTAATT
>CAVPAM010000031.1:0-72572 GCA_963701445.1 uncultured Alphaproteobacteria bacterium
GAGCGGCCGGCCGGCCGTCTCCTCCATCCGCCCCGCGTCACCGCCGGTTTTCGCCCCGGCTGACGAACGACACGCTCTTGGTTCCGTAGGCGCCGACGATGACGGCCTCGACGACGGGAGGCGAAATCGCCGCGTCGGCGCCCCACCTCGCGACCACGCTCGCCACCGGGCCGCCGTGCGCGTCGCCCTGGTCCACGTAGACCTCGGCGGTCGCCATCGGCGGCAGGACATGGGGCACGTCGAAGAGCTGGCCCACGGCCTCGCCCTGGCCGTTGAAGTAGGTCACGGACGCCACCACGAGCGTCTGATCGGCCGACGTGTTGCGCAGGCTGAGCGTCGCCGAGAGATTGGTCAAGCTCCGTTGCCCGCCCACGTACAGTCCCCGGTACAGCGGCACGTACACGGAGCCCGATACGGGAAAGTCGGATCTCGGTTCCGCCAGGGGCCGCAGCACGGACGGCGGCGCGCCGTCGAGCACCGCCTGATCG
This sequence comes from uncultured Alphaproteobacteria bacterium, assembly GCA_963701445.1. GTDB lineage: Bacteria > Pseudomonadota > Alphaproteobacteria > Rhodospirillales > Defluviicoccaceae > CAKZLS01. The sequence goes on from CAVPAM010000031.1 coordinate 489, forward strand.
GTTTCGGCCTTTTCCAGGGCGGCGAGATCGGCTTCCAGGTCCACCTCCGGGATCAGGACCATCATCAGGAGAACCAGGACGACCACCGTGGCGATCCAGCCGACGAGGAACATCAACAGGTTCACGGGCGGCACGCGCCCCGCCGGCGCTTCTGGTTTATCTGTCATTTTTCATATCCCGTGCTGGATCCACCTCGCGTCATCGGCTCTCGGGTCCAGAAGGTCTCCGCCGACTATGCCGTCTTCGAAAGCGCCACCTTCAGGGCATCCTCCTGCTCGTTGCTGAGAGAGGTCTTGAGCACCGTCGCTTCGTATTGTGCCACCCTCGGCATCACCTTGTCCGCCACGGCCTTGCGGACGAGAAGAAATATCGCCGAGGTATTGGGTTCGATGGTGTTCCCGAGTGACTTGATGAACCCGTCATCGATTCCGTAATCGGTCAGCTTGCCTTGCAGTGCCCCCGACCCAGCGCCGAACACCCCACCCGCGAGCAAGCCGGCCAGCGGATTCATGAACAACAGGCCGACGAGTGTTCCCATCAGCATGCCGAAAGAGGCGCCCCGGCTGGCGCCGATCGCGACCAGGTTGACGCTTTGCTTGAGATGGATCTTGCCGTCGGCGTCGCGTACGACGATGCACGCATCCTCAAGTTCGAGAACATGTTCCTTTTCAAGGTTCCTGAGGTCGTTCAGGAAGTGATCGGCCGTATGCAGTTCCTTGAAAGCCAAACAAACCAAGTCGCTCATTTAAAACACTCCTCTTCCCATTTCATTGTTATCAGGTTGTCTCGAACTAGCAGTGATCCATCCGCGTTTTATTGTGTCTTCATCCAGCCTCAAGTCGTCTTCGCGCTAAAAAGAGCCGAAAACACTCGCCAAACCGATCAACACGACGAGCGCGATCAACGGCGCGACGATGGCGGCGATGAAGACGTCGAGATAGGAGTCGCGGTGACTGAGCTTGCACACCGTGAGAAGCGTGATGACGGCCCCGTTGTGGGGGAGCGCGTCCAGGGTGCCGGACGCCACGGCGGTCACGCGGTGCATGGCTTCCAGCGACACGCCGGCGGTGTTGGCGAGAGCCACGAGGGTCGGTCCGAGGGTGTCCAGCGCGATGCTCATGCCGCCCGAGGCGGAACCTGTCATCGCCGACAACAGCCCCACCGAGGCGGCGACGGTGATGAGCGGGTTGCCGCCGCCCAAATCCAGGACGGCGTCGCTGATCATGGCGAAGACCGGCAAGGCGGCGATCACGGCGCCGAAGCCGACGAGGCTGGCCGTGTTGAAGATCGGCAGAACGGACGCGTCGGCTCCCTTGTCGAGGCTCGCGCGCGGGTCCTTCAGGCGTTTCCAGTTGCCTCCGATGAGCAGAAGAATGGCGAGGAACAGGCCGATGATGACGGCCCATACGCCGCGGACGCTCTCGATGGTCGTCTCGCCGAACAGGGGCTCCGCCAGGAACGACGTGTCGAGGCGCGGCACGACGATCTGGATGAAAACGAGGTTCGAGACGATGACGACGACGATGGGGAGCATCGCCAGCCAGAACGGCGGCAAGGCGCCCCGCGCTCTCCGATTCCTCCGGGATCTCGGCGACGTCGAAACCGCCGCCCTGCGAATGCTCGCGCATCACCACGTCGGGTTTCGGAATGCCGTCGGCGTGCTCGCCGTAGCCCTCGCCGGCGGTCCGGGCGGCGGCGGCCCGCCGCGTCATCCAGGCCATGCCGACGACGAACATGATGATGCTGGCGATGACGCCGAGCCCGGGCGCGGCAAACGCCGTGGTGCCGAAGAACGGCATGGGGATGGCGTTCTGGATCGCCGGCGTGCCCGGCAACGCCGTCATGGTAAAGGAGAATGCGCCGACCGCGATCGCGCCCGGTATCAGACGCTTGGGAATATCGGCGCCCCGGAACAGCGCGACCGCGACGGGGATCATGGCGAAGGCGACCACGAACACCGACACGCCGCCATAGGTCAGCACCGCGCAGCAAAGCGCCACCGAGGCGATCGCCCGCTCGGGGCCGAGCTTCTCGCTGACCGTCCGCGCGATGGACTGCGCCGAACCGGTATCGTCCATCAGCTTGCCGAAAATCGCGCCGAGCAGGAACAGCGGGAAAAACGAGACGATGAAGCTTCCCGTGTTCGACATGAAAATCTGTGTGTAGGCGGCGAGGATCGGCAGACTTCCCGTCAAGGCAACCGCAAGAAGCGCCGCGGCCGGGGCGAGAATGATCAGCGTGATGCCCCGGAAGGCCAGGTACATCAGCAGGCCGAGCGCGATCAGGACAAAAACAAGATCCATCATTTTTCCACCTGCCTCTCCGCGCCCTCAGGAAGATGAGCCGGTTTCAGGCTCTCGGACAAGACCATCTCCACGGGTTTCCAGGTCGACCGCACGCCGATGTCGTCGAAGTGCCGGCCCAGCCATTTGTCGGCGTTGCGCCAGCCGATGTCGTGGAGATGCTGGAGAAACGCCCATTCCGCGTTGAGCTTGCTGGAAACGCTGAGTTCGCGCATCTCGTCTTCCGCCTCGATGCGGTGGATCCGCGCGTCCCGGAAGGCCGCCCGTTCCAGTCCCTCGTGGTTGATGATCTCCTTCAGGAAATACGCCGCGCGCAGTTCCTTGATCAAGCTTGCGTTGAAGGTGATTTCATTAAGCCGGTTTTCGATTTCATAGGCCGTGCGGGGAAGCTCCTCCCTTCTGATGGGATTGATCTGGACCAGCACGAGGTCTCTCTCGTCGGTTTCGTCGATCAGCGGAAACAGCGGCGGGTTGCCCATGTAGCCACCGTCCCAGTAGGCCTCGCCATCGATCTCGACGGCCTTGAACAGAAACGGAAGGCACGCCGAGGCCATCACCGTATCCACGGACATGTCCGGCTGACGGAACACCTTCGCCAACCCGCTTCGAACGTTGGTCGCGGAAAGAAAGAGCTTCGGCGCGTCCGGGCGGTTGACGATGTCGAAATCGAAGAACCCGGCGACGAGGTCGCGCAGCGGATTGATGTCGAACGGATTGATCTGGTAGGGCGAGAACAGGCGTTGCATCTGCTGGGACATGATGAAGCCGGGCGAAAGATCGAGGCTCCAGCGCCCCATCAGGACATCGAAGAACGTCCGCTGGATCGGGCTGAACCGGGCGGCCGAGCTGACCTTTGACCAGAACTCGCGCAGAATCTCCTGCGCCGCCCGCCGGCCGCCCGACGCAAGCCCCTGGACCAGCGCCGTGGCGTTCATGGCGCCCGCGCTGGTTCCGCTGACGCCGAGGATGTCGAGCCGCTCCTCGTCGAGCAGGCGGTCCAGAACGCCCCAGGTGTAGGCGCCGTGCGCTCCTCCGCCCTGAAGCGCCAGATCGATGGTCTTGTTCTCAGTGTCAGTCATACAAAACTTCGCGAGCACGAACGCTCGCGCCTCTCTCGAATGGGATGGACGGGGGAGTCGGCTGTCGATTTACATGAAGGTTACCTTGCCCGTGCGCACATCGTACATAGCGCCGCCGATGCCGATTTCGCCCTTGTCGGCCAGGTCCCGCAGAATGGAACTGCGCTCGCGGATTCTCGCCATGGTCAGCACCACGTTCTTCTCGGCGACGGCCTGAACGAACGCGGCGTTGGCCGATGTCCGGTCGGACTCGAAACCCGGAACGGCCGCCACGGCCGGTTTGATGTTGGCCAGGGTCTGGGTGAGATTGCCGAGAACGACGTCGTCGCAAGCGCCCTTGATGGCGCCGCATTCGGAGTGCCCGACCACGAGGATGTACTTCGCTCCGGCGACGGCGCAGGCGAATTCCAGGCTGCCGAGCATATCGTCGTTGACGAAGTTTCCGGCGATGGTGACGCTGAACACGTCGCCGATCCCCTGGTCGAAGGTGACCTGGGCGGCTTCGCGCGAATCGATGCAGCCGACCACGGCCGCGAAGGGGAACTGGGCCGGCCCCGTCGCCTTGACCTGTTGCAGCAGGTCCCGCTCGATCATCTTTCCTTGGATGAAGCGCTCGTTGCCGTCCTTGAGCTTCTGCAGGGCCTGCTCCGGCGTCATCGCGGCCTGGCTTTCCCTGGTTCGCGCCGCCGCCGCGTGAGGCGCCGCCCCGGCGGAACCGGCCGACAGCGCCAACGCCGAGACCGCGCCCGCGCCCACCAGCGCGCTCCCGGCGGTCCTTAAGAAGCGCCTGCGATCGTTCCCGAGATCTTCCATGGGCTTTATCCTTCCAAAGTGTCCGGTTGTTTCGCGGCCCGCGCGGGCCGTCTCGAATAGCACAAACACATTACAGGTTTTCGCGTCATGGTCGCCAACGGTCTGATGTCATCGGGTCGAAGCCGGCCGCCGCGACAGCAGCATGCGCAACACGACGAAGGTCGCGACCGTCGCCGCCACGTGTTTGAGCGTGTGTCCGCTGACGGTGTGACCGAGCAGATCGAACACCTCGCCGTCGTAATACTCCAGCACCTTGGACAGCGCATACCAGGCGATCACCCAGACGAGAAAGCGCCCGGCGGTGTAGCGATGTTCGGGGAACAGCCAGCAGATCGCGGGCAGCGCCACCATCGGGTAGAACTGCACCAGGGCATAGAACCGGAGGTCGCCTCGGCCCAGCGACTCGGTCCAGTGCCAGTAGATCAGGCTGGCCAGGCCGAGGGCGACGAGAACGGCCAGAACCCAGCTGTTTCCCGCCTTGGCATCGATGCGGTCGGACACGATCGCGGCGCAGAACGCCATGAACCCGATGGACATCGGCAGACGGTCCCACAGCAGCCGTTCGTTGGACGGCGCCCAGTGATAGTAGGCGGAGCCCAGTCCCACCAGGGCGACGCCGACGAAGAAAACCAGATAGGGCCGCGCGTCGGCGCCTTGCGCGAAGAGGGCGCGGCGTGTCGCGCCCGCCAGGAAGGCAATCCCGGCGAGGCCGACCAGGGTGAAACCCACGTTCGACACGACGTCGTTGAAATTGGGAATTCCGAACCGCGCGCGGGCGTCGGCGAACAGGTGGTAGTTGGGATCCTGGGGAATGGGGTCGAGGGCAAGAACGCCGGCGACTCCGGCGACGAGCAACCCGAGCAGGATCAGAAGGCGCCCGCGGAAAGACAGGTTTTTGATGGAACCCTCCTTATCGCGCCAACCGCGCGTGCTGCGTGCCGCTCGATGGCGGGCGGATGGTTTTTTGTCTAACGGATTTCGCGCTCCCAGGATACAAAACTGGAAGCCGCGCAATAAAATGGGCATTTTCAGGTTGCCCGCAAGTCCTCGCCTTGCCGCCGGGTCCGGCCCCTGGTATCCGGCGAGGTGTTTCCGGACTGGCCAACCGAAAGGGAACCGCATGTCGGACACGGACCGCTAAGGCCATGACACCCGACATGGCATACGTTTTCGGTGTTCTCGGGGTCGCGATCGTCCTGTTCGCGAGCGGCCGGGTGCGCCTCGACGTCGTCGCCCTGCTTGTGGTTTTCGCCCTGGTTCTGGGCGACGCGGTGACCCTGCGCGAGGGGCTGGCCGGGTTCAGCGATTCGGTCATTCTGATGATCGCCGGTCTGTTCATCGTCGGCGAGGCGCTGGTCACCACCGGGATCGCCTTCGCCGTCGGCGAATGGCTGATGAGAATTGGCGGCGCCAGCGAGGAACGATTGCTCGTTCTGCTGATGATCGTGGTGGGCTGTATCGGCGCCTTCATGAGTTCGACCGGGATCGTCGCGCTGTTCCTGCCCATCGTGCTGAGCATTTCGGCGAAAACCGGTTTCGCCAAGACCCGGCTGCTGATGCCGCTGTCCTTCGCGGCGCTGATCAGCGGCATGATGACCCTGATCGCGACGCCGCCCAACCTGGTGGTCAACGCCGAGCTTCGCCACCAGAACCTGGAGCCCTTCGGCTTCTTCGAATTCACGCCGATCGGCGCGGCCGTGCTGCTGGTCGGCACCGCCTACATGCTTCTCGTCGGCCGCCGCTTGCTGTCGGCCTCGCATCCCGAGGACAAGCCGGAAGACACGGGGCCGACCATCGACGAGCTGGTGGACCGCTACGGATTGAGGGACAAGTTTCGCCGACTGCGGATCCCCGCCGGCTCGCCGCTGGTCGGCCGAACCCTCGGCGCGGCCAAGCTGCGCACGCTGTTCGGCGTCGCGGCGGTCGGAATCGAACGCCGCGAGGGGCGCCAATTGTCCATCGCGCCCGCCCTTCCGCAAACCGAATTCCGGGCGGGCGACGTCCTGTATGTCACGGGACACGAGGAACCCGCGAAACACTTCGTCGACAGCCAGGGTCTCGAGCACCTGGCGATCGAGACCGCGCCGCGCACGGACATCCAGAAGGAGCTGGGCCTGGCGGAGGTGATGATTCCGCCGGATTCGGAACTGATCAAGAAGACCCTCCAGGACGCGGCGTTCCGGTCCCGCCATCACGTCAGCGTCCTGGCCATCCGGCGGGGCGGCGAGGCCAAGGTCGCGAACGTGACGGATGAACGCCTGAAGTTCGGCGATACGCTGCTTGTCAGCGGCAGCTGGAAGGACATCCGTCTGTTGCGGGCCGACAAGAAGAACCTGATCGTCCTCCACCTGCCCGTGGAGCTCGCGGATTTCGCGCCGGCGCGCGCCCAGGCGCCGTGGGCGCTGGCCATTCTGGTCGCGATGATCGCGGCGATGACCTTCGATCTGATGCCCAACGCCATCGCCGTGCTGATGGCCGCGCTCGCCATGGTCCTGACCCGCTGCCTGTCCATGGAGACCGCCTACAAGGTGATCAACTGGCCGAGCCTGGTGCTCGTCGCCGGCATGCTGCCCATGGCGACGGCGTTGCAGAAAACCGGCGCCACCGAGCTGATCGTCGATGGCCTGGTCAGACAGGTTCGGCGATTTCGGCCCGAGCGCCATGATGGCCGGGTTGTTCGCGCTGACCGCCATCCTCGGGCTGTTCGTCTCCAACACGGCCACCGCCGTTTTGCTCGCGCCGATCGCCATCGGCATCGCCGCCGACATGGGGGTTTCGCCCTATCCGTTCGCCATGACCATCGCGGTGGCGGCGTCGGCCGCGTTCATGACGCCGGTCTCGACACCGGTGAACACCCTGGTGGTCGCTCCGGGCGGTTACACCTTCGCGGACTTCGCCAAGGTCGGCGTCCCCATGACCATCCTGGTGATGGCCGTTTCCTACGTATTGATCCCGCTGCTGTTCCCATTCTAGGGGTTCGCGGCGTGCGAATGAACGGAATCGACACGCCATTTCCGCCGTGCTAGGAAGCCCGCCGATCGGCGGAAGTGCGAGAACACCGCGTCGGATCGATGACTTCCTAAGCGCGGTTGATCGCGATACCCGTTGTGACAATGTTCACGATACTTCGGAAGTATTTAACGCAAAGAGGGAAATCACCATGATCCGATTGAAGTGGCTTGTTGTTGGCGTGTTCACGCTGTTCCTGGCGGGGCTGGCGGCACCGGCGCCGGCATCGGCGGCCGAGACCAGCGCCGAAAGGGCCGAGCAGCAGACGGCCGCGATGCAACTCACGAACATCCGCATCACCTATACACGGGCGCGCGACGCGATCTTCAACGTGCTCCGGGCGCAGCAGGTGTACAGCATCGAGCGGGCGAACGAGGACGAGATGGGAATGCGGGTCGCGGCGGCGGCCATGCTTATGTCACTCGCCGAATCCCGTTTCTGGATGGCGCGCCTCGACGCGCAGGTCACGGAAAGCCAGTTCGGCGGCGAGATCGACAAGGACGTCACCGATCTCCGGACTCTCGTGACCAACGCGTTCAACGCGATCGCCGAGGACCTGTTCTCCAACAATCTGGACGCGATCAACGCCGCGATGGACAGGTCGGCTAACGCGTTCAACACCCTTGCCCGCAGCAACCAGAGCCTGATGAACAAGCTCTGGCCGCGGCTCTCCGCCGACCAATAAACCGACCAGACCACCGCCCCACCATCGAGGCCCAGCGCCGGCGATGGTGGGGCAAGCCGGCCGGTCCGGCCCGCCCGAGGCCGGTTCCCCTCGCATGAACCGTTGACGCGGCGCGCCGATCCTGGTGTCTGTCGAGGGAACGCAACGACCGGTTTCCCCCATCCCATGAGCCAGACACACGCGCGTTTCAGTATCGGCATCGATCTCGGCACCACCAATTCGGCCATGGCCTACGCCCCGCTTCAGGGCGGCGCCGGGACCGAGGTGTTCGCCGTGCCGCAGTGGGAGACGCTGTCGAGCATCGTCGACGCCCCGACGCTGCCCTCGTTCCTCTACCTGCCGGACGACGCGGCCGCCGCCCAGCTCCAGGGCAAGGACGCCGGCGCCGGAGACTGGGTGGTGGGCCGGCTGGCCCGGGCCAAGGCCGGCGAAACACCGGGGCGGGTGACCCATTCCGCCAAGTCCTGGCTCTGCCATCACGCCGCCGACCGCGCGGCGCCGTTCCTGCCCTGGGGCTCCGAGGACATCGGTCCCGACCGCAAGATCTCGCCCATCCGCGCCTCGGCGCTGGTCCTCAACGCGCTCCGGGCCGCGTGGGACGGCCGGTTCGCCGCGTCGGGCGCCGACTTCCGCTTCGACGCCCAGGACATCACCGTCACCGTCCCGGCCTCCTTCGACGCGGTCGCCCAGCGGCTGACGCTGCGGGCCGCCGCCGAAGCCGGTTTTCCCGATACCGTCCGGCTGCTGGAAGAGCCGCAGGCGGCGTTCTACCGCTGGCTGGAGGGCCACGGCGCCGGGGGCGATCTGTGGGCCGCGTTGCCCGATCCGGAGGCCGAGGCGCACCACGTGCTGGTGGTGGACATCGGCGGCGGAACCTCGGATTTCAGCCTGTTCCAGCTCCGCCCCGGCGGCGGGGCCGGGCCGGCGATCAAGCGGATCGCGGTCAGCGACCACATCCTGCTCGGCGGCGACAACATGGACCTGGCCATCGCCCACCTGTTCGAGCCCGGCCTGCGCCAGGGCGACGAGCCGCTGTCCGCCACCCAGTGGGAGCATCTCGTCGCCCGCTCCCGCGACCTCAAGGAACGGGCGCTCTCCGGCCACGGCCCGCCGGACGAGATCTTTCCGGTCTCCATCCCCGGCCGGGGATCGGGACTGATCGGCGGGACGCTGTCTGCCCAGCTCCGCCGCTCGGATCTCGAGGCGGTGCTGCTCGACGGCTTCTTCCCCGAATGCGCGGCGGACGACCGTCCCGCGCGCAAGCAGGCGGCGCTGAAGGAATGGGGGCTGCCCTATGCCGCCGACAGCGCCATCACCCGCCATCTGGCGGGGTTCCTGAGCGCCCGGGCGCCGGTGGACGCGGTGCTGTTCAACGGCGGGGCGCTCTACCCGCAACCGCTGCGCGACCGCATCCGACGCGAGATCGGCAAGTGGCAAGGGACCCCGGAACCGCTCGTCCTCGACAACGGCGAGCCGGACCTCGCCGTGGCCCGGGGCGCCGCCCGCTTCGGCAAGATCCTCCATGCGAAATCCCAGCGGATCGAGGCCGGGTCGGCCCGGGCGGTGTTCCTGGAAGCGCATCGAAAGGCCGTCCCCGGCGGCGACGGCGACGGCGCCCGCGCCCGGTCCCTGGTCTGTATCCTGCCCCGCGACGCGGCGCCCGAGCAGGTGTTCGAGATCGCCGGCCTGGGGCTGGAATTGCGCATCAACCGGCCGGTCCGGTTCCAGACCTACACCTCCGTCCGCCACGGCAAGGCCAAGGCCGGGGACATCATCGGCGGCGACGATCCCGACGTGCGCGCGCTGCCGCCGCTGGAAACCGTGGCCAGGGTGGACGGCGCGGCGGACGACGGCGGCCGGACGGTTCCCGTGACCCTGACCGCGAAACTGAACGAGCTCGGCCTGCTCCAGGTGTCGTGCGTCGGCTCGGATCCCGGCATCGATCAATCCTGGCCGCTGGAATTCAACCTCCGCCCGCACGAGCACGGCGTGTCCGGCGGCGTGGCCCCGCCGCTCGGCTCCCCGGCCGCCGCCGAGGCCGAGCCGAACGTGGCGGCGGATGCGCTCGAGGCGGGTGGGGAGCGGATCCGGTCGCTGTTCGGCCAGCCGCTCGCCAAGCGCGACAAGCTGACGGCGACGCGGCTGCTGAAAAGCCTGGAAGGCATTCTCGGCATGCCCAAGGGGGAGTGGAACTGGGTGACCATCCGCGCGCTGTGGCCGGCGCTGGAAGCGTCCATGGCGTGCCGCGACAAGTCCATCGAACACGAGGAAACCTGGCTGATCCTCGCCGGCTACCTGCTCCGCCCCGGTTTCGGCGCGCCGCTCGACGACGCCCGCATGGACGGCGCGTGGCGGCTGCGCGATCGCGGGCTCTGCTTCCCCGGCAAACGCATCAAGCTTCAGGAGTACATCCTCTGGCGGCGCCTCGCGGGCGGCCTCTCGCGCGAACGCCAGGAAAAGGTGCTGTCTTCCGAGCTCAACACGCTGCGCCGCCAGCAGAACCCGCCGCGCGGAACTGATCCGTCTGGCGGGGTCGCTGGAGCGCGTCGGCCACGAGATCAAGTCGGAGCTCATCGACCGGTTCATCGCCGCCGCCGCCGGCCTCGCCGCCGAGGGCAAACACTGCGCCCCCTACCTCGCGGCCCTCGGGCAACTGCTCAACCGGGCGCCGCTCTACGCCGGGCCCGAGACCGTCGTCTCGCCCGAACGGGTGGAGCGCGCGTTCGAGGCGTTTTCGGACCTGGACTGGGCGGATCCCGAACTGGCGGAGATCCAGACGCTGTTTCTGCGGGCCGCGCGGGTGGTGGACAACCGGGGCCTCGACGTGGCGCGACCTCTCCGCGACCGCATCGCCAAGAAGCTGGAGAAATGCGGCATCGCGCCCCTGAAGACGGCGCGGCTCAGGGACTTCATGCCGGTGGAGCGGTCCGAGCGGATCAGCCTGTACGGCGAGGCCCTGCCTCCGGGGCTGATCCTCGGCGACGGTTAACCCGCCGGCGGGGTCCCGGGGCTCGACCTGGATGGCGACCTCGTTGCGGCGGAGAAACCAGGGCGTCCAGGGCGGATCGTAGAACAGGGCGTCCGGCTGTCCGACCACCTGCCACGCCCCGCCCGTCATGGCGGCCAGCAGCTCGGCCGTGGCGTCGTGCACCGCCTTCGGCGCCCTCGAGCCCGAGAAGCGGATCACGGCGTACGTCTCCGCCGGTATCTCCAGCACGGCGATGTCCGGATCGTCGGGCGCGGGCAGCGTTTCGACGGTGTACGAACCGGGCATGAAGAACCGCACCCGCCACTCTCCGGCACCGGCGGCGGCTTGCGACACCGGCGCCGTCATGGCGATCTTTTCCGACGCCGCCTGGCCGACCGGCGCGGACTCCGCCTGACTGACCGGCGCGGTCATGGCGATGGACTGGCGGGCTTGGTTCTCGCCGAAGATGAACGCGGCCAGCTTGCGGAACCCCGCCGAGCGCGCCTCGTCCTCGTCGCCGGACACCACCACCTCGGCGGCGAGGCGGCTGCCGTACCGCCGGATCTCCACGTTGTCGTCGATGGTGTCGACGACCGTGTAGCTCGGTTGCTCCGTGCCGGAGCGGATGCCGAACGCGCTGCACGCGCCGGTCAGGAGCACGCTTGCCATGATCGCCGCGCCCGCCAGCAAAGCCCGCGGCGCCCTTCGATGACCCGCATTCCGCGCTCTCCGTCTCTTCCCTCTTGTCATATTCGATACCGCGCCCCTCGCCTAAATCCCACATCTTATCTACGGCTCGGGCGCGAGCGCGGATCAGGCGGCGGCCTGGCGGTCCCCGATCTGTTCGCCGCCTCGAACCGTATAGAGAGGCTCAATCGACAGGTTTAGACATGTCCCACGCGCTGATCACCGCCGGTCTCTTCTCGACCGCCCTTCTGTTCGGCTCGATGATGTTCTTCTCGGCCGTCATGGCGCCGCTGATTTTCGTCAAGCTGGGCGGCGAGGCCGCCGGCCGGTTCATCCGCCAGGTTTTTCCCTGGTACTATCTCGTCGTCATCGTCCTCGCGGCCGTCGGCGCGGCGGCGCTGGCGGTCCCGCGCCCGGTGGACGCCGCCGTCCTCGGCGCGGTCGCCGCCGTCGGCGTGGCGGCGCGCCAAGTGCTCATGCCGATGATCAACCGGGCGCGCGACGCCATGCTCGCGGGCGACGCGGCGTCGAAAACCCGGTTCTCGCGGCTTCATCGATTGAGCGTCTGGATCAACGCGGCCCAGATCGTCGCCGTCGCCGTCGTTCTGGCCCGGTTCGTCTGACGTCACCCGGCCGGATCGCCGGCCATTGCGCAAGGAGCTTCACCATGGCCTCCCGTCTCCCTTTCACCGCCACCACCGCCACCGGCGAACGGTTCGAGATTTCCTTCCCGCTCCATCCCCACACGGCCTCGGCCGTGCGGGTCTCGCAGGTGGTTTCCGCCGTACTCGAGGCGGTCGACCGGGAGGTCGCGGTGTCGCCCTCCACGGCCAACGGGGACATCCTCCAGGCGGTCGCCATGGCCCTCGCCATCCGCGCCGCCATGATCGAGGCGCCCAAGGAGATGACCGACCGGCTCGCCATGGAGGTGGTCCGGACGTCGCTGACCGCCATGGACGACGCCGATCGCGGCTACGTCCACGTGGGCCACGCGTGAGCCGGCCGGAACCATAGGCTCACGGCGCGGCTTCGCACCGGTCGTGCCGCCTACTCCTCGAAGCGGCCCGTGGTGTCGCGATCGCGCTCGTACCGTCTCGCGAGCGGAAACGGCGGCAACCACGACTCGCGACGGACGGTCCAGCTTTCGTAGGTTGGCGTCAGTTGGTCGGGGGCGTCCAGGGATCCCAGGTTCACTTCGATTTCGTCCGCGGTCCGCGCGAAAACGGACGAGCCGCAGCGGGGACAGAAAAACCGCCCGGCGTAGTCGCGCGTTTCGCCATCGACCGTCACCGCGTCCCGAGGGAACACCGCGGACGCGTGAAAAAGTGAGGTGGTCCCACATCGTTGGACAGTTTGGCGGCAAAGTTAAGGTGTATTCTGGTTTCTGATCATGCCGCCAAAATTCTGTTTATCACACCCTGTTGCTGCTGTTGAGCCTGTGGGGATGTGGTTAAGCCGTGAGGCTTATCCATCATATCCACGGGCCGCCTAGAGCGTGTCGCGTTTAATTGGTTCTATATCCAGCGGCGTTGAAGAAGTTTTCGCATTCTTGGCTGGAGTAGAGGTCACAGACGGCGCCGGCGGTCTGCCAGACCTCGTCGTAGGATCGGGCGGCAGCCTTGCGAATTAGGGCTTTGAGTTTGGCAAACGCCATTTCGATGGGGTTGAGGTCGGGACTGTATGGCGGCAAGAAGAGGAACCAGGCGTCGACCGCTTTGAGCACCTCAGCGGCCTGGGCGCTTTTGTGACTGGAGAGGTTGTCGAGGATCACCACATCCCCGGGCTTCAGGGTCGGGGCAAGTTGGGTTTCGATGTAGAGTTCGAAGCGCTCGCGGTTGATCGGGCCGTGGATCACCCACGGGGCGGTGAGCCCGTCATGACGAAGGCCGGCGATGAAGGTTTGCGTGTGCCAGTGCCCGAAGGGCGCGTAATCGACCAGCCGCTCGCCCCGCGGGGCCCAGCCGGTGGTCTTGACGAGCTTGGTGTTGAGCGATGTCTCGTCGATAAACACCAGCCGCTGCAAGGCGGTGCTCATGAAGGGCTGGCGCTGGGTAATCCAGACTTGGCGCGCGTGGGCCACATCAGGCCGCCGCTGCTCGGCGGCGCGCAGCGTTTTTTTTATGGCTGAGCCCGAGGCGGTGAAGCCAACGGCCGATTGCCGAGCGATGTACGCGGACATCGTTCTCCCGTTCCAGCTCCAGGCACAGTTCGTCCAGCGTCAAGTCGCCCTGCTCGGCCAGCCGCCCGCGAACCCAGCCTTCCAACCCCCGCAACTTGCCGGTGTGTCCTAAATTGCCCTGACGCTTCGGCTCAAGGCTACCGGTCTCCCGCCGCAGCTTGATCATGTCGTTCACGAATTTCGGCGAAACCCGAAAATGACGCGCCGCCTCGCGATGCCCATAACCTTCGTCGACAAAGGCTACAACGCGGACTCGTAACTCTATAGGATGTGGCTTGCCCATGACTGACCCTCTACATTTGCCAAACAAACACAGAGAATCACATATCCCGCCTTCAGAAAACCCTGAATCCCGTTAGCCTCGACACGCTCTAGCTATTGTAATTCCGGTTTGTGTCTTGACCACGTAGAGAAGCCAGAAGCCCGGCGGAGACATCAACAAGATCGGAGATTGACAGTTGAACCGGAATTAGAGAAGCTCGCGTTGGTCCGCCTCAAGCTGCGAAAACTCTGTAATCCTTCATAAAGTCTCCGGACGAACTCTGAATCCAGAGACCACCTCAAATCACAAAGTCGGTAGTCGCTTGGGCTGTTGCGACGCCAGGCCTCCACGCTGATCGGGTCCGAAATGTCCGGGGTGACAACCAGGGCTGCCGCGGCAACCTAACGGGTTCACTGAGGAGGCAGCCGGCGACCGCATCCAGACCGTCGTCGCGGTTCCTCCCTCCCGGCCGCCATTCACGCATCTCTGCTATGAACGGTACATCCCATACGCTGCGATGCGCATGGAGTCGGTTCGCCGCCAGAACGGCATCGAATGCTTCCAAAATTCGAATATCCTTGTTCTTCGTCGCGGTCTTTTCAATGACCGGAACAGAAAGCCCAACCTCTCTAAACTGTTGCCGGAGCAAGCCAGGAAGGAATTTCCCTAGGCCATTGGTTTCAAGAGTAACCGCAGGCAAGTAAAATTCATGAGCAAAGGACGTTATATTTCGGCACATTTGAGTAGCGGCATCGATTTCGCCCGTTATTTTGGGGTTATGCTCCAAATATTTTATCCGATGAAGCCAGTATTCGCCATATTCATCTGTGAAAACAGCCGCGACAACGCTTGAGTCCCCTTTACCCGGCGAACCATAGGATGGGTCCCACCAACAAGAAGCCGACACGAGGCGCCGGCCGTCCAGGGTCAACCGCGCTTCACTATTGCCCTCCGCATACACAAGCTCCGTGTCATAGCTTTTGAGGAGGTCCGGATCGAGGCGGCCTTCCGCCGGATTTCGTGGCTGGAGCATCATTTGACTATCGAATTTGCACGGACCGGTCCTCAGCCGAATGGACTCGATTTTCTCGACGGGGAAGCGCTCCGGCCATCGACTGCGTTCTCTGTGGTCGAGAAGCGGCAGTTCCAGCCTTTTGAACCCATCAAGGAATGGCCGGTCCTCTTCGAGGTCAGCGCGCCCCGCGCCCGCATAAATCGTATAATAACTGTGTGGTGTGCCTACATAGAGTTGAAGCCCACCGGGAACGAGGACATAGTCGATCTCCCTGAGCCGCGACCGAAGGTCCAGCCGTTTCGCGGCGCTGTCGCATGTATTTGGCACCTCCACATCGTCACAAATTACGATGTCGGCGCGCAACCCAGTAATGTTTGCGTCAATGCCCTTTGACAGCATGGAAGGATCGCGCAGTTCGGAAGATCTCTGGACGGTAAACTGATCGGATGCCCATTGGTCCGCGCGACGTGGTTTGAGTCGGCTGGTCAGTGGATGGCGTTCAATCACTCGTTTGACATTCCGCGCCATTTTCTTTGCCAGGGCAAAGTCCGCCGCTAGCACCAGCATCCGGAGGTTGGGATCTTGAAGCAACAGCCAAGCGGAAAACAAACCGACCAGGGTCGACTTTCCCGAATTCCGAAAGGCAAGAAGAACGAGCTCGCGATCACCTTCTTGCCAACGCGAACCCAACCAGCGCGCTATCCTTACGTGCAGATCGGGCGTCGTTAATCCCTGATGGCGATTCCAGATCCAAACGAATTCTGGAAAATCCACGACCTTCATTCAAAGAAGCCCCGCGCAGGCGGCATATCCCGCGTGGAGTCCGACGTGGCCGACTGAGTTCTACCCGCCGGATGTCTACAACCAGCCATAATGATCCCCCTCTTTGCGGAACAAACGCTCCAAACGTCAAGCCGGCTGGTCACTCCGTGACACAGCGCTCCCTATTGGTTGACTAAAAATGATTGCGGATGGCCCGTGAGACGGCAGATTGCGTCCGCGCTCCGCGGCTACTTCCCGCCGAGAACATTACTCGGCGCCCTCGTCCAGGTTTTTCGACGATGCGATTCCGGCCCTTTCCGCACGCCGCAACACGAGCTCCGAAATGAACGCGGAATACTCCGGGCAGTCACGCAGCAACTCGTCAACCCAAGCTCGCCCGAGATGCGGGTGAGATGCGGCACCACTGATTGCCATTGGACTGAGAAACGGGCTGTGACAACGGAGTTTTCTGATGCGCTGGCGCTCAACCTCCGCTTGCAATATCGCATCTAAATTCAAACGTTGCTTGCTAGAAACTAATATATCTGTGGTTTTCCTGGCCTTCTCTACAGAGGAGCACGCCGAAATCAATAAAATAAAATTAAAAAATAAAAAATAACGCCAAATTTTTCTATACATTTTAATTCTCTGTTAAAATAAAAAATTACGATAACTCAATTTATATTGATATCAAAGATTTTTGTAATCACACATTGCGGTCTTAGCATCAGAAATAATTTTATCTAAATCGCTTTCGTGATCATAATTACAAATGTAATTATTTTTTTCACTTGCCCAAGACAAAATTTTTATTAAAAGATGAAGGTGCGTAAGAGCCGATTTGCAGTCGGCTTGATAAGATGAAAAAGACTTAGCGTCATATGATAATTTATTTGCCAAGTAAGTTTTGTATTCTGACGTCACTTTATCTAAAATAGGTGCAAGTTGCTCTAACAACTCATTTTTAAATGATTGATTTTCATTGTGCATGGAAATTTACCAAACCCGTGATTACAAATGCCTAGCGCCGTTGTTTTTCCACGGAGACCCGATCGAATAGCATCTGATAGGCTTGAGATATGGTAACGTCCTGGGCGTCAATCCGCTTTGTCAGAGACTCAATAGCTTCTTCAAGCGCCCGGCCTCGGGTTGCATCGAAACCTCCATCTGTTACGCGCTGAACAATGGATTCGAGAACCTTCATCTGAAGCTCCAAATTTTCTTTCAGGGCAACAAATTGATGTGCGTACATCTGATCCTGGGCGTTTATCTTGCTTTGGTTCTGAACAATCGTAACGCGCAAATCAATGACAGCGACCGCCAACCCCACGATCGCCAG
Source organism: uncultured Alphaproteobacteria bacterium (assembly GCA_963701445.1). Taxonomy (GTDB): domain Bacteria; phylum Pseudomonadota; class Alphaproteobacteria; order Rhodospirillales; family Defluviicoccaceae; genus CAKZLS01. Next base: position 17,590 of record CAVPAM010000031.1, read on the forward strand.
CACCGCGATTGCTTGAATGACGTCACCCAACCGCCGCATCAGAGGCGCGGAGTCCGCCTCCCGTGTCATGGCAATGTCCTCTCTCGTCTGTCGGATGAATGGAAATGCATGAAAGATATTTAATCAATAATAAAACTTACTATTATAAATCACTTTTTTATTATGTTGATAGGTTTTTTTATAGTATTCGATGTGCGCCTATTTGAGTCTAAGCTTTGGCGCTGATGATGCCGGCCGATCATTCTTGTTAGCCGATAAGAGAACCGCGCGATGGGGCTTTTTGAATGAGGCTAATGGCCGTTTGAGAGAGGGAACCATATGAATCCAGTAGGCTCTTCCGTCTGGAGTATTTCGATTGATCGTTGATGCGGCTGATGCGCACGTTTGCCAGGGAACGCTCTTCAGCGTCCTGCCGCTCTGCCTCCATTGCCAGGCCGGCGAGAACGGCTTCTGCCGAGCCGCTCGAGGAAATACCCTGAGCGCCAAAGCGGGCTCTCCTGGCGGCCAGCATTTGCTTGAGGTGTTCACGCCGACGCCGCTCGTCGAGCGTTTGAGCTTGTTTAACCTGTTCGATTCTGGAACGGGCGTCGGCGGCGAGAGCCGCTTGATCGTTCGATTGCTGAGCCGCGCTCAAGCCCATCTTGATGGCCGGAACTGCCATGGACAAAATTGCATCGGTTCCACCAGCTGTCATTTCGGTGAATGTCTCCTAATTGTATCGTAGTCCAAAATCGGGATGCGGAGGTCTTGGTGGTTTGGTTGCTGGCGTTCCAGAACCGGTCGCCGATTACCATATTGTTTTTATTGACCGAGAGCGCCGAAGGACTGCCTGCTTGCAAGGTTGCTAAGGCACCGCTAGGCGCAATAAAGGCTCAGACGTTTACGCTCATCTCGGTTGAAACGGAAAGGAGAGTAAAAGGCAGGGGGGTATCCTGCTCGATACGCCAGAGCGGGGAAGGATCGTCGGAACGCCAACCTAATGCGCGTACGGTCTTGTCTCCGCGGAAGCCCGACAGCGGCGCGTCCAGAAGTGTGTTGCCGAAACGCTTAAATGGAACATCCACAAGGCCGCGTCCGGTATCGAGGTGAAGAGCCGCCGTTTCCCATAGACGAAAAGTGATTGCGATCGGCCGAACCTTCCGACCCTCACTTCCGCCAATGCTGGGAGCCGAGGGCGGCAAAGGTTGGATATTGTGAACGTATCCCAGTCCCACTTGGACTGACGTGGCGGGTTCACCCACGAATACCGCGCCATTTTCCACCTGCCCGTCGATCCGAACCGCCCCGTCAGCCAGGATCTTCACCGTCTGGCCTTCGAGGTGATCAAGGCCGCTCCAGGATGACTTTGCCGTGGAGCTTGTGCCAGCCAATCCGCTATCGACGCCAAATCCACTGTCGAAAACCTCGATGGACATGCTGCCCGAGCGCTCCACCATTACGTAGGTCTCGTTGCCTACGGTCACCACGGCACGAAAAGCGCCAGCGGTTTCCTGAAGCGTCCAGGCGCTCACCTGCTCCGCGCGGTAGACGGTCAGGGTCGCGAGCGTGCCACTTCCCATCACAACGTGGAAAAGGCGGCTGGACTTGTCGAAATCCATGTCGACGGGAGAAACGATCAGATGCTCGGCGAGGACGGCGAGGTCGGTCGCCTGATACGCTTGCTCCACATCCGTAAACAGAAACTCGCGCAATTGCTCGCCGGTACGCGGCACGAACAACGTGGCGCCGTCGACGTCTCGGGGAGGTACAATTCGGTCGATCGGTGAGCCCACCCGCGTTTGGCGATGGAGCTCGATGCTGGAGGGGGTCAATGGGGCCCCGGCCACCATCCATTCAGCTCCCGATGTGAAGACCTGAAGGTGACGCCCGGAAAAAATCGCCCGCACGGCGTTCACTTGATCCGATAGGATTGAGAACTCGATGGCTTCGTCGTCCAATCCTGTCCCAAGATTGAAATTGAACAAGTCCGCTGACTTCGAGAGCCACAATCGGTTCGGCAGGTCCCTGGATCCGCCGATCACCAGACGATCTTGGTGAAAAGTGACCGAAACCGGCCAGCCATGTACCGGAGAAAACGCTTGTTCTTCCCAGTCTTTCGTTTGGCTCGTGCTCACCAGGCTTTGGTTTACGTTTGCCCTGACCGTTCTTGCGGAGAGTACGGAGATGATTTTTACCTCCTTATCCGCGAGCCGGAGCCGGGTGCCGCTATGATCGGGCACGAAAACATCCTCCGAAGCCGTGACCGTAATTTGACCCGTGATCCCGCTGGCCTGAACGGTTACGTCGTCTCCCGCGAATTTATGATGCGGTTGATAAATACGGCCATTCACCTCGGAGAACACCCAGTCTGAGATCCGCCATTCGGACTCGCTGGTTCGAGTGATCTTCTTCGGAGGGATATCGGGGTGAACGACGAGCAACGTATCGGCGCTCTGCGTCCAGTTGATCTGGCGCAAATGGTCCTCGGTCCAAGGTGTGGCAAATTCGGCGACTTTGATGCCGGTTCGATATACGCCGACAGTTCGGTCAGTAAAGACAAGTAGGTATACTTGCTCGGTATTAAACTCAAAGGATATAAGACGCCCTGGACCGGGAACCGTGTCCACGTATCTCAATCCAGCTCTTCTGCTCAAACCGCCGGTTGGGTGGATGAATACATTTCTAAGCTTGGCGGCACCGTTCTCGTATGAGCGGAGGTCACTGCGGCCCAGCAATCGCGGCGATACCTCACCGGCCGTAAAGTTTGTCTTCTGGATGCGAACCCGTGACATCAGCGCCGTTCCTCGATCAACGTGAAATCCTCGAATCGGGGCGCGGTATCCTCCTGAGAATCGATCAACTTTGCTCGGCGCAGTTCTCTCTCGGCAAGGTCTTGCAGGCCCTCCCAACGACTCGTGCTGTCAGTTAGCGGGATGCAGAACTCGGCCGCCAATCTCGCAATCAAGGTCATATCGAAAAAGGCGGGGAAGTCGCTTTCATTTGGGCGCCCGATATAGGTCAGAATGACGTCCTCGGTGTTGCAGTACAAACGCCGGCCCGCGATCTTGTAGGTGATGCCGCTACTTCGACCTCCGGTCCCCGCCGAAATTACTCGCAGGCACTGTGGCGGCAGTTGAAATCCATACGAAAAGTCAGAAGCGGGCTGCTCCAGCAGCCTGGCCAATACCTGTCGCGCCAGCGCGAAATTCCATGGGTGTAGAGAGAGCATCGCATCCCGCACAACTGGATAGAGGCTAGCTGCAACTTCGGCTTCCGCCGTGCCCTCATCGAAAGACGCGATGCTGCTGGCGCCGATCTTCAACAGTGCGCGCGAGCACAGATCAATGCTACTCAGCGCCATTAAAGTTCTCCTTGTGTGGGCTGGAAATATAAAATATTAATTATAATATTAAGTAGTTTTTCTAATTAATTTTACTGTAACCGATAATTTTATTTTAATAATATTTTAATAGGTGGCGCCTCCACCTTATGGTTTATCGTGGAGGCGCCCTAAAGCGTTCAACAATTTTTAGTCGGTATCTGTGGCGCCCACCTGTGTGAGGTTTGCAATGTCGACGACACTGCCTTCATTGTAATTCACCAGGAAAATACCGGCTCCTGGGTTGGCGGTGTCCGTGTCGACATTGGCCAGAATCATGTCGCCCACCCGCAGCATATCTGCGGCATTATTGAAATAGCCGGCGGTATCGGTGGTAGGCGCGGTATCGGTGGTGGTGTAATGCCAAAGGGTAAAGCCGTTCGCGTACGCCAATACGCTAAGATTTTTTGGGTTATATGCCATTGGTGCGTTCCTTATTAGCCTTCGAGGCAACGAAGAGTTACGACTCCAGAGCCGTCAACCAGACAAGCTCCTTGGCTCATCATGTTGTTTACGAAGTGAGCGGCATGATCTCCATGCCAGGTAATGTCGGTTTTGACTTCCGACCCGATTCCATGGCCGATTGCGGTTTTGTGATACCAAAAGCAGTATCGGACGCTGCCGATCTTCGGTAGGCCGGAGTGAGGAATCCAGAGCGTTCCCAACCACCGCTTGGCCTGGGTGCCTTTCCAAGGCAACGCTTCATCACCAACATAATCGGCGTTGGCGAATTCATCGATGTTCAGAAGGTCGCTCCATTGTTTCCATCCGACGACCGCAAAGCGCTGACCATCATCGGGCACGTCGGCCTCTCCCAGCATTTCGAAGGCAGTCAGGACTTTCAGCTTGGTCAACTCATCGGTGTCGGAACCCGCAAAATTGGTAGAGGTTGCCAACTGATTAATGACCAGTTCGTCGGTCTTGCGACCAAGCGCGTAGGCTCCAGCCTTGGCAACGATCTGCTGCTCGTTGATGTTGGTCTTGAGCTCGTCAAGCCGGTCCACCCAGTCGCCCGCATAGTAGTCCTGCAAGACGCACTCGATGGGGGTGTGATCCACGTTCATGACCGGGACCAGGCCATGACGGGCCTTGGTGCTGGCAATCCCCTTTCCCACCTTCTGGAAAGTTGTCGTCGCACCAACGACATTGTCTTTTGTTCTGACGGTATTGCGAAGTTTCGAGCCCATTTGCTGGTACTGCACATGTACTTCAGCTTCAAAATTCGCAATGAACGATTGTTCGACCTGAGTCGACATTCATTTTTCTCCTGTTCACATTTGAGCGTGCTTGCGTCAGGCGCTATGTGTTCGGTTGCGGTGCGGCCGCCGAACGCGGCGACGCGTGAAATCCGTCGGGCCTGAGGCGTCACGAACGGCGCCCTAGGTTCTCCGACTGCCAACATGGTAATTTTCATGGTTCGCCAACCGATGAACCGTAGTTCTAGTGATTGGCAAAAAACGAAGGTAAATTAAGAGTAAAAGATGGGGCGTCGTTCCCGGGTTCCGACGCCCCACGGGAGTAGCATCGCTCCAAAGGCGCGCTTCTCCCTTTATTCTTTGTAAAGCATGCGAAAACCCTCACGTACTTTCTCGACGACAGTGGGGTTTTGATCGCGCCAGTATCCGGGGTCCTTCATTAATTTCTTTAGGTCGGCCAAGGTTGGAATGTCACCGCCCGTCGTATCCCCTTGTCGGAGCAACATTGGCTCGGCGTTGGTCATCATCTGATTCATGGCCAGAACGCCTTCATACGTGGTGGACAGCGCCTCCATGACATGACTGGGTAAACTGGTTCGCGCCCAAGTACCGATTTGGCGCGCGGTTACCGCCCACTTTTCGTGGCCGCCAAAGTGGTTCACAAGCCGTTCGGTTTGTTTCTCCGCTTCGAACACCGACGCAACATCGCCAATCATGGGCATCAAGTGTTCGGCGGCAAGGTCATAGACGACTTGAGCTTGATCCTTGGAAAATCCCGCCTCGTGCAACTTCTTGTTTACCTCGGGGTCGCTCCTCAAGAAATCATTGGTAATTTTGATTTCGTAATCTTCCGGGGTGGCCGGCGGGGCACGATCAACCGCGCTTCCTAGTTTCCGCTCGAGTTCGAGGTATGATTTGACGAGAGCATCCGTTCGGACTTGGCTGGTTTCCCCGTCCCAGAACTTCTCCGGAACGTGGTCGGGCCGCTGAGAAATCTCAAGACCGCCTGCGGCATTGCCGTCCCCGTCGACCACGTCGGCCTCGTCGCCAACCGGCTCAAGCAGATTCTCAGTCATCGGTGTTCTCCATGATTTTGGGACCGTTTCGCGCGGGAAGCTGGTCATCGGCCGGACCACGACTTCGGCCATGTTCCGCGAGAGAGATGATGTGTGCGACCAGTTGCCTTTGCCCTTCCACGTGTCTTAGCAAGGCATCAGAGGCGCCGGGACCAAGCACTCGGGAGTGCGTTATGGATTTCAGGTGCCTCAACACTTCCAACCCGCTCTCACCCGAAAAGCATCTTGCATAAACGTTCGCAAGGTCGCGATCGAAGTTCGGTGTTGCGTGAATGTCTGACGCGGAGTCCGTTTCAAACCACGCCCATCCCAAATCAAGGTCAGACATTACCGGGCTCCGCGGAAGCAGTGGCATCGTCATCCAAGGGAACGATCCCCACCGGACCAATCGACGTTTGTTTGAGCGTCCCTGACAAATCCGGAAGACTGTTTACCAGGGCATCGACAAATTCATCTCCCGATGCCGCCGGGGACGAGGTGCCTCGGATCAATTCCTCCGGCACCCCCAGGGCTCGGCCGAGCCATGCCGCGACCCGTGGCTGATCCACGGCCAACAAGGCTTCTGGTCCCATGGCCTTTACGGCGTCGAGCCAAACCATCGTGCTTTGAATGTCTTGTTGGGCTTGATACCGTGCCTGTGGCGATTTGTAGTCGAGGCTCACAATTCCGTCGTCTATGGGCAAGTCCAGGATTTCGCCCCGTCTTGCGAGAATTCCCTGCGCTCGGTTCATCAACGGGGTGAGCATTTCTGACTGCAGTCGACCGTACGTCGCACCCAAAATTCGAGCCATCTCGGCGGCCCGCTCGACAACCTCGGTGGCCGTCATTCTCGGGCCATTGACCTGTCCCAATTGATCCACAAGCAGGGCCTTGAGGATCCTTGATCGCAACTGCTCCAGGATGAGTTGCGAAACGTCGAAGCGTCCTGGTGCCTCGAGAGGTCTCAGGCCGGCAGAGCCCACGGCCTTGGGAATAATCGTGCCAGGTGCCAGTTTGATGGTTGCCGGATTGATGACGCCATCGTCGTCGACTTGCCAGATACCGGTTACGGCGATGGAAGCGTTTTTCAGCACGAGTTCGACGACCTTGTTGGCGGTCTTGATGTCGGGCAACGCCTTCATGACAGGTGAACGACCGTATGTCTCACCTGGCGCTTTCAGCCAGCGGAAATTGATGAATGGCGAGGTTGAAAATCGCCCTTCCGCCAACACGGTAGGGCTATCTGGCGATTGGGTGTCGTCTTCCGTCACGGCAAGATAGGAATAGCCGAAGTCGCTGGGTACGACCGCTTCGATGATCGCCACTCGGGCGTCATAGTCATTTTGCAACCGCCGCATTAAGCCTTCCAGGTTTGCGGCGGAAGGAAATCGAGCGAGCAATTGCTGTCCGGTCATTTCGCTGCGGCGGAACGTCGTATCGAGGCGGCCCGATGCTCCTTCCTCCAGGACCACTTGAACCAATGGAACCGCCGTGAACCGCAGGGCCGACCTCTCCCCCGGGGCCGCCTCCTCGAGCAGGAGGGATGCTGTTCCGGCAGTCACGAGATCCAAATAGCATTGGTGGATTTCAACAGCGAAGTTCGAGCGATCGAAATGCGATTGCAGGATCGCCGTCGACTTCTCCAGTTCGATGGCGAGTTCCTGGCGATCTAACTCGCCGGCGTCTGGACCAACCGAAAAACCGAGCCAGTGCGTCCAAGGGGGGGTCAGTTGCGCCATCAAGCTGGCGGCCAACTGATCTACCGCGTCAGGCGCGGTTCCATCGAAAATCTTGTCACCCCTCTTCCCTCCCGGGGTACCGCGGCGCAATCCGGCGTCTCTGTGAGGAAGACAATATTCATAGCACTCCTCCCAATGACTCTCCCAGGCGGTTCTCCGCTCCTTGGCTCGTCTATAGCGCTCGACGGCGTCTTTCGGCGTAAGATGGGACATACTTATTCTCCAAGAAGGCTGATTCGATTTGGCGCCGTTTCGTTGGGTGCGAGGAACCCGCGCGGAGAAGTTGCGATTGTGCCCGCGATGCCGCGCCGTCTTCGACGAAGTGCCTCCAACCTGCGTTCCCGTTCTAAGTCCTCTTCCGTTTTCTGCGCCGAATTTTTTGAAGGTTCTGGGTGCGCTTTGTCAGAGGGGGTGTCTGGCGGCGGAGCGCTGAAGAGTGCCTTGCCGATGACCGGGATCAGATGAGTGGCCATAAAAAGTTCCTGAACTGAGGTGATGATCGCAGGTGTAGAAGCGGCCTGGCCGGTGAACGCGGGAGTATGTGCCATGTTTGTTGTAAGGATTTTATTCCTTTTTATGGGTCGATGTCAAGGCGTTTCTGCGCTCTTCTCCGAGAATGTATCGATAAAGCTGCCATGGCGTGATCACCCATGGCGCGCGAACGCCAAGAACCCGCTTGACTGCCTCGACGCAAGTATGGGGTCGCCACTCCGCGGATGGCGGCCCCTCTCTCCGAATAGGCGTCTTGATGACCGTAAACCCGAGCTGGCGATACCACTCCGCGACGTCGTCGATAGTGGGTCCGGAAAAAGAACCTAGGTTGGTGAAGTTTGACATTGGGTCGAAGATAACCCAGCAATCTTGCCGCCCGACAACCATGAAGCAGTGACGGAATCCCGGACGGAGAAGTTTTGCCCAACGGATGCTCACATCCCCCATGAATACGACAAGAGCGACGGAATTCGTCGTTGTGAGGCAGCATTCGGGAACCGAGGGCTCGGTATCGGTCTCACAAATCCTCACTCGGTAATTTCCCTCCCTCATCGTTATACGCCGCAACGATGCACCCCACGGTCGCCAAGACCGCCGACGGGACGCCGGGTCCCCAAGGGGCAAACCCAAACACCAAATGCTTCGGGAAAGTTCAGGTGCTTGCCGCCGTGAATCCCGCCTTGCGGCAAATCAACCTTCCCCAGCAAGATCGACCAATCTGTAATATTTCCTATTATATAGGCTTTTTAACCTTTGTCAAATTGATATTAGCATATGTTCCTAGTGCAACAGCAGTGATTTTATAAGACAATGTTCCCATGTTAAGGCATTCTGACATTTGGCGCGCAATCGATCATCTCGCACGAGAGCATGGGATGTCCGCGTCGGGTCTTGCCCGCCGCTCTGGGCTCGACCCGACCACATTCAATAAAAGTAAAAGAACAACTCGAGAAGGTAAGCTCAGGTGGCCGAGCACCGAGAGCATCTCAAAAATATTGGATGCGACGAATTCCAACATCGGGGAGTTTTTGTCTTATATCGATGACGGATCTGTAAGCAAAATATTTAAAAACATACCCGTCATCGGCTATGCGCAGGCTGGATCTGAAGGTTTTTTTGACGATGCCGGCTATCCCACGGGCGCGGGCTGGGATGAAATTCCGTTTCCTGATGTCGGTGACCCCCATGCGTACGCCTTGGAAATCAGTGGCGAGAGCATGGAGCCGGTGTACCGCGACGGCGATATTGTCATCGTCTCTCCTCACGCCAATATTAGGCGGGGGGACCGAGTTCGTGCTCAAGACTCGTGAGGGCGAGGTTATGGCAAAACTCCTTCGGCGGAGTACCGCGCACAAATATGAGCTGAAGTCTCTAAACCCCGAGCATGAAGACAGAATTCTGCCGGTTGAAGACGTCGAATGGATCGCCAGAATCACTTGGGCCAGCCAATAGATAGGCGATCCTTTCTCACGGTTTTGTTGATTGGTTTGGGTTTTTTTCCGTAAGTGACAAGCGCCGCGATGTCGCTGGTCATGGGGTTGGATGGCTCTCGAGGGGCGCTCGCACCCATGTCGGTGTGGCGGAAGCGGCTTCCGCAAACTTCGGAGAAGGTCGATGCAGTCAAGGAACGACTGGAACATCGGAGAGCCGCGCGAGCCTTAAAGAATTCTTCACAAAGTGAGTGTTTGGCGAATTCACACAATATGTAGTAGTGTGCACCCGTGCTCAGGAGAACGAACGTTGCGGGACTGCCATGAACAACTTCCCGGCTCTGGTTCTTAACGCGGATTTCCGGCCTCTGAACTACTTTCCGCTGTCTCTTTGGAGCTGGCAGGATGCGGTAAAGGCGGTTTTTCTTAGCCGCGTGAACGTGGTTTCCGAGTACGAGAGGCTAGTGCGCTCGCCAAGTCGCGAGATGCGATTACCGAGTGTGATTGCGTTGAAGCAATATGTTCCAACCTCACGCAGGCCTGCCTTCACCCGTTTTAACGTCTTCCTTCGGGATGCATTCGCCTGTCAGTACTGCGGAGAGGAACTGGCGGCGGAGCGATTGACCTTTGACCACGTGGTGCCGAGGGTCGCCGGGGGGAAAACGGTTTGGACCAATGTCGTCGCGGCGTGTGAACCTTGCAACTTGAGCAAGGCGCATAAACTTCCCAGCGAAGCGGACATGTATCCCTTGCGGTTCCCCTATGAACCCACGGCGCATGAGCTTCAAAGGAACGGCCGCGCTTTTCCGCCCAATCACCTTCACGAAAGTTGGCGGGATTTCCTCTATTGGGATACCGAACTGGAACCGTTCTAACCGACTTTCATCAATCGGCGGCCGCGCGCTTTGACATCCGCCGCCTTATTCTTATACTCCGCCGCCATTCCTGGGAACGTGGGAGCGTATCCCCGCCCGTACGGGCCTACCGGGACAACAACACCAATATCAGAATTTGAAAGATCATGGACGATGACAAAACGGCTGAAAGCAAAGTACAAAATTAACCGCCGCCTTGGCGTCAACTTGTGGGGGCGGCCCAAAAGCCCCATCAACGTGCGCGATTATGGGCCGGGAGTGCATGGCCAGCGGCGCCGGAAGCCCACCGACTATGGTACGCAGCTGATGGCGAAGCAGAAGCTCAAGGGGTATTACGGAAATATCAGCGAAAAGCAGTTTCACAGATATTACGAAGAAGCGGTAAGGCGCCGCGGAGATACATCGGAAAACCTGATCGGTATTCTCGAGCGTCGGCTTGATGCCGTGGTTTATCGGATGAAGTTCGTTCCGACGGTTTTCTCGGCCCGGCAGTTCGTCAATCATGGACACATCAAGGTCAATGGCCGACGGGTCAACATTCCATCGTTTCTGGTTCGAGACGGGGACGTCATCGAAGTTCGGGAAAAATCCCGCGAGGTTCCGATGGTGCTTGAGTCCGCCCAGTCGCCGGAACGGGATGTGCCCGACTATCTCTCCGTGGATCACGACAAGATGAGGGGAACGTTTATTCGAGGGCCGCAATTCGCCGACGTTCCGTATCCTGTCCAGATGGAACCGCACCTGGTGATCGAGTACTACTCTCGATAGGTTCGCGCTGCGCCACTCCCCCGGACCGTGGCCAGGACTCGTTTCCGTCGGCTAGCCCACCCGCGCCGACGTCGACCGCGAGCGATTTAGCTGCGCTCAACGCGGTCGCGTCGGCGTTGGGCGCTCTTTAACTCTCGCGTGATTGCTCTCACCGATCATGCGAGACGTCCGAGCGTGGTGTGTTCGAGGCTTCAAGACTGAAGCAACCCATATCATGATGCCTGAAATCGATGTTGGCATTTTGGGCGGGGTTGAGGAAAGATGAGGGAGGCGTTGGCGTCCAAGGGACAGGGCATTGCGATGAAGAGAATTGTTTCCTTGTTGACGCAGCTTCCGGTCAAGCTCTCGAACGCCAGAAAAAAGCGAGTCCGGAGAGCCGTCTGACATGATCCAGCGGTCCACATTAATTCCCGTTGTCGAATTGCTTTCTTGCGGCGCGGTTCTTTGCGTTGGCGACTCGATGCTGGATCGATATGTTTACGGCACGGTTGAGCGCGTTTCCCCGGAAGCACCCATCCCGATCCTGCGGGTCGAGCGAGAAGTGAACATGCTCGGCGGCGCCGGAAACGTGCTTCGCAACCTCTTGGCGCTTGGCGCCCGTGCGTCCATTGCCACTGTTATGGGCGAGGATGGCGCGGCGGAGAACCTGCGAGCCTTGTTCGACGCGTGCGACGGAGCCATGACCTCCGTCACCGTTGCCGCCGGCCGAAAAACCACCGTCAAGAGCCGTTTTCTTGCTGGAAACCAACAGTTGCTCCGCTGCGATCAAGAGAGCGTCGAACCTCTGGCGACCCCGACCCGGCTCAAGATCCTCGCGGCGGCGACCGAAATGATGCCGGACCACGCCATCATTCTGGTGTCGGACTACGCAAAAGGCGTTGTGAGTGGTCGCATGGCTCGCGACCTGATCGGTGCCGCGCAGCAATTGAACAAGCGCGTCATTATCGATCCAAAGGGCGACGATTATGATCGTTACCGGGGCGCGGACGTCATTACCCCGAACCGGAGGGAACTCGAACAGGCGGTGGGGAAGTCCATATCCCGAGGGGAAGAGGCGGACGCGGCCAAGCAGCTCGCCGAAAGGTTTGGCTTTGGGGCGGTGATTGTTACCCTTGGCAAGGACGGAATGTTGCTGGTGACACGCGACGGCGCGGTAACTCGGATGCCAACGGACGCGCGTGAGGTGTTCGATGTATCGGGTGCCGGCGACACCGTTGTTGCCACGCTGGCCGCGGCGATGGCCGCTGGCGCCTCAATCCATCAAGCCGCGGAACTGGCAAACGTCGCGGCCGGCATCGTTGTTGGCAAGGTCGGTACGGCGGTGGCCTATGCGTCCGAAATCGTCCAGGAACTTCATCGGCAGGATTTGTCGCGGTTCGAGTCCAAACTCATGGCGTTGGAGCCGGCCGCTGATCGCATCGATGTTTGGCGTCGGCGGGGAATGAAGATCGGCTTCACCAATGGCTGCTTTGATCTCCTGCATCCTGGGCACGTGTCGTTACTGACGCAGGCGAGAGCGGCCTGTGATCGGCTCGTCGTCGGCCTCAACACTGATGAGTCGGTGGCCCGTCTCAAGGGGCGTGGCCGTCCCCTGCAATCAGAGTCGGCCCGGGCCACGGTCCTCGCCTCACTGGCGAGTGTCGATATCGTGGTCATGTTCGCGGATGATACGCCGCTGGAACTCATCAAGGTGTTGCGCCCCGACGTCCTGGTTAAGGGAGCGGACTACCGTATCGATCAGATCGTCGGCGCGGATCTCGTCCTGGAATATGGCGGTCAGGTTCTGCTCGCGGACCTGGAACCAGGATACAGCACGTCTTCCACCATTGAGCGTCTAACCCAGTAGGCTTAATGCGAGGCGGTGTTAACCAACGCAGCAATCGCGGACCATCTGGCCTATGCCTTGGCGTGGCTGAGTTTTGGCGCGGGCCATTCGATACTCGCCAGCGACCGGGTCAAGCGGCGGTTACGCCCCCTGTTCGGCGCCTCTTATCGCATCGCCTACAATGCATTTGCCGCGGTTCATCTCGGACTCGTCTGGGCGCTGGGGTGGTGGATCTTCGATGTCAGAGTCCCATACGACTTTTCGCCCGTAATGCGGAGTTGCTTGTTTCTCGCATACGTCGTCGGCTGGTTGATCATGCTGATCGGCCTCCGGGGCTATGACCTCGGCCGGCTGGCCGGCACGCATCAAATCCGCGTCGCCGATGGCGGCGCCGAGGACCCGGAGGATGAACCGTTGCGCGTGGACGGTTTGCACCGATACGTCCGTCATCCGCTGTACACCGGCGGCTTTCTCATCCTGTGGGGACGCGTGGACGGAGACCTTGAACTCGCGACGGCGATATGGGCCTCGCTGTATCTGGTGATCGGCAGCCGGTTCGAGGAGCGCCGGTTGCTGACCCTCTATGGCGCCGAATACGCGGACTATCGCCGGCGCGTGCCGGCCTTCTTTCCGTGGAGAGGCAAAACGCGGCCGTCGCGCTGATTGGCGCCTTCATCGTCGTCGGCATGTTCCGCGATCGTCATGCGTCGGTGGGGAGACGGCCGTACATCTTCCCCACGCCGTTGAGAGCGGCGAAGAGCGCTTTGAAACCATCGAGAAAAGACCGGAGACCGAGACCGGTGTCGGTTCGGGCGAGGTCTTCGTGGATGTCCCCGAGAGATCGCCGACCGTCTATTCGGGGAAGAAGAGCGCCCGCCAGTCCCGGCAGCGGCAGACGAATGGTGACGCCATCGTTGGCGACCGTTATCGCGGATCCGGGTTTGATGTCGCGGGCGAACGCCTTTCCGTCCAAATCGCGTAGAATTGGCACCATTCGCGGATCTTCGGTGTCTGGAGGGGAGATGGCGTTCCGCTGCTTGACCGCGTAGAAGATGTGCTTTCGCATGTTTCCGGCGAGAAGCTCCGAAAACGCGCACCGCTCGATCCACGACAGGCTTTCCAGGGGTCGGAGAAGCGTCGAGTCGGTCAGGTACGAGGCGGGATCGTAAAAGGCCGGTTGGATGAACGCGGTCGCCCGCAAGCCGGCCTCGTCCAGCATCCGGCGGATTTCCGGAACCCTGTAGGCGCGATCCCGGGCGTGCAGGAACAGATCGAAAATCCCGGCATCGCCCTGTTGCACGTGATCGGCGATGAAGGGGTTTCGGCGCAGCCAATTGGTCGCCGGGAGTCCTTTCAAGAGCCGCCTTGCCATGTCCACGCGAACCGCCGGCGGCTGGTCGGGAGCAATCGATCGCATCATCTCCTGCATCGGATAGACGCCCGTGCGGCCGAACTCGCCGTAGACCATCATACCCATCCCGCCATCGTCCGCCATGACCGAGCCCAGCGCTTCCATGCCGTCGCGAGGGTCGTCGAGGTGGTGCAGCACTCCGCAGCAATCGATGTAGTCGAAGGTCCCGAGATCACCGTTCGCGAGATCCAGAAGGGACATCCGAAGGAACCGGATATTCGACAGTCCGCGTGCCTTGGCCCTCGCCTCCGCGATCTTGCGGCTGGACTCCGATAGATCGACATACACGACCTCTCCCGGGCAGCCGGCCGTGGCCAACTGTTGAGCGAGCATGATGGTCGCGTCTCCGGTTCCGCCGCCGGCGACGAGCGCGCGGAAGGGTTTGGAGAAGTCCCGCCGGCCGCCGAAAACGTAGTGGTTGAGTTCGTCGATGTGACTGGGCGAGCCGGTGATCAGGCGCTTGATTTCTTCGTCCGGATCCCGGACGGGATAGGGGTAGGCCTCGTACTGTTCACGAACCGGATCGTCGGTCATGCCCCCGGCGACCCGGTGGTCAGGACCACCTTGCCGGTCGTGCGGCGGGCTTTCAGCTCCTGAAGGGCCGCCGGCGCCTCGCCCAGGGGGTACGTTCGGGAAACCAGCGGCGTCAGGCTCCCCTCGCCGAGCCACGTCAGCAATTCCTCGAAGGACGATTTCATGATCTCCGGCGCGAAGGCGCGGTGCGCGCCCCAGTAGAAGCCGATGGCATCGATATTCTTGACCATCAGGATGTTGGCGGGGATCTGCGGAACATGCCCGCTCGCGAACCCCACCAGCAAGATGCGTCCGCCGGGAGCCGTGCACCGAAGCGATGCATCGAACAAGGGGCCGCCCACCGGATCGTAGACGACATCCACTCCCCGGCCGTCCGTCAAGGCCTTGACCCTCTCGCGAACATCCTCGCCCCGCGAGTCGATCAGGTGGTCCGCGCCGGCATTGGCGGCGATTTGAAGCTTTTCCTCGCCGCCGGCGGTGGCGATCACCACGGCGCCCAGACGCTTTCCGATCTCAACGGCCGTCAGCCCGACGCCACCGGCCGCGCCATGAACGAGCAGGGTTTCCCCCGATTGCAGCCGAGCCCGGTATTTGAGCCCCAGGTGGGAGGTGCCGTAAGCCACGGGAAACCCCGCCGCGATGTTGTCATCGACCGTGTCGGGGAGAACATGAACCTCGGACTGCGGGGCCACGACCTGTTCGGCGAAACCGCCGTACTCGATCACGGCCATCACGCGGTCGCCCGTCTTGATCCGCGACACCCCCGGACCGCATTCAAGAACGTCGCCGGCGATCTCGAAACCGGGACTGAATGGAAGCGGAGGCTTGATCTGGTATTTCCCGGCGATGATCAACGTGTCCGCGAAGTTGACCCCGGCGGCGCGAACGGCAATACGTACACTGTCGGCCGGCAGATCCGGCGCGGGGATATCTTCGACCGTCAGATCGGCGGGGGTGCACCAGTGTTTACAGAGTACGGCTCGCATCATCGCCTCCTCGCATGTCATTCGGGTTTTTAACCCAATGTGAGAGCCGGGCGTCAACAGAAAGCGAGAATGGCATGCGCGGTTATTTCGGTATTGGAGCCGAGGGCATCAGCAAGTCCATGAACGTGGGGAGCCTGCTCCGGTCGGCGCACGCCTTCGGCGCCAGCTTCATGTTCACCGTGGCCGCCGTCTATTCCCGCCTGGAGGGCGGCAAGGCGGACACGTCAAACTCCGAGAGACACGTTCCCTTTTTCGCCTTTCCCGACGTGGCCTCGATCGTGCTGCCCCGGGGCTGCGCCTTGGTCGGCGTCGAACTTGCCGATGACGCGATCGACCTGCCCAGTTTTCGCCACCCGCGCCAGGCCGCCTACGTTTTCGGACCCGAACGCGGATCGCTGTCGCCGGAAATGGCCGACAGATGCGAATTCCTGATTCGCATCCCCACCCGCTTCTCCGTGAACGTCGGGATCGCGGGCGCCATCGTCATGTATGATCGAATTCTCAACCTTGGCCAGTTCCCGCCCCGTCCCGTTCGCCCTGGCGGTCCTCCGGAGCCCCTGCCGGAGCACGTTTTCGGTGGCCCCGTCATCCGGCGGAAAATGGAAGCGTATCGCGAATCGCCACCGGCGGCGCGACGACGGAGGAAAAACTAACTTCGCCATTTGGCGCTTCCCCGAGAGCCTTTCCCCGTCACCGATGGTCACGCGACGCACCGTGCGGTTTCATGGCGTCGGAGAAAAATCTTCAGCAAAATTGGCGGTTTGCGCCCGCGCCCCGCGACCGGGACAAGGACCGGACTATGGTTTTCCACGCACCAAATTCGCGAACGCCGTTTCAGGGCCGGTTTGATGTCGGAGAATTCTTGGCAAGGCCATCTTGGATGGCTATGAATAAGCGGCATGAGGGAGCATAAATTTTTCTCGTTGGGGATTTTGGTCGTGTGCCTCGCACTCGTTGCGGGCGCGTTCACGCCTTCCAGCGCCTGGGCACAGCGAAAAACCATCGGAACGTTTTCCGACTGGACCGCGTTCTCCGATGGGACGGACGCCCAGCGTATCTGCTATGTGGGCAGCGTTCCGCAAAAGGCCGAGGGGAAATATACCCGCCGCGGCGATACCTACACTCTCATCAGCCACCGTCCCGGCGATCGCGTGTTCGGGGAAGTCAGCGTGGAAGCCGGCTATACCTACAAGCCCGATAGCGAGGTCCTGGTCAACGTCGACGGCAAGACGTTCAAGCTGTTCACCAAGGGCGGCAATGCCTGGGCCAACGACGCCAACGCGGACAAGGCCTTGGTCGCCGCGATGAAGGCGGGCCGGACGATGGTCATCAAGGGAACGTCCAGCCGCGGTACGCTGACCACGGACACCTACTCGCTATCCGGTCTCACGGCGGCGTACAATGCCATCGACAAGGCTTGTGGCGCCAACTGACGCTTTCGCCGACCATGACCGATGTTCCGGACTTGCCAGCGGCGCACCGCGTCCGCACATAAGGTGTTGGCGGCGCTAACCCGACAGCGACCGTTGGGAGGACGTGAAATGGGCTCGATATTCCGGCTTTGTGGACTTCTGCTGGCCTTCTTCGTGACGGTCGTGGTCCCGCCCGCGCAGGCGGCGGAGACGGCTCCGTATACCGAGGCCGATACCGCCGCCGTGGCGGTGCTCATGAACAAGGGCGTCAAGGTCATCGATATCCGGCGTCCGGAGGAATGGCGTGAAACCGGCGTGATTCCGGGCAGCAAGCTCCTGACGGCATTCGACGCGGGCGGGCGGTTCAACAGCGGCTTTCCATCCGAGTTCGAGTCGTTCGTCGACAAGGATGAAGAGATCATCATTATCTGCCGGTCCGGAAATCGATCGAGCGCGTTGTCGCGGGTCCTGGCCGAGCGGGCCGGATATAGCCGGATATACAATGCGTCGGGCGGCATTCTGAGCTGGATCGATCAGGGCAAGCCGACCGCGCCCTGTCCCGCGTGTTAGGCATGCGCGCGCAGTCCTATCCGGTGACCGATGGATGCCTCACGGAACCCGAATTCAGAGATACGGGCGACAATGAACGTTGAACGAAAAAATCTGATCGGTCTCGATCGGGACGAGCTTGCCGAAGTGGCGGCATCGATCGGCGAGAAACCGTTCCGCGCAAGGCAGCTGTGGCATTGGATCTATCATCGCGGCGCCACGGACTTCGGCGCGATGACCACGCTGTCCACCGCGCTCAGGACACGGCTGTCCGAGGAATTCTGCCTCGAGCGGCCAGCCATCGGACGCGAGGAAAAATCGAACGACGGCACCCGCAAATGGTTGCTGCGCTTCGCCGACGGAAACGAAGCCGAGACGGTGTTCATCCCGGAGGAGGATCGTGGCGCCCTGTGCGTGTCGTCGCAGGTCGGATGCACCTTGACCTGCACGTTCTGCCACACCGGGACCCAGCGGCTGGTTCGCGACCTGACGGCGGGCGAGATCGTCGGCCAGCTCATGACCGCGCGCGATTCGTATGGCGAATGGGCGTCGCCGCCGGGTGACCGCTTGATCACCAACATCGTGGTCATGGGCATGGGCGAGCCCCTGTTCAATTTCGAAAATGTCGTCAAGGCGCTGCGTCTGGTCATGGATCCCGAGGGGATCGCCATATCCAAGCGCAGGATCACCCTCTCGACCTCGGGAGTGGTGCCGATGATCGAGGAGGTTGGTCGGAGGCTGGGCGTCAAGCTCGCGGTGAGCCTCCATGCCGCGACCAACGAGGTGCGCGACATTTTGGTTCCGCTCAACAAGAAGTACCCCATCGAGGAACTCCTGGCGGCCTGCCGGAAGTATCCGGGCGCCGACAACGCGCGCCGCATCACCTTCGAGTACGTCATGCTCAAGGGGGTGAACGACTCGGCGGCCGACGCGCGGGCGCTTGCCCGCCTCGTTTCCGGTATCCCGGCCAAGTTCAATCTGATTCCCTTCAACCCCTGGCCCGGGGCCCCGTACGAATGCTCTTCGATCGCGACGATGACCCGCTTCGCCGCGATTCTCAACGAAGCCGGATACTCGGCGCCGATCAGGGTTCCGAGGGGCCGCGATATCATGGCGGCATGCGGTCAGCTGCGATCGGCAAGCGAGCGAATACGTCCGCCCCGCGTGAAATCAGCCCTGGCGGCGGCAAGTCCGGGCTAGCGGGATCGCCCTCGGAGCGCGGCACATGGAAAGCCAGGATCAAGATCCTCCCACTCCCGGAAAGCGGATCGTCTTCTTTGCCGATCCCATGTGCTCTTGGTGTTGGGGCTTCGCGCCCGTGATCGGCGCCATCGACGCGGAGTTCGGCCGCGTGGCGCCGGTTCGCCTTGTCCTCGGAGGACTGCGCGCCGGCGAGACCCGGCCGATGGATGACAAATCCAAGGACTATATCCGCCAGCATTGGGAGCACGTGCACACGGCGACCGGCCAGCCCTTCGATTTCGATTTTTTCGATCGCGACGGTTTCGTTTACGACACGGAGCCGGCCTGCCGGGCGGCGGTGGCCGCGCGCAATCTCGCGCCCGGCTTGGCGCTCGCCTATTTCGAGGCTGTTCAGCGCGCCTTCTACGCCGGCAACCGGGACGTCACCGCCGGCGACACCTTGGCCGATATCGCCCAATCGCTGGGAATCGAGCGAACGGCGTTCACAACCGTTTTCGAGGCATCGGAAATCGTCGAGGCGACCCGCGCCGATTTCAGCTTTACCCATGCCTTGGGAATCTCCGGTTTCCCCACGGTCATCCTCGAGGATGACGCGGCTCAGGCTTTCCTGACCATAGGCTACCGTCCGTTCGAGGCCGTGAAGGATCACATCCAGCTCTGGCTCCGGGCCTGATTTCCGGTCTGGCCGATTTCCGAACCGGCGTCTCTTGTGGCGCGCCTCCGATCTCCTATACTGCGCCCGAATTTCTCTCCTTCATGAAAAGGGCGGTATTTCCATGAGCGGTGACGTCAACAAGGTCGTGCTTGCCTATTCCGGCGGTCTGGACACCTCGGTCATTCTGCGTTGGCTGAGGGACGCCTATGACTGCGAGGTCGTGACGTTCACCGCCGACGTGGGCCAGGGCGAGGAATTGGAACCCGCGCGCAGGAAGGCGGAGATGATGGGAGTCCGGGAGATCTATGTCGAGGATCTCAAGGAGGAGTTCGTCCGCGACTACGTCTTTCCCATGTTCCGGGCCAACGCGGTGTACGAGGGCACGTATCTCCTCGGTACGTCCATCGCCCGGCCACTGATCGCGAAACGCCAGATCGAGATCGCGCGGGAGGTCGGGGCCGACGCCGTCTGCCACGGCGCCACGGGCAAGGGCAACGACCAGGTGCGGTTCGAACTGACCTACTATGCCCTCAACCCCGACATTCGCATCATCGCGCCGTGGCGGGAATGGGATCTCAATTCCCGCGAGCGGCTGATCCAGTATGCGGGAGAGCACCAGATCCCCGTGCCGAGCGACAAGCGCGGAGAGCCCCCGTACTCCATGGACGCCAATCTGCTGCACATTTCCTACGAGGGAAAGGCGCTCGAGGATCCGTGGGTCGGCCCCGACGAGGATATGTTCCAGCTTACGGTCTCCCCCCTCGATGCCCCCGACGTGCCGACAACCGTGGAAATCGATTTCGAGAAAGGCGACCCCGTGGCCGTCAACGGCGAGCGGCTGTCGCCCGCGTCCCTTCTCGATCGCCTCAATCGCGTCGCTGGCGCCAACGGGGTGGGCCGCGCCGACATCGTTGAAAACCGCTTCGTCGGCATGAAGTCGCGCGGCGTTTACGAGACGCCGGGCGGCACGGTCCTGCTGCATGCCCACCGCGCCATCGAGAGCATCACCCTCGACCGCGGCGCCGCGCACCTGAAAGACGAACTCATGCCGCGCTACGCCGAGCTCATCTACAACGGCTTCTGGTTCGCGCCGGAGCGGCGGGCGCTTCAAGCCGCCATCGACAGCACGCAGGAGAACGTCACCGGCACCGTCCGGGTCGATCTGTACAAGGGAAATGTGATCGTCGCCGGCCGGCGGTCGCCCAGGAGCCTCTACAACCAGGACGTGGCGACATTCGAAGCGGACTCGGTCTACAATCAGCGCGACGCCGAGGGGTTCATCAAGCTGAATGCCCTGAGACTGCGTCTTGCACGGATGCGTGATCTGTAGAAATCGTGCTGTCCGGACGGGAACGCGCGACGGCGCCGCCTTGAAGCGGACCTACTCCTCGGGCTGATGAAGCAGGACGAGAATCTCTTCGGGGCTCAGGTCCACCGTTCCGTCTTTGTCTCTCGGATCCACGCCGGCCCGCCGGTCGGCATCCGGCAATGTCCGCCGGTCGTCACCGCGACGCCTCAAGGAGAACGACCGGAAGACGTAGCTTCGAACGGCGTCTGGCCCCGCGCCCGCGGTTCCGCCGGACCCCTTCCGGCCGCCGTCGCCTCTCCTCTCCGGTGGCTGTCGTCTGTCCTCGAAGGACCGCCGATCCCATTCCCACCTGCGATCTCGGGTTGGCCAGTCTGGCATCGCATCGCCTCCAGCGCTCTACCATGTTTGGCCCAAGGCATCCGCCGCCGTACCGTCACGGCACCATCCGGCAACAACCCGAGCCAGCCCGCCAACGTACCATTCAATTTGGGAAAAATCCAGAAATACCTCTTATGGTTGTAGTCAATTTCGATTGCCCGTCGCCGTTCCTCGCTTCTATTGCGCGCTCGCTCGCCGCGCGACGATGTCATCCGCGATCTTGCCGGTCAGCTCCTGAAGGTGGTGAAACTCCCATTCGAACGTACCGACGCCCAGTGTCGCCGACCGCAACTCGATAATGAGGCCATGCATTTCGGCCTGGGGAAGCAAGACCGATACTTCGTCCCAGCCCTTCCAGTCGGCCTTGGGACCGAAGCCGAGGATCTGGCCGCGACGCCCGCTGACGAGGCGCTGTATTCGCGACGTGAATTCGCTCGGGAGCGCTATTTTGACCTCGAATATCGGTTCGAGAAGCACCGGGGTGCATTTCGGCATCCCCTCCCGCATGGCCAGGGCCGCCGCCTTCCGAAACGCCATGTCCGAACTGTCCACCGTATGGAATTGACCGTCGGTCAGGGTCACGGACACGTCCACCACGGGGAATCCGAGGGGGCCCTGCTTCATGTATTCCCTGGCCCCGGCCTCGACCGCCGGGATGTACTGCTTGGGAACGACGCCGCCGGTGATCGTGCTGTTGAACTCGAACCCCGCGCCACGGGGAAGGGGTTTGATCTCCAGGTGGACATCGCCGAACTCGCCATGCCCGCCGGATTGTTTCTTGTGGCGCGCGTGGTGGCTTACCGACCCCCGGATCGTTTCCTTGTAGGGAACCAGGGGCTGGTCGGAGGTGATGTCCACGTTGTAGCGGTTTTTCACCCGGTCCAAGGCGATGGATAGTTGCATTTCGCCCAATCCCCAGAGCAGCAGTCCACCCGCGTCCGCGTCATGACTGAACGACAGGGACGGATCTTCATCCACCAGCCGCCCCAGGGCTCCCGACAGTTTGACCTCGTCCGATCGCTGCTGCGCGTGGACGGCCAGCGAAAACAGCGGCTTCAACGGAGCCGGCCAGTCTTCCGCCTGGACGGTGCCGGAAGGCGACAGCAGGTGACCGGTGGCGACCCCATCCAGACGTCCGAGCGCCACCACCTCGCCGGCCGCGGCGGTCGGCCTTTTCTCCAGTTTCTGGCCCAGCATCCGGTTGACGCCGCTGACCCTTTCGCCGTTCAGGGTCATGCCGTCAGAGATTTCGCCGCGCCAGATCCGCGCCAACGACAGCTTTCCCGTATGGGCCGCGTGAACGGTCTTGAACACGCGCGCGCAGGGTTCTCCCTCGGCCTCGATCCCCAACCGCTCGGCCGTGACGGCCGGTTCCGGAGCCTCGTGCCGCAGCGCCTTCAGCAATCGTGTGATACCGAACATGTTCTCGGCGGAGCCGAAGAACACGGGGACGATCAAGTCCTCCTGCAGGTCCTTGGCCAACCCGGAATAGATCTCGTCCGCGCTCGGGACGGCGTCCTCCAGAAGCTTTTCCAGGAGCACGTCGTCGAAATCGGCCAGCGCCTCCAGCATCTCCGTTCGCGCCGCCTGCTCGTCGTCGGCGACGGTCTCCGGCAACTTGATCAGTTCGGAACCCTGAGCTCCTTTCCAGCGAAACGCCCGCTCGCTCGCTAGGTCGATGAAGCCGGTGATCGCCTCTCCGTCCCGAATGGGAAGTTCCCGCAGCACCAGCGGGCGGGCGGAAAGATCCTGCAGCGCGGACAACGTTTCCCGCAGGTTGGCGTTCTCCGTGTCCATCTTGTTGACGAAGATCAGGTGGGGAATACCGTGATCGGCCAGGAACTTGAGCAACGGCGCCACGATCAGGCTTTTCTGCGGTTCGGGCTCGCAAACGACCACGGCGGCGTCCACCACCATCAAGGCGTTGTAAGTGTCCTGGATGAGTTCGACGAACCCCGGACAGTCGATGAACGTCCAGGTGTCGCCCAGGTATTCCGTGGTCGCCACATTGGGTTCGGTGCTCATCTGGCGTTCGCGGGCCTCGGGCGCGCTGTCCCCGACCGTATTCCCTTCCTTGATCGTCCCCTTTCGGGTAACGGCGCCGGCGCGAGCGAGAATGCTCTCCAGCAGGGAGGTTTTGCCACTGAGATAGGGTCCGACGAGGGCAGCGCAGCGGGGCGCGGATGGCTGTTTGTTTCTCACGAGCGTCCTCCCGGGAATTGTTTATCTTGGAACGGGTTATAGACTTTTTTGCGCACGGAGCGGCTGACTGGGAAAAGTACCGCCGCCCGAACGGGAATCAAGGAAAAAGGATGGATACTCAACGGAGTGCGTCACACGCTCTCTTGATGCGGGTGCAGGCCTCCTTCAGCAGTTCCGTCGATGTGGCGTAGGAGATCCGGAAATGCGGCGACAGGCCGAAGGCCGATCCCTGAACGGCCGCGATGCCTTCCGCTTCCAGCAGATATGTAATGAAGTCATCGTCGCTTTCGAGCTTCTTTCCGCCAGGCGTTGTCTTGCCCATGACCCCCGCGCAAGACGGATACACGTAAAACGCCCCTTCGGGCTTGGGGCAGGACAGTCCCGCCGTGTCGTTGAGCATGTCGACGACGAGATCCCGTCTCTGCTTGAACACCTCGTTGTTGCGGGCGATGAAGTCATGCGGCCCGTTCAGGGCCGCGACGGCGGCGGCCTGAGCGATCGAGCACGTGTGCGTCGTGCTCTGCGACTGCAGATTGTTCATTCCCTTGACGAGGTCCACCGGTCCGGCCGCGTAGCCCACGCGCCATCCCGTCATGCAGTAGGCCTTGGAGCAGCCGTTGAGCGTCAGGGTCCGGTCGTAGAGTTTTGGCTCGACCTGCGCGGGGGTGGTGAACTCGAAGCCGTCGTAGATGACATGTTCGTACATATCGTCCGGCATCACCCAGACCTGGGGGTGGCGCAGCAGAACGTCGGTGATCTCCTTCATTTCCGCGCGCGTGTAGGCGGCGCCGGTGGGGTTCGAGGGCGAATTGAGAATGAGCCATTTGGTTTTCGGGGTGATCGCCCTGTCGAGGTCTTCCGCGCGAAGCTTGAACCCGGTCTCCTCGGGGCACGGGACGATCACCGGTTCGCCGTGAGCCAGTTGCACGATGTCCGGATACGAAACCCAATAGGGCGCCGGAATCACCACCTCGTCTCCCGCGTCCAGGGTCGCCATCAGGGCATTGAAAATCGTCTGTTTGCCGCCGCAGCCGACCGTTACCTGTTCCGGCTTGTAGTCGAGCTGGTTGTCGCGCTTGAACTTGGCGCAAATGGCCTGGCGCAGTTCCAGCGTGCCGGCGACGGCCGTATACTTGGTCTGGCCGGCGTCGATGGCTTTCTTCGCCGCCTCCTTGATGTGGTCCGGCGTGTCGAAGTCGGGCTCGCCCGCGCCCAGACCGATGACGTCGCGTCCCTGCGCCTTGAGTTCCGCGGCCTTTTGGGTGACGGCAATGGTCGGTGATGGCTTGATGCGGCCTAAACGTTGAGAGAGGAACGCCATGGGGAGACTCCGATGAATAGGGGACAACAAAACACCGCAGACTAGGGCGCTGGCGTTTGCAGGGCAACCCGCAAAGAGGACTTCCGGGCCGTGGCGCGGAGCGGCGGAAACGGACATAAATGGCGGTCCATATGGCCATCGGCGGCGGCGTTCCCTATAAGGATTGTATGGTCGCCCTGACAACACCGCTGCTGCTCACACCCGAGAAACGGCCTCCCGCGGAAAACGGGGGCCGCTTCAGGGTCGTCTCCGATTTCCAGCCGGCGGGCGACCAGCCGCAGGCCATTTCCGCGCTCACCCGGGGAATCGAAAGCGGGGAGCGGGATCAGGTTCTGCTGGGCGTCACCGGATCGGGGAAAACCTTCACCGTCGCCAAGGTCATCGAAAACCTCCAGCGGCCCGCGCTCGTCCTCGCTCCCAACAAGACGCTGGCCGCGCAGCTTTACGGCGAGATGAAGGCGTTCTTCCCCGACAACGCCGTCGAATATTTTGTCTCCTACTACGACTACTACCAGCCGGAAGCGTATGTGCCGAGGAGCGACACCTACATAGAAAAAGACGCCTCCATCAACGAACAGATCGACCGGATGCGGCACGCCGCCACTCGCGCCCTTCTCGAACGCAACGACGTGATCATCGTCGCGTCCGTGTCCTGCATCTACGGCATCGGCGCGGTCGAAACGTACGCCCAGATGGTGGTCTCGCTTACCCGCAATCAGGGCTTGAACCGCAACGAGTTGCTCAAGCGCCTGGTAGACCTCCAATACCGGAGAAACGACGCCAACTTCTTTCGCGGCACCTTTCGCGTTCGCGGGGATGTTCTGGAGATCTACCCGTCCCACCTGGAGGATCGCGCCTGGCGGCTGTCGCTGTTCGGCGACGAACTGGAGGCGATCTGGGAGATCGATCCCTTGACCGGCGAGAAGACCGGCACGCTCGAGAACATCACGATCTATCCCAACAGTCACTACGTCACGCCGCGCCCGACGCTCCAGCAGGCGTTTCCCAAGATCAAGGCCGAACTCAAGACGCGCCTGGACGAACTGATCGCGGAGGGAAAACTGCTCGAGGCCCAGCGCCTCCAGGAACGGACCACCTTCGATCTCGAAATGCTGGAAACCACCGGCCATTGCGGCGGGATCGAGAACTATTCGCGGTATCTCACCGGCCGGAACCCCGGCGACCCGCCGCCGACGCTGTTCGAGTATCTGCCCGAGAACGCCCTGTTGTTCGTGGACGAGAGCCATGTGACCGTGCCGCAGATCGGCGGCATGTTCCGCGGCGACTTCAATCGCAAGTCGACGCTGGCGGAGTTCGGCTTCCGGCTTCCGTCCTGCATCGACAACCGGCCCCTGAAATTCGAGGAATGGGACGCGATGCGTCCGCAGACGGTGTTCGTGTCGGCGACCCCGGGTCCGTGGGAGCTGGAACGCACCGGCGGCGTGATCGTGGAGCAGGTGGTGCGCCCCACCGGGCTGATCGATCCGCCGTGCATCGTCCGGCCGGTGGAAAACCAGGTGGACGACCTGATGAACGAAGCCAAGGCGGTGGCCGCGCGCGGCCAGCGCGTGCTGGTGACCACCCTGACGAAGCGCATGGCCGAGGATCTCACGGAATACCTCCATGACCACGGCATCCGGGTGCGGTACATGCATTCCGATATCGACACCCTCGAACGCATCGAGATCATCCGCGACCTCCGGCTGGGCGCGTTCGACGTGCTGGTGGGCATCAACCTGCTGCGCGAGGGCCTGGACATTCCCGAATGCGCCCTGGTCGCCGTCCTCGACGCGGACAAGGAGGGCTTTCTGCGCTCCAAGACCAGCCTGGTCCAGACCATCGGCAGGGCGGCCCGCAATCTGGACGGGCGGGTGATCCTGTACGCGGACCGGCAGACCGACTCCCTGGAGTACGCCATCGGCGAGACCAACCGCCGCAGGGAGCGCCAGCAAGCCTACAATACCGCCAACGGCATCACGCCGGAGAGCGTCCGCAAGGGCATCTCGGACGTGCTGGGCAGCGTCTACGAGCACGACTACGTGACCGTGGACACCGGCGTCAGCGGCGACCGGCATCTCGTGGGCAAGAGCCTGTCCGGCCATGTGGCCGACCTGGAAGCCCGCATGCGGACGGCGGCCGCCGAGTTGGAGTTCGAGGAAGCGGCGCGCCTCCGCGACGAAATCCGGCGTCTGGAGGCCATGGAGCTGGGCCTGGACAAGGCGGGCGTGGCGCCGAGGTTCGCCAGCGCGTCCGGCCGATCGAAATCCAAGTCGTCCCGATCCAAGAAACGGGGACGGTAGTGGCCGGGAACTCCAGGAAAAAGCATGGATAAGGCGGCAGACAGGGCCGTGGTGCTGTTTTCGGGCGGCCAGGATTCGACCACGTGTCTCGCCTGGGCGCTGACGGCCTTCGAGTCGGTGGAAACGGTCACGTTCGACTACGGTCAGCGGCACGCGATCGAGCTGGAATGCCAGGAAACCGTCATCGCCGAACTGAGGCAAGAGTTTCCGCGGTGGGCGGCGCGACTGGGCGCGCACCGCCAGATCGACCTGAGTGTTCTCGCCGACCTCTCGGAAACCGCGCTGACGCGCGACGTCGAGATCGAGACGGACGAGCGGGGCCTTCCCACCACCTTCGTTCCCGGCCGCAACATCCTGTTCCTGACCATGGCGGGGATCGTCGCGCATGGACGCGGTGCCGGCAACATTGTCGGCGGCATGTGCGAAACCGACTTCTCGGGCTATCCCGATTGCCGCGACGACACCATCAAGGCGATGCAGGTCGCCCTGAACCTCGGCATGGACGCGCGGTTCGTCCTGCACACGCCGCTGATGTGGCGGGACAAGGCGGCGACGTGGAGGCTGGCCCACGAGTTGGGCGGTTCGCCATTGATCGACCTCATCCGGGAGCACACCCACACGTGCTATCTCGGCGATCGCTCCAAGTGGCACGATTGGGGTTACGGCTGCGGCGGGTGCCCGGCGTGCGACCTCCGCGCTCGCGGCTACGCGCAGTTCGTTGCCCCTTAACCTCCCGCCGCAACAATGCTAAGAGGTGCCCGTCTTAATCGCGAACCGAGCCGGAAAAGGACACGATGGACCGCGAGCGAATAGAAGGCTTTGGATATCTGGCGGCGTTCGCCGCGTGCATCCCGGCGGCCAACTGGCTGATCGGCAACGTCGGAACCACCTGCGTTCCCGACGGGCCGTGCCTGATCCCCGTCGCTCCCGGGATCACGGCGCCGAGCGGCGTGGCGATGATCGGTCTCGCTCTGGTGCTTCGCGACCTGGTGCAGCGCCGGCTCGGCCTGCGGTGGGCGCTTGGCGCCATCTTCGCCGGCGCGTTCCTCTCCATGTTCGTGGCGCCGCCCGCCCTCGTGGTCGCGTCCGGCGCGGCGTTTCTGCTGTCGGAACTCGCGGATTGCGCCGTCTACACGCCGCTGCAACGCCGCCGCCTGATGATCGCCGTGCTCGCGAGCAGCGCCGTCGGGCTGGTGATCGACAGCGCCGTCTTTCTCTACCTCGCCTTCGGAAACCTGACCTATTTCGAGGGTCAGGTGATCGGCAAGGCCTGGATGGTCCTGATCGCCATGCCGGTCATCTGGTGGCTGCGCGAGCGCGACCGCCGCCTCGGCATCCAGGCGGCATAGGGCGAAGGCCGTCACGTCCCGTCAGTCCGACCGCAAAAAGGCGACCCGCGCCGCTCCATAGGTTCGCTCGTCCAGCGGGGTGAACCCCGGAGGCGGGCTGAAGGCTTCCTTGGCCGCCACCTCGACCACGCACACGGCGTCCCGTTCGATCCACCCTTTCGACCTCAGGGCCAGCAGCGCCGGAACGGCCAATCCCGAGTCGTAGGGAGGATCGAGAAAGGCGAGCGATACCGGGCGCCCTGGCGGTCCTTGGAGGACCGGAAAGCCGGGCCGCGTCGAGTCTCAGGAGCACGGCCGCGTGGACCTCGTTCAGGGTCGCCGCGTTTCGCTGGATCCCCCTCAGCGCCAGGGGATCGCGGTCGACGAACACCGCCAGCGCGGCGCCCCGCGAGAGCGCCTCCAACCCGTAGGCGCCGGTTCCCGCGAAGATATCGAAGACCACCGCGTCCTCGAACGCCGGACAGTCCGGGTTGTGCGCGAGGATGTTGAAAACCGCCTCGCGCACCCGGTCCGCCGTCGGCCGAAGCCCGGCGCCGTGGGGAACGCGGAGGGGCCGCCCCCGGTGCTTGCCGGCGATGATCCTCATTTGCGGAATTTATGGACGCTGTTTCCGAGTTGCTCCCGGAGCGCCTTCCTCGGCACCTCGGAGACCTCTCCGCGCGCCAGGCTTCCGAGCTGAAACGGACCGTAGGAGGTGCGGATCAGCCGGTTGACCGTGAGGCCCAGATGCTCCAGGACCTTGCGGATCTCCCGGTTCTTGCCCTCCTTGAGGGCCATGGTCAGCCAGATGTTGGAACCCTGGCTCTTGTCGAGCGCCGCGTCGATGGGACCGTAGGCGACGCCGTCGATCTTGATCCCCTTTCGCAGGCTGTCCAGACGCTCCTGTTCGATCGTGCCGAAGGCGCGCACCCGGTAGCGCCGGGTCCAGCCGCTCGCCGGCCGCTCCATGTGCCCCGCCAGTTCTCCGTCGTTGGTGAGCAGCAGAAGGCCCTCCGAGCCGAGATCGAGACGCCCCACCGAGATCACCCGGCCCAGCTCCTTGGGAATGCGCTGGAACACGGTCGGCCGATTCTGAGGGTCGGCGTGGGTGGTCACCAGCCCGCGCGGCTTGTGGTAGCGCCACACCCGCGCGTAGGGCTTCTCGGGCAGGGCCGATCCGTCGACGACGATGACATCGGCGTCGGATACCGCGAGGGCGGGGGTCTCGATGGTCTTGCCGTTGACCTTGACGCGGCGGTCCTCGATCCAGCGTTCCGCCTCGCGGCGGGAACAGAGGCCGCTGCGGGCGATGACCTTGGCGATCCGTTCGCCGGCGGCCTCGGGTTCGAGTGTTTTCATGATGCGCTTTCCGCTCGGGCTCTGATACCAATGACCGTTCATATAAACCCTGGCTCGACGGCATACATGACAAATAAGCGGTCCTTCATGCGCATGGCGCTGATCGAGGCGGAAAAGGCGGGCGGCCGGGGCGAGGTGCCGGTGGGCGCGGTGCTCGTCGACGGCGCCACCGGCGAGGCGGTGGCCGCGTCCGGCAACCGGGTCGAGGAGCGGGGCGACCCCACCGCCCACGCCGAGATGCTGGTCATCCGCGAGGCCTGCGCCAAGGCGGGCGCGGCGCGCCTGCCCGGCTGCGATCTGTATGTCACCCTGGAACCGTGCGCCATGTGCGCGGCCGCCCTGTCCTTCGCCCGCATCCGGCGCCTGTACTTCGGCGCCTACGACGCCAAGGGCGGCGCGGTGGAGCATGGCCCCCGGTTCTTCGAGCTTGCCACCTGCCACCACCGCCCGGAGATCTACGGCGGCGTCGGGGAAACCGAGGCCGCCGCGCTGCTTCGGGCGTTCTTCCAAGCCAAGCGGTGACCGGCGGCGGCGCGCCCCCTGCAACCGGAGACATGGGGGGTGGGGGGGGGGTGTAACGCGTTTTTCGCAAAACAACCCCATGCACAGTAGAATTCCGGTCGTGGAGGGCTTTCTTTCCCCGTTTTCAGGGGACGATCACCGGGTACAGCGAGGCGACCAGCAGCACCGCCATGACGATGTTGAAGGCGCGGAGCCGAGTTGGATTGGTGAGCAGCCGGCGCATCTGCTGGCCGAGGACGGTCCACGAGCTGACCGACGGCAGGTTGACGGCGCCGAACACCAGGGCGACGAGGGCGATGGCGCCGAGGCTCTGTGACGGCGCATAGACGCTCACCGCCGTCAGCGCCATGGCCCAGGCTTTCGGGTTCACCCATTGAAACAGCGCCGCCTGCGTGAAGGTCATGGGGGTGCCGGCCCGCTTGGCCTCGCTCGGCGGCGCGGCGGTGGCGATCTTCCAGGCCAGATAGAGCATGTAGCCGACGCTGGCCACCCGCAGCACCGTGTAGCTCGCCGGATAGGCGTCGAACACCCGCGCCAGGCCGACGCCCACCAGCCCGACCATGAACACGAACCCCAGCCCCACGCCGAGCATGTGCGGGATGGTCCGGCGAAACCCGAAGTTCGCCCCCGACGCCATCAGCATCAGATTGTTGGGCCCCGGCGTGATCGACGTGACGAAGGCGAAGGCCACGAGCGCGGTGAGAACATCGTATGTCATGGCGCAATGATGGACGAAACCGCGCCGTATTTGGTTGCGTTCTTCGCCGAAATCGTATGAAAATCACAACGAATGACGAAAATCGACGCCATAAACGAGAAGATATTGCGGGTGCTGACGGGCGACGGCCGCATCAGCAATACGGAGCTGGCCGAACGCGTCGGCCTGTCGCCGTCGGCGTGCCTCCGCCGCGTCCAGGAGCTGGAGCGCGCCGGTATCATCAAGGGCTACCGCGCCATCCTCGACCGCGCCTCCCTCGGCGCCGGGTTCACCGCCTATGTGGCGGTGGGCCTGTCGGACCACACCAAGGCGTCGCAGGAAGCCTTCGAGCGCTCCATCTCGCGCTCCCCGGAGGTGCGGGAATGCCACAACATCACCGGCGCCATCGAATACCTGCTCCGCGTCGAGGCCGCCGACCTGGCCGCCTACAAGATCTTCCACACCGACGTCCTCGGCACCCTCCCCCAGGTCCACTCCATCACCACCTACGTGGTCATGGATTCGCCGAAGGACGAGCGGGCGTGAGGTTACCCGGCGCCTTTCGACAAGTGTAGCCCCCTTGCCGAGATCCGGGCAGGGGGAGAGCAAGCAACAATGCTAGACCGGCCCCCCATGGCGGAACGACCGCTCTCGGGCGGACTAGGTAAAGAGCGCTAGTGTTCCGGCCGAAACAAATGATTTCCATAGGGCAGGTTTGATGCGAGTTTGCCGGGATGGGCAAGAAAGTGAAGATCAGCTGGCGCCGGGGATCGGGACAGGCTGGAGGCGTTGATCGCCATTGGCAATACTCCGCAGAAGCATGTCCGGCGCGCCTGGATAGTTTTGCTCGCTGGTGACGGGTCGGCACCGATGAGATCGAGCGCCGGTTGGGTCAGCAAGCCGACCATTCGGCGCTGGCGATCTCGCAATGTCGAGGCGGATCGAGGGTCTGTGCGCGACAAGACGCGCCCGCCAGGCAAGCCGCCGCGGGCGACGGAGGTTGTCAATCGGGTGCTTGAGAAAACGATGACGCAGACGCCGCCGGGCGCCACCCACTGGAGTTTGCGAACGATGGCCACGGCGGTGGGCATCGCACCGTCGAGCGTTCAGGCGATCTGGAAGGCCCATGGGCTGAAGCCGCACCTGGTCGATACATTCAAGCTGTCCAACGACCCGCGGTTCGCCGAGAAGGTCGAAGACGTGGTCGGCCTCTATCTCAACCCGCCGGAGCGCGCCATCGTTCTTTCGGTGGACGAGAAGTCCCAGATCCAAGCGCTCGATCGGACCCAGCCGGGACTGCCGATGAAGAAGGGACGGGCCGGAACCATGACCCACGATTACAAGCGTCACGGCACCACCACCCTGTTCGCCGCGCTCGACGTGCTCGACGGCCGGGTGATCGGTCAATGCATGGACAAGCATCGCCACCAGGAATTCATCCGCTTCCTCAACAAGATCAACCGCCAGGTCTTGCCAAACCTCGATGTTCATCTGATCGCCGACAACTACGCCACCCACAAGCATCCCAAGGTCAAGGCCTGGCTCGCCCGCCATCCCCGCTTCCTCTATCGTTTCCGACCTCGGTGGCCACCTGGACCCGCGTAAGGTGAAGGGAAAGCGATGTCGCGGTGTTTGTCGCGCTCGAAACGGGCGATCAACGACTATCTCGAGATCCACAACGCCGACCCCAAGCCCTTCGTCTGGACCGCTTCCGCCAGCGCCATCCTCGAAAAGGTCAACCGTGGGAAACAAGCGTTGGAAGCAAGAGAGCCGGAGTTTGGATAGTGTTTTGAGCCATAACTGCCATCCTTCGCCAGCGTCACGTAGGCGCTGGCGTTCGCCGGCAACGTCTGGACCGGCGCCTCGAATGCGTCGGTTTTGTATTTGCTGACGCAACCGGATAATATCATGGCAAGCAATAAGACGACTGAAAGTTTCAATTTTTCCTCCAAGCCCGCGCCGCCACACGAGACCCCGCTCTCTGTGCGCGAATAGGAGTTCGCATTGTAGCGGACCAGAAATGTCCGCAAGTCGTTAACCCGGATCTCGAGAAAACCGGGAGTTCCCTGTTCGCCGGCGAGAGCCTTCCGGTCAAAGGCCTTGCCGCCCACGTCAGGTCATGCGGCATGGGGAGAACGCTTCGTATCACGCATGATCTTCGCGGAATGAGTGACGGCGCCTGCCGATGTGGATAGTGCGGCCTCCGACCAGATCCTCACCTCCATGGGCCAAGCGGGGTCAAGAGCTAACTGGTCTTCGGCTCCGACGATCTCGATTTTGGTCCCGACCTGAAGATCAGCGTCGTCGCGCATGGAAGGCCGGCGTATGGGGCCTATCCCGAGATGCAAGTCCTGGTGGATGGAGCGCTGGTGGGGGCGGCGGTGGTGACCGCCGAGGCCGTCGCCTACGACTTCGAAGTGGCCGGCCTGGATGCGGCTTCGACCCTGGAGGTGCGCTTCGCCAACGACGCGTACGACGGAGACAGCGGCATCGATCGCAACCTGTACGTGGAAGCGGTCACGAAGACGGTGGATGGTGTCGCCGAGCCGATGCCCGTCGGCTTGGCGACCTACGCGCGGGACGATGGCAATACCATGCCTGGGCAGAACAAACTCTACTGGCAGGGCGAGCTCGTTTTCGATCTCACGCCGCCGGAGCCGATCCCGGATCCCGACCTGATCAGCGTCGTCGCGCGTGGAAGGCCGGCGTATGGGGCCTATCCCGAGATGCAAGTTCTGGTGGATGGAGCGCTGGTGGGGGCGGCGGTGGTGACCGCCGAGGCCGTCCCCTACGACTTCGAAGTCGCCGGCCTGGATGCGGCTTCGACCCTGGAGGTGCGCTTCGCCAACGACGCGTACGACAGAGACAGCGGCATCGATCGCAACCTGTACGTGGAGAGCGTGGACACGCGGGTGGACGGCGTGAGCGAGGATCTCGACATCGCGTCGGCGATCTACGAGCGGGACCAGCCCGCGCTGGCGGATATCCCGGGCCAGAACGAACTCTGGTGGCAGGGCGAACTCGCCTTCGATCTCGACGCACTGCTGGTTTGAGCGTTGATGCATGGAGGCGCCGGCGCGGGGGCGCACCGCTTCCGCATCACCTTCGCCGGTCTCGGCGACGAGCTCTTGGACGAGCTTGGGTCCGACGACTTGATTGTTCAAAGGGGGGAAACTGTCCTTATGGTCAGGGTCGGTTTTTTGCTCTTGGTGCCGGTGTTTTTCTTCTCCGTTCCTCGGCCGGCACCGATAAGAGTTGGGACCTAAAATCGACCCTGGCCGCCAGTTTTCACAAGGGCCGGAACCATTGAGATGGGGCGGTGCTTCGGCATCGCCTTTTCTTTCGCCCATGCATGCATCGGATTACTCGCCGGAGTTGTGTGTTTGCAATGACCTTGTGACAGACGCCAACTTCGGCGTCACCAACGTCTAATTATACTCAATTGTTGACGTCTGATTCAGAACACAATCGTCCAAGCGCGTGAACTTCAAGTTATCAAATATGATAACCGCCGTCAACGTCCACGCGGTGCGGGAGCTACTTGTGCCCGCTGATGTAGGCGTGGAGCGGCTTGGTTTCCTCGTAGGTTTTCATCTGGTCTTCGGTGGCTTCGGTCTGGTGGAGTTTTTTCCATTCGGGGAAGGGCATGCCGTAGACGATTTCGCGGGCCTCGGGCTCGGTCATCTGCAGGCCGCGTTCCTGGGCGGCGGCCATGTACCACTTGGACAGGCAGTTGCGGCAGAAGCCGGCCAGGTTCATCAGGTCGATGTTCTGCACGTCGGTGCGGCGTCGCAGATGCTCCACGAGGCCGCGAAAGGCGGCGGCTTCCAGTTCCAGACGCTGTTGGTCGTCCATCGGTGTCTCCCTCTCCCGGTCCGTTCAGCGCCCGATGGCCCGCCAGCCGATGTCGCGGCGGCAGAAACCCTCGGGCCAGTCTATTAAATCGACCGCGCTGTACGCGCGTTTCTGCGCCTCGGCGACGGTGGGCGCGCGGGCGGTGACGCCGAGGACCCGTCCGCCGTCGGCGACGATGGCGCCGTTCCTGGCCTTGGTTCCGGCATGGAAGACGACCACGCCGTCGAGCGCGCCGGCCTTGTCGAGGGCGCGGATTTCCGAGCCCTTGGGGTAGTAGCCCGGATACCCCTGGGTCGCCATGACCACCAGCAACGCGGCGTCGTCGGACCACTTGAGCTTGATGTCGTCCATCCGTCCCTCGGCGCAGGCCACCAGCGCCTCCAGCAGATCGGATTCCAGGCGGAGGAGCAGCGGCTGGCATTCCGGATCGCCGAAGCGCGCGTTGTACTCGAGCAGCTTGGGGCCGTCGGCCGTGATCATCACCCCCGCGTACAACAGGCCCACGTAGGGGCGGCCCTCCGCCGCCATGGCCTCGATGGTCGGCGTGATCATGCGGTCCATGATGAAATCGGCCATTTCGGGGGTGACGATGGGGGCCGGCGAATAGGCGCCCATGCCGCCGGTGTTGGGTCCCGCGTCGCCGTCGAAGGCGGGCTTGTGATCCTGGGCGGAGACCAGGGGCACGGCGCGGGTTCCGTTCACCAGCGCGAAAAAGCTGGCCTCTTCGCCCTCCAGGAACTCCTCGATCACCACTTCCGCGCCGGCGTCGCCGAAGGCGCTCTCGATCATGATGTGGTCGACGGCGGCGAACGCCTCGTTATGGTTGTGGCAGACGATCACGCCCTTGCCGGCCGCGAGACCGTCGGCCTTGACGACGATGGGCGAGCCCTGGCGGTGGATGAATTCCTTGGCCGCGTCCGGTTCGTCGAACCGGCCGTAGGCGGCGGTCGGGATGCCGCATCGCGCGCACAGGTCCTTCATGAAACCCTTGGAGCCCTCGATCTGGGCCGCCCGCGCGGTCGGGCCGAAGGCGAGGATCCCGGCGTCCTCGAGCCGGTCCACCAGACCGGCGGCCAGCGGCGCCTCGGGACCGACGACGACGAAGTCGATGGACTCCCGTTTCGCGTACGCGACCAGTCCGTTGACGTCCTCGGCGGCGATGTCGACGCATGTGGCCACGCTCGCGATCCCGGGGTTTCCCGGCGCACAGGACAAAGCCGTGCACAGAGGCGATTTCGCGATGGCCCAGCAGAGCGCATGTTCACGTCCACCCAGACCCGACGACCAGCACTTTCATAAGACTTCCCCTGACCACTGTGCGCGCTTGGCGGCGAGCACCAACTTGGTTCATACTCATCCCGGCAATGACCACCAAACACTCTAACACCAGCGCCGCCGATCACAACCAGCCCATTCTCACTGTCGGGGAGATTTCCCAGGCGCTCAAGCGGCACGTGGAGCAGGCGTTCGGCTTTGTCCGGGTCCGGGGCGAGATCAGCGGTTTCAAACGCGCGCCGTCGGGTCACCTCTATCTGTCCCTGAAGGACGAGACGGCGGTGCTCACGGGCGTGTGCTGGCGGGGCACCGCGTCGCGCCTGTCGCTGAGCCCCGAAGACGGCATGGAGGTGGTGGCCACCGGCCGGCTGACCACCTATCCCGGGCGCTCGCAGTACCAGATCGTCGTGGAAAGCATGGAGCTCGCCGGCGAGGGCGCGCTGCTCAAGCTGTTGGAGGACCGGAAGAAACGGCTGGCCGCCGAGGGGCTGTTCGATCCGGAGCGGAAGAAGCCGCTGCCCTACCTGCCCGCCGTCATCGGCGTGGTGACCTCGCCGACGGGCGCGGTCATCCAGGACATTCTTCACCGGCTGGGCGACCGGTTCCCGAGACGCGTGCTGATCTGGCCGGCGCTGGTGCAGGGCGACGGGGCGGCCGAACAGGTGGCCGCCGCCATCCGGGGCTTCGGCGACCTGCCGCCGGGAGGCGCCGTGCCGAGGCCGGACGTGCTGATCGTCGCGCGCGGCGGCGGCAGCCTCGAGGACCTGTGGGCGTTCAACGAGGAGGTCGTCGTTCGCGCCGTGGCCGACTGCGCCATTCCGGTGATATCGGCGGTCGGCCACGAGACCGACACCACGCTGATCGATTATGCCTCGGACGTGCGGGCGCCGACGCCCACCGCCGCCGCCGAAATGGCGGTGCCGGTGCGGATGGACCTGGTCGGCCAGGTGATGGTCGCGGGTTCGCGCCTGGTGGAAGCCATGGCCCGGGGGATCGCCGAGCGCCGCGTCCGGCTGGATGGTTTCGCGCGCGCCCTGCCGAGGCCGATCCGGATCATCGAGGAAACGCGCCAGCGTCTCGACGATTGGAGCGAGCGGCTGGGAAACAGCCTGTCGGTCGGGCTCGATCTCCGCCAGCGGCGGCTGGCGCAGGCGGCCGGGCGGCTGAAAAGTCCAAAGCAGAGGATCGAGCACGAGGCCAGCCGGCTCGAAGCGGAGGCGCGCGCGCTTTCGGCCGCGATCCGCGCGGCGCTTCGCGAATGCCGGGCCCGGCTCGACGGCGCCGCGGTCGTTCTGGAAAGCCTGTCCTATCAGCGCGTGCTGGAACGGGGATTTGCTCTCGTCCATGGCCCGGACGGCGAGCCGATTTCCCGCGCCGGGCAGGCCAAACCGGGGATGAACATCGGCCTCGAGTTCAGCGACGGCGCCGTCGGCGCCACCGTGGAGGGCGCGCCGTCGCCGCGGAAACCGCGCCGGCGTCCCTCGAAGGCCCCCGATGGCACCCAAGGGAGTTTGCTGTAGGGTTCACTAACGACGGCCGAACAGCCGTTCGATATCGGCCAGTTTCAGCTCCACGTAGGTCGGCCGGCCATGGCCGCACTGGCCGGAGTGCGGGGTCCGCTCCATCTCGCGGAGAAGGGCGTTCATCTCGGCGACGTTCAGCGCCCGGCCCGCGCGGACGCTGCCATGGCAGGCCATGGTCGAACAGACGTGGTTCAACTGGTCCTTGAGGGCCAGCGCTTCCTCCATGTCGCCGAGATCGTCGGCGAGGTCCCGCACCAGCCCTTGCGCATCGACGGTGCCGAGAAGGGCCGGAACCTCCCGGACGACGACGGCGCCCTCGCCGAAGGGTTCGATCAGGAGGCCGAGCGCGGCCAGTTCGTCGGCGCGCGCGAGGATGCGTTCGGCGGCCGCTGCGTCGAGTTCGACCACCTCGGGGATCAACAGGCCCTGGCGGGACACGCCGCCGTGCGCGAGCGCCTGCGAGATGCGCTCGTAGACCAGCCGTTCATGGGCCGCGTGCTGGTCGACGATGACGATGCCGTCGGCCGACTGCGCGACGATATAGGTGCGGTGAACCTGCGCCCGCGCCGCTCCGAGGGGCAGGTCGAGATCCGGCTCCGGGGCGCCCTCGGCCGCTCCGGACGGAGCCATCGCATGCGCCGACGGGTCCTCCGACGATAGGTCGAAATCGAACCGCCGGGGCGCTTCCGCCATTCCGCCGCGTCCGACGTGTCCCAGGTGATCGTTGAACGCCGGGAAATTCCCGCCGACATGGGCGATCGAGGGCGAACCGCCCGGGGACGCGCCCACGCGCATGGAACTCAGGGCGGTATTGGAAGCCGTCGTCGCGGTCCGGTAACCGGCATCGGCCAGCGCGCGCTTGAGCGCGCCGATGACCAGCCCTCGCACCAGCGCCGGGTCCCGGAACCGCACCTCGGTCTTCATGGGATGAACGTTGACGTCCAGGGCATCCGTCGGCACGTCGAGGAACACGGCGACCATGGCATGGCGGTCGGACGCCATGAGGCCGTGATAGGCGGCGCGGACCGTCCCGTACAGAAGCCGGTCCCGTACCGGCCGGCCGTTGACGAAGAGGAACTGCATGGAGGCATTGCGCCGATGCAGCGTCGGAAGACCGATATGTCCGGAAAGCCGGACACCCTCTCGTTCCGCGTCGACGGCGACGGCGCTCGCTTGAAAGTCGCGGCCGAGAATGGCGCCGAGCCGGGAGAGGCGCACCTCCAGGGGTTCGCCCGTGACCGCGGGAAGTTTCAGGGATGTCTTGACGCCGTCGCCGAGCGTGAAGGCGACATGCGGATGGGCCATGGCCAGACGGGTCACGGCTTCCGTCGCATGGGTGGTTTCGGTGGACACGGCCTTGAGAAACTTGAGCCGCGCCGGCGTGGCGAAGAACAGGTCGCGCACCTCGACGCAGGTTCCGGGGGAGTGGGCGGCGGGTTTCGGCTCGGCGTGCCGCCCGCCTTCGATCGCGATGCTCCACGCGCTGTCGGCGTTCGGCGGACGGCTGGTGATGGTCAGCCGCGATACGGCGCCGATGGACGGCAATGCCTCGCCGCGGAAGCCGAGCGTGCTGATCCGGGTCAGGTCGTCGTCGGGAAGCTTGGACGTGGCGTGGCGCTCGACCGCCAACCGCAGGTCCTCGGCGGTCATCCCCGAGCCGTCGTCGGTGACTGAAATCAGGCTTCGACCGCCATCGCGAATGATGATGTCGACGCGGCTCGCTCCCGCGTCGAGGCTGTTCTCCACGAGTTCCTTGACCGCCGACGCGGGACGCTCGATCACCTCGCCGGCAGCGATGCGGTTGACAACGGTGCTGGCGAGGAGCCGGATGGTCATGGGTCGTCTATTCAGTTGACCGTTTTCAGTTCTTTGTAGGCGTTGATCAAACCGTTGGTGGACGCATCGTGGCTGGTGACCACGTCGCCGTTTTCCAGTTCGGGCAGGATCGCCTTGGCCAACTGCTTGCCCAGTTCAACGCCCCACTGGTCGAACGAGTTGATTTGCCAGATGATCCCCTGCACGAAAATCTTGTGCTCGTAGAGCGCGATCAGCATTCCCAGGGTATGGGGATCGAACCGGCGCACGAGAATGGAGTTGGTCGGCCGGTTGCCATCGAAGACCTTGTGCGGGACGAGCCCTTCCAGGTCGGCCCCGGAGAGGCCCTGAGCCTCGAGTTCCTTCCGGACTTGGGCCTCCGCCTTACCCGTCATCAAGGCTTCCGTCTGCGCAAAGAAATTCGAAAGCAGGATGGGGTGGTGGTTGCCGATGTTGTTGTGACTGCGGGCCGGAGCGATGAAGTCGCACGGTACCAGGCGAGTGCTCTGGTGAACGAGCTGGTAGAAGGAGTGCTGCCCGTTGGTGCCCGGTTCGCCGAATAGGATCGGGCCGGTGGGGTAGTCCACGCGCAGGCCGTCGCGCGTGACGTACTTGCCGTTGCTCTCCATGTCGGCCTGCTGGAGGTAGGCCGGAAGCCGGTGGAGGTACTGGTCGTAGGGGAGGACCGCGTAGGTGTCGGCGCCGAGGAAATCGGTGTTCCACACGCCGATCAGCGCCAGGATCACCGGAAGGTTGGCTTCCAGCGGCGCCGTCCGGAAGTGATCGTCCATGTCGCGCCCGCCGGCGAGCAATTCCTCGAACCGGTCCATGCCGATGGCCACGGCGATGGGAAGCCCGATGGCCGACCACAGCGAATACCGGCCGCCGACCCAGTCCCAGAACTCGAACATGTTGGCGGAATCAATGCCGAATTCGGTCACCGCCTGGGTATTGGTGGACAGCGCGACAAAATGCTTGGCCACCGCGTCCTTGCCCAAGGCGTCGATCAGCCACGTGCGCGCGCTGGTGGCGTTGGTCAGCGTTTCCTGCGTCGTAAAGGTCTTCGACGCGACGATGAACAGCGACGTTTCGGGATCGAGCGGCTTGAGGGTCTCGGCGATATGCGTGCCGTCGACGTTCGAGACGAAATGAACGTTGAGGCCGGGTTGGTGATAGGGCTTGAGGGCCTCGCTGACCATGACCGGGCCAAGATCGGAGCCGCCGATCCCGACGTTGACCACGTCGGTGATGCGCTTGCCGGTCGACCCCTTCCAGGCGCCGCTCCGAACGGCATCGGAGAATGTGCGCATCTGATCGAGGACGCGGGCCACGTCCGGCATCACGTCCTTGCCATCCACATGGATCGGCCTGTCGGCGGAGTTGCGAAGCGCCACGTGAAGGACTGCCCTGCCCTCGGTGTTGTTGATTTTCTCGCCCGAGAACATCTTCTCCCGCCATTTCTCCACGTCCGCTTCCCTGGCCAGATCCCTGAGAAGGCTCATCGTTTCCGAAGTGATCCGGTTCTTCGAGTAGTCCAGGAGCATGTCGCCGGTGCGAACAGTGAACTTGTCGAACCGCCCGGGGTCGTCCGCGAACAGGTCGCGCATGTGCAGGTCTTGCGTGGCCGCGCGATGGTTTTCGAGCGCTTTCCACGCGGAGGTGCTTCTGATCGATGGCATGATTAGGTCCCTTGGTTCCCCACTGATTGGCTTTTGCAGCCTGGTGACCCGACCTTATCAAACCCCAACGGGTGCGGCCACACCACGAACGCCGATCCGAGAAAAAAAGCTCGCCCCCCGTAACAACGGGGATCGATATCCGCTATTCGGCGACCCCTTCGGGCTGGCCCACGACGACCATCGTCAGCGCGGCCGGGTCGAGTAACGTCTTGGCGACACGGTTGACGTCGTCGAGTGTGACCGCCTCCATCAACGCGTTTCGCCGGTCGAGATAGTCGATGCCGAGATTGTAAATGCGCATGGCCACGAGAATGGAGGCGATGCTGCTGTTGGAGGTGAACCTCAGCGGGAACGAACCGATCAGGTAGGTCTTGGAATCGGCGAGTTCTTCGGGCGTGGCGCCATCCTCGGCCAATCGCCGCCACTCCTCGCGCACCACGTCCAGGGTTTCGCCGGCGCGTTCGTTCGCTGTGCCGGCGCTTCCGACGATGAGGCCGGCGTGCGCGAGCGGCATCAGCGACGTCCCCACGGAATAGGCGAGGCCTCGCTTGTCGCGAACCTCCTGGTAGAGCCTCGATGTAAAGCTGCCGCCTCCCAAAATCCGGTTCATCACCGTCGCGGCGTAGAAGTCCGGATCGTCCCGCTTCAAACCTTGCTGACCGAAGATGATGGCACTCTGCCGCGCCGGTTTGTCGACGACGATGACCGCCGGAGCAACCGCGGCCTCGGTGTTCGCGACACCGTTGGGAGCCGATTTTTCCGGCAAGCCGGCGAACGTCGATTTGATCAGGCGCGCCAATTCTTCGGGAGTGATATCTCCGGCGACGCCAATGAAGAGGTTGTCGCGGGCCAACCGCCGGGCGGTGAAATCGCGCAGATCGGCTTCGGTGATGGCGGCCACGCTCTCTTCCGTTCCCTCCACCGGACGGCCATAGGGATGGTCGGGGAAGGTCGTGCTGAAAAACCTGGAATTCGCCACGTTGTCGGGGTCCTCCGCGGCACGGCGGAGCATGGACTGCAGTTGACTTCTGACTCGCGCAACGGGCTCGGCGTCGAAACGAGGCGACGTCAGCGCCAGTTTCAACAGTTCGAAGGCTTCGTCGCGATGGGCCGTCAGCGTGCGCAGGTTCCCGTCGAACGTATCCAGTCCGGCATCGAAAGACAGTGAAACCGCCAGTTCCTCGAGCCTGAGCTGAAATGCCTGGGAGTCCAGATCGCCCGCGCCTTCGTCGATGAGCGCCGCGGTCATGCCCGCCAGGCCCTCTTTTCCGACCGGGTCGAGCGCCGATCCGCCCCGGAAGGCGATTTTGACGGCGATCATGGGGTTGGAGTGATCTTCGACCAGCCATGCCTCGATATCGTCGACGATCACGCGCTGAACATCCACCGCAAGGGCGGAGGTCGCCGAGCAAACAAGGAGAAAAACGCCAAACGCCGAAACGGCCGCTCGCGAAAAAAGCACCCTCATTGACTGGACGCCGACTCTGGAATTTTATCGGAGAGAAGAAGTGCGGTGACCGCGCTGTCCCCGGAGAGAACCTCGCGCGCGACCTTATCGATCTGGGTTTTCGTGACCGACTGAATCCGTTCGGGCCATTCTTCCACATCCTCGATGGAGAGCCCGATGGCCAGCGCCTCGCCCAATACCCTGGCGCCGGTGGAGAGCGAGTCCCGCGCATAGACAACCTCGGCCAACATCCCATCCTTGGCCCGCTTTATCTCCTCCTCGGTGACACCGCCCTCGACGACTTCGCGAAGGACAGCCTCCATGGCCTCTTCCACCGCCTCCAAGGACACCCCGGAACGCGGGCTCGCGTACAAGGTCAATCGCGCGGGCCCACGCTTCGAGGGGTCGTACCAAGCCCCGGCCGACGCCGCCAACGCGCGATCCACAACCATTTGGCGGTAAATGCGGCTGGTGGCACCGCCGCCGATGATCTGCGCAAGAACCTCCAGGGCATGGACATCGGCGGTCGCACCCGTTTTGTAGCTGGGCACCACGTAGGTTCGGTTCCATTCGGGCTGGCGAACCCTTTCGTCGTGCAGCGTGACCCGCCGCTCGGTTTTCTGCGGCGGATCCCGGAGGGTCAGGCGGGACACATCGGGCGACTTGGGAATCGCGCCGTAATACTTTTCCGCGAGCGGGCGCACATCCTCGAGGGTGACGTCGCCGGCGACGATCAGAACGGCGTTGTTGGGGGCATACCAGCGTTGATAGAAATCAAGGACTTCCGGCCGCTCGAGGGCGGCCAGTTCGTGTTCCCAACCGATGATCGGCCGGCGGTACGGATGGTTCAGGAATTGAACGGCTCCGGCGCGCTCGCTCAGAATTGCGCTCGGATCGTTGTCGATACGCTGGTGCCGCTCCTCGAGAACCACCTGGCGTTCCGATTTAACCTGATCGTCGGTCAACGTCAGGTTTCTCATCCGGTCCGCTTCCATCTCCATCACCAGTTCCAGCCGATCCTTGGCCACGCTCTGGTAATAGGCGGTGTAGTCGTACGAAGTGAAGGCGTTTTCCTGGCCGCCAATCCGGGCGACCGCGTTGGAGAATTCACCCGGGCCGCGGCTCTCCGTTCCCTTGAACATCAAATGTTCCAGCAGGTGGGCGATGCCGGAGTGGCCGGCAGGCTCGTCCGCGGACCCCACCTTGTACCAAACCATATGGGTGACGACCGGCACGCGATGATTCGGTACCACCACCACCTGCATACCGTTGTCCAACATGAATGTCTCGGGATTGAAGACGCCGTCTCGCGCGGAACCGGGCGAGACCGGCAACACGGACAGCACCAGCGCCAAGACCGCGAGCAAGCAACCCGGGCTCACCCTTATCGGCATTGCCATTTCCTTGATCACACCATGAAATGTTTCGGCATTTTTTCGCGCGACGGCTGTTCGAAGACCCCGCGCACGCGATTGATATGGTCGGGCGCCGCTTGGAAGCAAGAACGGGGTCGAGAGGAAAGGGATCAGAAAAGCCCCTTCAGCTCCTTCAAAACGCCCTCCAGTGGCGCCCGCCTTTTTTGCTCGATCGTCGGCGTGTTACCGGCGGTGATGGGTTGCCCCAACGCTTGGTTCTCTTGAATGCGTCTTGCCTCGGGACCCGCGTCAACCACCGTTCCGTATTCGACCGGGGTCGTCCAGAACATCAGACGTTCCGTGAAACTCTGGTCTTCCTCGGCCAGGATGGTGGTTTCCCGGTTGACGAGATCGCGGATATCCGGGTCGGCCTGCATGCCTCCGGTCTGCTCCAGCAGGTTCCGCGTGCCGGGTGAGTACGAACTGAGGGTCGCCGAGGACTGGCCCGACGCCCCCGTATTGAATTGACCGCCAACCAGCGCGCCTCTCGCTTCCTGGCGCGGCATGATTTGTTGCGACGGCGCGGCCCCTGGCGCCGGGGGCCGCAGGGCATAATCCGGAGGCAGGCTGAGGGGCGCTCGCGAATAGACAGCAAATTCGTCGGGGGCCCGCTTTCCACCGCCGAGGAGGCCGCCATCCTGACATGCTC
Source organism: uncultured Alphaproteobacteria bacterium (assembly GCA_963701445.1). Classification (GTDB taxonomy): domain Bacteria; phylum Pseudomonadota; class Alphaproteobacteria; order Rhodospirillales; family Defluviicoccaceae; genus CAKZLS01. The sequence goes on from CAVPAM010000031.1 coordinate 62,152, forward strand.
CGACAATGAACATCGCCAGCACTACTGTCGGTACGATACGACGCGCGCGACTGGACAAACCGGTTTACCTCTGTTCATTTTCTACTTTATTAGACTGTTCCGCGCGGGCAAACAAGGAGTCCCAGATAAGGATGCCCGCTCCCACCGTGATCGCGGCGTCCGCGACGTTGAATGCCGGCCAGTGGTAGCCGAACGCATGGACGTCCAAAAAGTCCGCGACGGCACCATAGCGTAATCTATCGATAAGGTTTCCGAGCGCTCCGCCGATGATCAACCCGAGCGCGACCCCGACCAATAAATTCCCGGCGCGTACGAGCCATACCAGCAAGAAGCACACGATGAGAGTGGTCACGAGCGGAAGAACCCACGAATTCAGGGGCGAATCGTTATTGAAGAAGCCGAAGCTGATTCCCCGGTTCCATCCCATCACGAGATTGAAGAACGGCGTAATTTCGATCACGCGAGGCGGCCTCATGACCGTTTCCACGATCCACCATTTTGTCAGCTGATCCAAGGCGACAATGATCGCGACAATGCCGAGACCGGTTGATAGCGGCCGGGGAAATTTCATGACCGCCCACCCGCGCAATTCATTCGGCCGCCCTTAGCTGCGTCTCGACCGCGTCGGCGCACCGTCCACAGACGGTCGAATGCGCGGCATGGGCGCCGACCTCGTCAAGCACCTTCCAACACCTTTCGCACTTCGTGCCTTTGGCAATCTCCACGCGCACTTCCACGCCTGGAATGTCGGGAAGGCGAAAACCCCCACCCGGCGGAGCCCCCTCGGCGAATTCGGCCCCCGAGGTGATAAACAGGTCGGCGAGGTTCATCCCCTCGGCGGCCGCCTTGTACTCCTCGGCCGCGTGGATGACGGGGTAAGCCTGAAGGCTGGAACCGATCCGCTTGCTTGCCCGTTCGACTTCGAGCGCTCCCGTCACAACGCGCCGGAGACGGCGCAAGATCGCCCACTTGGACGCAAGCTTGTCGTCCCGCCAGTGCTCCGGAATGACCGGAAATTGGCGCAGATGAACGCTGCCGGCGTCGTCCGGGTTGCGCGACAACCACGCTTCCTCGGCGGTGAAGCAAATGAACGGCGCCAGCCATGCGGTCAGACAGTCGAAAACGGAGTCCAAAACCGTTCGGGTGGCGCGACGGCTCAAAGACGATGCCGGATCGCAGTAGAGGCTGTCTTTTCGGACATCGAAGTAAAACGCGGACAGTTCGACGGCGCAGAAGTTGTGCAATTCCCCGAAAAGCGGATGGAAGTGGAAGTCGTCACAGGCCTTTCGGAGGGCCTGGTCAAGCTCCCACAGCCGATGGAGGACCCATCGTTCCAGTTCCGGCATGTCGCCGGGGGATACCCGCTCGCTCTCGGAGAACTCGTTGAGGTTTCCGAGAAGAAACCTCAAGGTGTTCCGCAGCCGCCGGTAGATGTCGGAATGCTGCTTGAGGATCTCGGGCCCGATGCGAAGATCCTCCGAGTAATCCGAGCCGACGACCCACAGGCGCAGCACGTCGGCCCCATGCTGGTTCTCGACATCTTTCGGCGAAACGACGTTCCCCAGGGACTTGGACATCTTCTGACCGTCTTCGGCCATCACGAACCCATGGGTGAGAACCGCGTCGTACGGCGCCCGGCCGCGGGTCCCGCAGGACTCGAGCAGCGAGGAATGAAACCATCCTCTGTGCTGGTCGCTGCCCTCGAGATAGAGGGATGCCGGCGACTTCAAGTCCTCTCGGGCTTCCAGCACGAATGCGTGCGTCGAGCCCGAGTCGAACCAGACGTCGAGGATGTCCGTGACCTGCTCGAAGTCGGTTGGATCATACTCGGGCGCCAGGAACCTCGAGGGATCCGAGGTGAACCAGCAATCGGCGCCTTCCTTCTCCACCGCCTCGGCAATACGGTCCACGACCTTTTGATCGCGCAAGGGCGCGCCGGTCCGCTTGTCCACGAACACGGTGATCGGAACGCCCCAGGCACGCTGGCGCGACACGCACCAGTCCGGGCGGGTTTCGATCATCCCGCGCAGACGATTTTTTCCCGAGGAGGGGACAAACCGGGTTTGATCGATCGCCTTGAGCGCGGTTTCGCGCAAGCCCGTGGTTTCCATGCTGATGAACCACTGGGGGGTGTTTCGGAAGATGAGCGGTGCCTTGGACCGCCACGAATGGGGATAGCTGTGAACCAGCTTTCCGGAAGCGAGAAGCGCGCCGGAGGTTTTCAGTTCTTCGATGACGGCCGGATTCGCGTTTCCGGTTTTGCCGTCTTCGTAATAGACACGGCGTCCGGCAAACATCGGGACATGGTCGAAAAACCGGCCGTCCGGGCCCACGGTTTCCGGGACGTCGATGCCATGACGCATGCCCAGTTCCCAGTCGTCGGCGCCATGACCCGGAGCGATATGAACAAAGCCGGTTCCGGTTTCGACATCAACGAAATCCGCCGGCAGCAGCGGGATTTCGAAATCGTACCCCTTGCCGTTGAAGGGGTGACGACACGACGTACCGCCCAGTTCACGACCTTTCAGGCGCTGAACGATTTCGAACGCTTCGATACCGGCCGCTTTGGAAAACGAGGGCAGAAGAGCCTCGGCGACGATGAGGCGGTCGCCCTCGGTGGCGGCACCGCCGCTTGCGATCCGGGTCACTTCGACGACCGCGTAATCGATGTCTTCTCCGAACGCCACCGCGCGATTGCCGGGGATAGTCCAGGGCGTCGTTGTCCAGATCACCACAGCGGCGCTCCGCAGGTCAGGATTCGCGGCGCGCTCTATGGGGAAACGGACGAAAATCGTGGTCGACGTATGATCGTGGTATTCCACCTCCGCCTCGGCCAGGGCCGTCTTCTCGACCACCGACCACATCACCGGCTTGGCGCCCTTGTACAGGGCCCCGTTCATCAGGAACTTGCCGAGTTCACGGACAATCTGCGCCTCGGCGCCATAGCTCATGGTGGAGTACGGGTGATCCCAGTCGCCGACGACACCGAGACGCTTGAATTCGGCCTTCTGGATTTCGATCCATTCTCCGGCGAATTCGCGGCACTCGCCGCGGATCTGCGCGATGGGAACGTCATCCTTGTCGATTTTCTTCTTCCTGTACCTCTCCTCGATCTTCCACTCGATCGGAAGTCCGTGGCAATCCCAACCCGGGACGTAGTTGGCGTCTTTCCCGAGCATTTGTTGCGAGCGATTGATCACGTCCTTGAGGATCTTGTTGAGGGCGTGACCGATATGCAGGTGCCCGTTCGCGTAAGGCGGGCCATCGTGAAGAATGAACTTCTCCCGGCCGTGGGCGATCTCGCGGTGGCGGCGGTAAAGGTCGATGGACTCCCAACGTTCCAGGATTTCAGGCTCGCGTTTCGGCAAACCCGCCTTCATGGGAAAGGTCGTATGGGGAAGGAAGACGGTCGATTTGTAGTCCACAGTCATGATCCGGCTTGTTTTCCGTGGTCCCCTCCGGGTTGGTGAGTCCCGGGGTCGGACGTCAAAATCTGCTTTGCGCGCGCGCCGTCATCGGCAATTTGCTTTTTCAAGCTGTCAAGTCCATCGAACTTCTTCTCCGCGCGCAGGTACTCCACGATCGCAACGCGAAGATGTTGTCCATACAGGTCGCCATCGAAGCCGAACAGGTGTACCTCCAGGAGGAGTTCCTTGCCATCGAACGTGGGCCGGTAGCCCAAGTTGGCGACGCCGTCAAACCAGGTTGTTTCCTCCCCAACATCCACGCCCGCCCGGATCGCATAGACGCCCGTGGCGGGCCGGACGTAATCGCCGAGGCGAAGGTTTGCCGTCGGAAAACCGATCGTCCGGCCCCGACGCTCCCCCTTTACGACATGTCCCTCGATTTCGAAAGGCTGGCCAAGTAGCCGGGCCGCCGCGCGAGGATTGCCGTCCCTAAGATACGTCCGAATGCGCGTGGAGGAATAGAGCTTATCATCCGTGTCGCGTATTCCCTGAACGCAGGTGAAATCAAACCCGAATTCCTCGCCCAACTGGAGGAGAAGTTCGGGGTTGCCCTTGCGGTCGCGGCCGAACGCGAAATCGTGGCCGCAAACCACGTGCCTCGCGCCCGTGGCCTTTACGATCACATGCTCGACGAAATCGGTGGGCGAGTGTTTCGAAAATTCCAGGTCGAAATGGATTACGATCAACACTTGCGGTCCGAGTTGCCTGATCCGCCGGGCCTTTGCCGGAAACGGAGTCACCCTGAAGGGCTCCGTGTCGGGTTTGAAAATGGTCCGTGGGTGCGGCTCCAACGTCATCACGGCCCAGGGGATTCCCATGGCGCCCGCAATCTGCCCCGCTTGGCCGATCACCGCCCGATGGCCAAGGTGAACGCCGTCAAAATTACCGATAGCGACCGCCGCGCCACGCAACTCCGTCGGCAGGCTTTCATAATGGCGAAATACACGCATGGGGGATAGGTGTCCGGGAGCCGGGCTTAGGTCAAGCCCTAAACGAAGCGGCACGTCTGTTGCCGAGCTTTCCAGCTCCCGGCACACCTCAATTCGCGGGGTCGCCGATACCAACTAACCCTTGGACGGAACCATCAGGACGGCATCGCCGTCCATGACGGTTTTCCCCGCCACGGTGCAAGCGGTATCGAACTCGACGAATTTCTTTTGCGGCAGGAGGTTCTTCACCGTCACCCGGGCAATCAGCGTATCGCCAACCCTGACCGGGGCCTTGAAGCGCAGGTTCTGGCTCACGTAAATGCAGCCCGGTCCCGGCATCTTCGTGCCGAACACCGCCGAAATCAGCGATGCCCCGAACATGCCGTGCGCGATGCGCCCCTTGAACATGGTGCCCTTGGCATAGTCGTCGTTGAGATGCACCGGGTTGGTATCCCCCGAAACACCGGCGAAGATGCAGATATCGGCATCCGTCACGGTCTTGCCGAACACGGCGGTCATGCCGACTTTGAGATCCTCGAAATAATAACCTGTAAACTCATCCATCGTTTCACCCCTTTTCTGCCGCGGCCGGAAATGCTGCGGCGCAAAATTTTTTTGCGGCGCAATACTATCTTGTGGCTGCCTTCACGGCAAGTTCAGGGCGTGTCGAAAGTGCCGACAGGGGACGAATGTCGCTCGCTACTTTCCGGCGATGGTCATTCCGTCCACGCGCAACGACGGCGCGTCCGTTCCGTAGCGGAACTCCAGATCGTCGGCGGCCGAGACGTTCGCGAACATGTCCATGAGGTTTCCGGCGATGGTGATCTCGCTGACCGGATAGGTGATTTGACCGTCCTCGATCCAAAAGCCGCTCGCTCCCCGGCTGTAGTCTCCGGTAATTCCGTTGATCCCGAAGCCGATCAGCTCGGTCACGTAGAAACCCCGCCGGATATCGGCCAACAGGTCTTCCAGCGAACACTCTCCGGGCTCCAGATACAGATTGGTCGTCGATGGCGAGGGTGGCGTCGACAATCCGCGCGAGGCATGCCCGGTGGTGGAAAGCCCAAGCTGGCGAGCGGACCGGAGGTCGAGCACCCAGCTGCTCAGTACTCCCTCGTCGACGATTTTGAGCGGCCGGGGGGCAATCCCCTCGGCGTCGAACGGCCTTGATCGGAGCCCGCGTTTTCGAAGCGGATCGTCGACGATCGTGATCGGGGCGGGAAAGATCCGTTCGTTCATTTTGTCTTTCAGAAACGTTGTCCGACGCGTTACCGCGCTCCCGTTGACAGCCGTGGACAAGTGACCGAGCAGGCTTCTCGACGCTCGCCGGTCATAGACGACCGGAAAATTTCCGGACGCGATTTTCCTCGGGTTCAGCCGTTTCACCGCCCGTTGTCCCGCGCTCTTCCCGATCTCCGACGGGGACCGCAGGTCGGACGCGTAGACGCTGGTCGAAAAGTCGTAGTCCCGCTCCATCGCCGTCCCGGTGCCGGCGACGACCGAGACGGAGAGACTGTTCCATGAACGGGAGTAGCGTTGTGTCAGCCCGTTCGTCGACACCACCGTCCTGCTGCTCGTGCCCCACGAGCTTTCGGCGCCCTCCGAATTGGTGACACCGGCAATGGCGCGCGCCGCGTCCTCGGCCTCGGCCGCGCGGCCCAGCAACGTGTCGACCCGGGGCTCGCCGTCCTCGCTGATATCGAGGCCATTGACATGGGAGACCAGTTGCCCCGAGTCCGCTAGCCCGCAATGAGGGTCCTCCGGCACCACGCGGGCCATTGAAATGGCCCGTTCGACCAACTCATGGAGAGAAGATGGCGAAAGGTCGGACGTGGAGACGATCGCTTGGCGATGCCCGTGGAAGACCCGAAGACCCAGGTCGATGGCTTCCGAGCGCGTGAGCTGTTCCTGCTTGCCGTTTCTGTAGGCCAGGGACAGCGATCTGCTTTCCACCATCACCGCCTCGGCCGCGTCGGCGCCACCCGCCCGCGCGTTCTCGATCAACTTCGAAGCCAGATCTGCATATTTGGATTGGTCGGTCATCTTGCCCATTCGTTTCTTGGCTTGCCTCGATCTCGAGAGAGAAAAAGCATGGAAAAAGTGCGGCTTTAATATCGAACTATTGTCGGCGGCCGGCTTCGATTAGCTTGCGGCGACGCCCGAAACACACGATATACTGCACGGCGACATCACTGGCGTTAAGCTAACAGCTAGCATAAAAGACAAGAACAAGATTTTTCCAAAGACGGTCACGGTTGCCGAAGAAATATGTCCAATTCCGCCGCACGCATCGAACCCGAGACAGCCTCGCACCCCGGAAGAAAACCCCGCGAAAAACTTGAAGCCGTGGTCGTCCGCTTCGCCGGCGACTCGGGAGACGGAATCCAGCTCACCGGCGGACGGTTCGCGGAAGCGACCGCGCTCGCCGGCAACGACCTGGCCACGTTCCCGGATTTCCCTGCGGAAATACGGGCGCCCGTGGGCACGACCTATGGCGTATCGGCGTTTCAGATCAATTTCGGCGCGCGGGCCATCAAGACGTCGGGCGACGCCCCGGATGTCCTGATCGCGTTGAACCCGGCGGCGCTGAAGGTCGAAATCGGCAACCTCAAGACCGGCGGCGTACTCATCGTCGATACCGGCGCGTTCACCGAACGCTACCTTCGCAAGGCCGGGTTCGATCACAATCCGCTGGAAGACGGCAGTCTCGACGCGTTCCGGAGGATCGATATCGATATCTCGCAGAGCACGCTCGAGGCGGCCAAGAGCAAGGGCCTGTCTCAGAAAGAGGCGTTGCGCTGCAAGAACATGTGGGCCCTCGGGCTCGTCTACTGGATGTACGGCCGCGACCGCCAGGCCACGATCGACTGGCTGACGCGCAAGTTCGGCTCGTCGCCCCAGGTGGCCGAGGCGAATATCGCCGCGTTGAACGCCGGGCACGCTTTCGGCGAGACGGCCGAACTGCCCGACGACATTTCCGGATACGTCGTCGAGCCCGCCCATATCGCTCCGGGACTGTACCGGACCGTGAGCGGCAGCGAGGCGATGGCCTTGGGGCTCGTCGTCGGGGCGCATCTGGCCAACCTGAAGCTTGTGTTCGGATCCTACCCCATCACTCCGGCGTCGTCGGTCCTGCATTCCCTGGCCGGAATTCGGCGCGGTGGCGTGGTGACGTTGCAGGCCGAGGACGAGATCGCGGCCGTGTGTTCCGCGATCGGGGCATCGTTCGCGGGCGCCATCGGGGTGACGTCCAGCTCCGGCCCCGGGGTGGCGCTGAAAACCGAAGCCATCGGTTTGGCCATCGCCGCCGAATTGCCCCTGGTGGTGCTCAACACGCAACGCGCCGGTCCCTCGACGGGCATGCCGACCAAGACCGAGCAATCGGATCTGCATCAGGCGGTTTTCGGGCGGAACGCGGACAGCCCCTTGGCGGTGATCGCCGCGCGGTCGCCATCCGACTGTTTTGACGTGGCGATCGAGGCGATCCGCATGGCGACAAAGTACATGACCCCGGTCATCGTCCTGTCCGACGGTTATATCGCCAACGCGACGCAACCCTGGCGGTTGCCGGACGTGGAGGAGATGGAACCGTTCCCCGTGACATTCAGATCCGAACCGGACGGGTTCCAGCCGTTCCTCCGCGACCCGGAGACGCTGGCGCGCTGCTGGGCGATCCCCGGAACGCCGGGATTGGAGCACCGGATCGGCGGCATCGAAAAGGACTACGATACCGGCCACATCTCCTACGATCCCGCCAACCACCAGAGAATGACGGACGTTCGCGCCGCCAAGATCGCCGGCATCGCCAATGACATTCCGTTGCAGGGACTGGAGGACGGCGAGGAGGGCGGCGAGATGGCGGTGGTCGGATGGGGATCCACCTATGGCGCGATCAGCCGGGCGGTCCAGGAAGTCCGGTCCATGGGGCACAATGTCGCTCACATCCACATTCGCCATATCTGGCCGCTGCCGAGGAACCTGGCGGACCTGCTGCGCTCCTACGATCGGATTCTGGTTCCGGAAATGAACAACGGCCAGCTTCTGACGTTGCTGCGCAGCCAGTTTCTGCTCGACGTGGAGGGGTTGAACAAAGTATCGGGCCAGCCGTTTCGCGTGGAGGAACTGCGCACGGCGATCCTGACCCGGTTGGAGGCATGACATGAATACGGTAACCGCGCCGGAGCGGCTTCGTCCCGATGATTTCGCATCCGATCAGGAAGTGCGCTGGTGCCCGGGATGCGGCGATTACGCCATCCTGAAGGCGGTCCAGAAGACCTTGGCCGACCTCGGCACGAAAACCGAGAACACGGTGTTCGTGTCCGGCATCGGGTGTTCGTCGCGTTTCCCCTATTACATGGACACCTACGGCTTCCATACCATCCACGGCCGCGCGCCCTCCTTCGCCACCGGGATCAAGCTGGCCAATCCGGAGCTCGACGTGTGGATCGTCACCGGCGACGGCGACGGCCTGTCCATCGGCGCCAACCACCTCATGCACACGCTGCGGCGCAACGTCGACGTCCAGATCCTGCTGTTCAACAACGAGATCTACGGCTTGACCAAGGGCCAGTACTCGCCCACCTCGCAGACCGGCACGCGCTCGCCCTCGACCCCGGCCGGATCCGTGGAAACGCCGGTGTCGGCCGCCGCGTTTGCCTTCGGTGCGGGGGCGCGATTCGTCGCCCGGTCGGTGGACACCATGCAGAAGCACCTGGTCGAGGTGCTCAAGCGGGCGCAGGCGCACCGCGGAACGTCATTCCTGGAAATCTTTCAGAATTGCATCGTCTACAACGACGAGGTTTTCTCGGGGTTCACCGCCAAGAGCGTTTCGCAGGATATGCAAATCCACCTGGAGCACGGACAACCGCTCGTTTTCGGCAAGAACAAGGATCGCGGTCTGCGCCTGAAGCCCGGCACGGTCGAACTGGAAGTCGTGCCGATCGGCGAGGGCGGCGCCACCGAGCACGGTATTCTCGTCCATGACGAGACCAACCGGGCTCTCGCCAACATCCTCGCGGCCATGCAGCCGCCGCACTTCCCCGTCGCCTTGGGCGTCCTCTACTGCAACCCGGAGGCAAGCTTCGAGGTCCGGATGGCGTCCCAGGTCGACCAAAGTGCCCCAGCGATGACGCCCGGGGACCTGAATGCCTTGCTTCGACGCGGTTACACCTGGACCGTGGAGGGTTAGGCGGGAGAGGAAAATAAGGTCGCCATTTTTCGGACGGCGGGGTGGTAGAGTAGGATAATCCAAGCACCGGGAGTTCGCGGGTCGGCCCATGGCGATTAGCATAGCGATCATTGGTGCCGGCCCGGCCGGATTCTATACGGCCGAAGCCCTGCTGGATTTGATTCCCGACGCGCACATCGACATCATAGAACGGCTGCCCACGCCCTTCGGCTTGATCCGCGCCGGCGTCGCTCCCGACCACCAGACCACCAAAAAGGTGGCCAGACGGTTCCAGCAGACCGCTCTCAGGGAACTGATCCAGTATTACGGCAACGTCGAGGTGGGGCGGGATGTCACCATCGATGAACTCCGGGACATGTACGACGCGGTGATCCTCGCGGTCGGGGCTCCGGCGGACCGGTCGCTCGGCATCCCCGGAGAGGACAAAACGGGTGTCCACGGATCGACCGCGTTCGTCGGTTGGTACAACGGCCACCCGGACTATCGCGACCTCAAGCCCGGCCTCGACACCGCGACGGCGGTTGTCGTCGGCAACGGCAACGTGGCGCTCGATATCGCCCGCGTGCTGGTGAAATCCAGGCCGGAGATGGCGATTTCCGACCTGCCCGACTACGCGGCCGACGCGATCCACGCCTCCCCCGTCGCCGACGTCTACGTTCTCGGGCGCCGGGGACCGGCCGAGGCGAAATTCACCAATGTCGAGTTGCGCGAGATGGGCCGGCTCGAGCAGTGTGCCCCGCTGGTCGAGCCGCCGCTGTTGGAACCGTCCTCGGAGACATTGAGCGACCGGGACCGGCGCCTTTCGGAGAAAAACCTCGCGACCTTCCGGGAGTTCAT
>CAVPAM010000032.1:0-93524 GCA_963701445.1 uncultured Alphaproteobacteria bacterium
TCGATGAAGTGTTTCGCGGGTTCTTCGTCTCCCGTGGCATACAGGACGTCGCCCGCCCGGAATTCGGTTTGCGGTAGGGCGGGCACGATGGACAATTGGCGCCCCTGCGGCGTTCGGTGCCGACCACCGCGACGCCGAACAGCGTGCGCAGCTTGGCCGCGCCGAGGGTTCGGCCGACCAGCGGCGAGCCGGCGGGGATCCTGAGACGGCGGAACTTGTCCGCCAATCCGTAGCGGTCCACCAGCTCGTCTATGGTCGGTCCTTTGTCTTCCGGCTTGTCCTCGGGATGAGAGGCTGACAGCAATCGGCGGCCGACGAGAAGCATGTAGGCGGTGCCGACCAGCAGCACGGCGACGCCGATCGGGGTGAATTCGAAGAAGCCGAAGGGCTAGGTTCTGGTGGCGAGCTCGGCGTTGACCACCAGATTGGGCGTCGTCGCGATCAGGGTCATCATGCCGCTGATCAGCGCCGCGAAGGACAGCGGCATCAGTAGCCGCGTCTTGGCGAAACCGGTTTTCGCCGAAATGCTCAGCACGATGGGCAGGAAATAGCGCGACGATCCCGGTCGAGCTGATGAAGGTCGCCGATGCAGCCGACCACGATCGATGAGAAGACGAGCAGCCGGCTTGCTGGCGCGGCTGATATTCGCATCAGCCATTCGCCGACGGCAAAGGTGATCCCGGTGGTGACCAGCGCCTCGCCGACGATGAACAGACCGGCGATCATCAGAATGACCGAATCGCTGAACCCGGCCAGCCCCTCGCGCAGGGTCACCGCGTCGCCCAGAACCAGGGCGAAAACCACAAGCAGGGCGACGACGTCGAGGCGCACCCGGCCGCTCGCGAACAGGACGATCGCGACCCCGAGAACACCGAAAACGTATGCCATGTCGGGTGTCATGGCCTTAGCGGTCCGTGTCCGACATGCGGTTCCCTTTCGGTTGGCCAGTCCGGAAACACCTCGCCGGATACCAGGGACCGGACCCGGCGGCAAGGCGAGGACTTGCGGGCAACCTGAAAATGCCCATTTTATGGCGCGGCTTCCAGTTTTGTATCCTGGGAGCGCGAAATCCGTTAGACAAAAAACCATCCGCCCGCCATCGAGCGGCACGCAGCACGCGCGGTTGGCGCGATAAGGAGGGTTCCATCAAAAACCTGTCTTTCCGCGGGCGCCTTCTGATCCTGCTCGGGTTGCTCGTCGCCGGAGTTGCCGGCGTTCTTGCCCTCGACCCCATTCCCCAGGATCCCAACTACCACCTGTTCGCCGACGCCCGCGCGCGGTTCGGGATTCCCAATTTCAACGACGTCGTGTCGAACGTGGGTTTCACCCTGGTCGGCCTCGCCGGGATTGCCTTCCTGGCGGGCGCGACACGCCGCGCCCTCTTCGCGCAAGGCGCCGACGCGCGGCCCTATCTGGTTTTCTTCGTCGGCGTCGCCCTGGTGGGACTGGGCTCCGCCTACTATCACTGGGCGCCGTCCAACGAACGGCTGCTGTGGGACCGTCTGCCGATGTCCATCGGGTTCATGGCGTTCTGCGCCGCGATCGTGTCCGACCGCATCGATGCCAAGGCGGGAAACAGCTGGGTTCTGGCCGTTCTCGTCGCCCTCGGCCTGGCCAGCCTGATCTACTGGCACTGGACCGAGTTCGCTGGGCCGAGGCGACCTCCGGTTCTATGCCCTGGTGCAGTTCTACCCGATGGTGGCGCTGCCCGCGATCTGCTGGCTGTTCCCCGAACATCGTTACACCGCCGGGCGCTTTCTCTTCTGGGTGATCGCCTGGTATGCGCTGTCCAAGGTGCTGGAGTATTACGACGGCGAGGTGTTCGATCTGCTCGGTCACACCGTCAGCGGACACACGCTCAAACACGTGGCGGCGACGGTCGCGACCTTCGTCGTGTTGCGCATGCTGCTGTCGCGGCGGCCGGCTTCGACCCGATGACATCAGACCGTTGGCGACCATGACGCGAAAACCTGTAATGTGTTTGTGCTATTCGAGACGGCCCGCGCGGGCCGCGAAACAACCGGACACTTTGGAAGGATAAAGCCCATGGAAGATCTCGGGAACGATCGCAGGCGCTTCTTAAGGACCGCCGGGAGCGCGCTGGTGGGCGCGGGCGCGGTCTCGGCGTTGGCGCTGTCGGCCGGTTCCGCCGGGGCGGCGCCTCACGCGGCGGCGGCGCGAACCAGGGAAAGCCAGGCCGCGATGACGCCGGAGCAGGCCCTGCAGAAGCTCAAGGACGGCAACGAGCGCTTCATCCAAGGAAAGATGATCGAGCGGGACCTGCTGCAACAGGTCAAGGCGACGGGGCCGGCCCAGTTCCCCTTCGCGGCCGTGGTCGGCTGCATCGATTTCCGCGAAGCCGCCCAGGTCACCTTCGACCAGGGGATCGGCGACGTGTTCAGCGTCACCATCGCCGGAAACTTCGTCAACGACGATATGCTCGGCAGCCTGGAATTCGCCTGCGCCGTCGCCGGAGCGAAGTACATCCTCGTGGTCGGGCACTCCGAATGCGGCGCCATCAAGGGCGCTTGCGACGACGTCGTTCTCGGCAATCTCACCCAGACCCTGGCCAACATCAAACCCGCGGTGGCGGCCGTTCCGGGTTTCGAGTCCGACCGGACATCGGCCAACGCCGGGTTCGTTCAGGCCGTCGCCGAGAAGAACGTGGTGCTGACCATGGCGAGAATCCGCGAGCGCAGTTCCATTCTGCGGGACCTGGCCGACAAGGGCGAAATCGGCATCGGAGGCGCTATGTACGATGTGCGCACGGGCAAGGTAACCTTCATGTAAATCGACAGCCGACTCCCCCGTCCATCCCATTCGAGAGAGGCGCGAGCGTTCGTGCTCGCGAAGTTTTGTATGACTGACACTGAGAACAAGACCATCGATCTGGCGCTTCAGGGCGGAGGAGCGCACGGCGCCTACACCTGGGGCGTTCTGGACCGCCTGCTCGACGAGGAGCGGCTCGACATCCTCGGCGTCAGCGGAACCAGCGCGGGCGCCATGAACGCCACGGCGCTGGTCCAGGGGCTTGCGTCGGGCGGCCGGCGGGCGGCGCAGGAGATTCTGCGCGAGTTCTGGTCAAAGGTCAGCTCGGCCGCCCGGTTCAGCCCGATCCAGCGGACGTTCTTCGATGTCCTGATGGGGCGCTGGAGCCTCGATCTTTCGCCCGGCTTCATCATGTCCCAGCAGATGCAACGCCTGTTCTCGCCCTACCAGATCAATCCGTTCGACATCAATCCGCTGCGCGACCTCGTCGCCGGGTTCTTCGATTTCGACATCGTCAACCGCCCGGACGCGCCGAAGCTCTTTCTTTCCGCGACCAACGTTCGAAGCGGGTTGGCGAAGGTGTTCCGTCAGCCGGACATGTCCGTGGATACGGTGATGGCCTCGGCGTGCCTTCCGTTTCTGTTCAAGGCCGTCGAGATCGATGGCGAGGCCTACTGGGACGGTGGCTACATGGGCAACCCGCCGCTGTTTCCGCTGATTGACGAAACCGACGAGAGAGACCTCGTGCTGGTCCAGATCAATCCCATCAGAAGGGAGGAGCTTCCCCGCACGGCCTATGAAATCGAAAACCGGCTTAATGAAATCACCTTCAACGCAAGCTTGATCAAGGAACTGCGCGCGGCGTATTTCCTGAAGGAGATCATCAACCACGAGGGACTGGAACGGGCGGCCTTCCGGGACGCGCGGATCCACCGCATCGAGGCGGAAGACGAGATGCGCGAACTCAGCGTTTCCAGCAAGCTCAACGCGGAATGGGCGTTTCTCCAGCATCTCCACGACATCGGCTGGCGCAACGCCGACAAATGGCTGGGCCGGCACTTCGACGACATCGGCGTGCGGTCGACCTGGAAACCCGTGGAGATGGTCTTGTCCGAGAGCCTGAAACCGGCTCATCTTCCTGAGGGCGCGGAGAGGCAGGTGGAAAAATGATGGATCTTGTTTTTGTCCTGATCGCGCTCGGCCTGCTGATGTACCTGGCCTTCCGGGGCATCACGCTGATCATTCTCGCCCCGGCCGCGGCGCTTCTTGCGGTTGCCTTGACGGGAAGTCTGCCGATCCTCGCCGCCTACACACAGATTTTCATGTCGAACACGGGAAGCTTCATCGTCTCGTTTTTCCCGCTGTTCCTGCTCGGCGCGATTTTCGGCAAGCTGATGGACGATACCGGTTCGGCGCAGTCCATCGCGCGGACGGTCAGCGAGAAGCTCGGCCCCGAGCGGGCGATCGCCTCGGTGGCGCTTTGCTGCGCGGTGCTGACCTATGGCGGCGTGTCGGTGTTCGTGGTTGCCTTCGCCATGATCCCCGTCGCGGTCGCGCTGTTCCGGGGCGCCGATATTCCCAAGCGTCTGATACCGGGCGCGATCGCGGTCGGCGCATTCTCCTTTACCATGACGGCGTTGCCGGGCACGCCGGCGATCCAGAACGCCATCCCCATGCCGTTCTTCGGCACGACGGCCTTTGCAGCGCCCGGGCTCGGCGTCATCGCCAGCATCATCATGTTCGCCGTCGGCATGGCCTGGATGACGCGGCGGGCCGCCGCCGCCCGGACCGCCGGAGAGGGCTACGGCGATCACGCCGATGGCATTCCGAAACCCGACGTGGTGATGCGAGAGCATTCGCAGGGCGGCGGTTTCGACGTCGCCGAGATCCCGGAGGAATCGGAGGGCGCGGGCGCCTTGCCGCCGTTCTGGCTGGCGATGCTCCCCATCGTCGTCGTCATCGTCTCGAACCTCGTTTTCATCCAGATCGTCGTGCCGCGCCTCGACACATCGTTCCTGGCGGAGCCCCTGTTCGGCGAGACCACCATCGAGAGCGTCCGCGGCGTATGGGCCGTCATCATCGGCCTGTTCCTCGCCATTCTTCTGCTCATCGGAGGCAACTGGAAACGCCTGAAGGACCCGCGCGCGAGCCTCGACAAGGGAGCCGACGCGTCCGTTCTGCCGATCTTCAACACGGCCAGCCTCGTCGGCTTCGGCGCCGTGATCGCCGCCTTGCCGGTCTTCGCCATGATCAGCGACGCCGTCCTGGATTTGGGCGGCGGCAACCCGCTCATCACCGTCGCCGCCTCGGTGGGGCTGTTGTCGGCGATGACGGGTTCCGCGTCGGGCGGCATGAGCATCGCGCTGGACACCCTCGGACCGACCCTCGTGGATCTCGCCAACACCGCCGGCGTGTCGCTGGAAGCCATGCACCGCGTGACCGCCGTGGCATCCGGCACCCTCGACGCGCTCCCCCACAACGGGGCCGTCATCACGCTCCTCACGGTGTGCAAGCTCAGTCACCGCGACTCCTATCTCGACGTCTTCATCGCCGCCATCGTCGCGCCGTTGATAGCGCTCGTCGTGTTGATCGGTTTGGCGAGTGTTTTCGGTTCTTTTTAGCGCGGCGACGACGTGAGGCTGGATGAAGACACAATAAAGCGCGGATGGATAGCGTGCTAATTCGAGACAACCACATAACAATGAAATGGGAAGAGGAGTGTTTTATATGAGCGACTTGGTTTGTTTGGCTTTCAAGGAACTGCATACGGCCGATCACTTCCTGAACGACCTTAGAAACCTTGAAAAGGAACATGTTCTCGAACTTGAGGATGCGTGCATCGTCGTCCGCGACGCCGACGGAAAGATCCATCTCAAGCAAAGCGTCAACCTGGTCGCGATCGGCGCCAGCCGGGGCGCCTCTTTCGGCATGCTGATGGGAACACTCGTCGGCCTGTTGTTCATGAATCCGCTGGCCGGCTTGCTCGCCGGTGGCGTGTTCGGCGCTGGATCGGGGGCACTGCAAGGCAAGCTGACCGATTATGGAATCGATGACGGGTTCATCAAGTCGCTCGGGAGCACGATCGAACCCAATACCTCGGCGATCTTTCTTCTCGTCCGCAAGGCCGTGGCGGACAAGGTGATGCCGCGGGTGGCGCAATACGAAGCGACGGTCCTCAAGACCTCTCTCAGCAACGAGCAGGAGGATGCCCTGAAGGCGGCGCTTTCAAAGGCGGCATAGTCGGCGAGACCTTCTGGACCCGAGAGCCGACGACGCGAGGTGGATCTTCCACGGGGAATGAAAAATGACCGACAAGCCAGAAGCGCCGGCGCGGCGCGTGCCGCCCGTGAACCTGTTGATGTTCCTCGTCGGCTGGATCGCCACGGTGGTCGTCCTGGTTCTCCTGATGATGGCCCTGATCCCGGAGGTGGACCTGGAAGCCGATCTCGCCGCCTTGGAAAAGGCCGAAACCGATCAGGCGGTGCTCGACGGCGCGCCGCCGTCCGTGCTGCGGCCCCTGGCGGAACCGAGATCCGACTATCCCGTATCGGGCTCCGTGTACGTGCCGCTGTACCGGGGACTGTACGTGGGCGGGCAACGGAGTTTGACCAATCTCTCGGCGACGCTCAGCCTGCGCAACACGTCGGCCGATCAGACGCTCGTGGTGGCGTCCGTGACCTACTTCAACGGCCAGGGCGAGGCCGTGGGCCAGCTCTTCGACATGCCCCATGTCCTGCCGCCGATGGCGACCGCCGAGGTCTACGTGGACCAGGGCGACGCGCACGGCGGCCCGGTGGCGAGCGTGGTCGCGAGGTGGGGCGCCGACGCGGCGATTTCGCCTCCCGTCGTCGAGGCCGTCATCGTCGGCTCCTACGGGACCAAAAGCGTGTCGTTCGTCAGCCGGGGCGAAAACCGGCGGTGACGCGGGGCGGATGGAGGAGACGGCCGGCCGGCCGCACCCTCTCGCTCAGGCGGGCCCCGGACCGGCCTCACCGGCGCGGGAAACCGGTTGCGAGGGAAAGGGGCTAGGCCTTGGAAATTGACGGCAACGTTGTCGAATTCCGGCCGTTCGTCGCCTTCACGATGGCCATCATCGTTCTGTTCGTCGGCAAGGCGTTGAACCGGCGGTTCGTCGCCTTGCGCCGGAACAACATCTCCGAGTCGGTCAGCGGCGGGTTGCTGGTATCGGTGCTTCTGGCGGCGATCTATTTCGTCTCCGGGATCGAGGTTCACTTCGACATGACGACCCGCGAGTATCTGGTCGTCTACTTCTTCACCACGATCGGCATCAACACGCAGGCGCGCGAATTGCTGGCCGCGCGGCGCGCGCTCGTCACGCTTCTGGCCGCGTCCGTCGCCTACATCGTCGTGCAGGATCTCATCGCCTTCCTGACCGCCAGCGCGTTCGGGTATGCCGGCCCCAAGGCCGTGCTCGCCAGCACCATCGCGCTGATCGGTGGCAGCGACACGGTCATCGCCGTCGCGCCGACGTTCGTGGAGGAATTCGGCATCCCCAACGCCCAGGAGATCGGCATCGCCAGTGTCGCGTTCGGCCTGATTCTCGGCAGCCTTGCCGGCGGGCCGACCGCCCGGTACCTGATCGAACGGCACGGGCTCCGGCCCGGCGGGGAACCGGCCGCCCAACGCGCCCGCGGCACGGTCGACACCTACGTCTTTCTTCAGTCGATCCTGGCGGTCAACATCTGCATCATCCTCGGGCTCGCGCTGAGAGAGATCCTGGACGAGGCCGGCTTTCAATTGCCGTTGGCCGTGATCTGTTTCGGGGTCGCCATCGTCCTCACCAGCCTTGTCCCCATCCTGTTCCCCAAGCTCGGCTGGCCCGCCAACACGTCCGCGATGGCCTTGATTTCCGAGTTTTCGCTCGGGACCCTGTTCGGCCTGTCGCTCATCGGCGCGCAACTCTGGGTGATCGCCGACCTGCCGGCCCAGCTGCTGACGATCATCGTCGTGCAGGTCGTGGCCACGGTGGCGGTGACGGTGCTCGTCGTTTTCCGGATCATGGGGAGCAACCACGACGCCGCCGTCATGTGCTCGGGTTTCATCGGCTTCGCGCTCGGATCCACCTCCACCGCGATGGCGAACATCAAGGCCATGACCGAGCATGCCGGCAAGTTGCACATCGCGCTCGTCATCGTGCCGCTCGTGGCCATCCTCGCCGGCGACATCCTCAACCGGTTTCTCATCCCGCTGTTTCTGCAACGGTTGTGAGCGGGCAGCCATGCCATGAAAGGCCGCCCATCTCTCGGCCGCCGCGGAAACGCGGTCGCCCGGCCCTGTGCCGTGGAGGCTTGTCACGAGGCGCCGGCGGGGACACAATCGTTACGCCGCCAGCCAACGTCCCGAAGACCCCGGTTAAAATCGTTCAAAAACACTTTCAGGGCCCGATGACCATGTCGAACACCGCAACAGCACACTGGCAACTTGCGAATCCCCACCGTCTCGCGAAACAGTTCTCCCTTCTGGGCTGGATCGGTTTCTGGATGCAGGTCGCGATGGTCGCGATCCCCATCGCCTTGCTGATCTATGTTCTTTTTTTCAGCGGTCCCGAGTCCGCCCAACGCAGGGGAATCGAGCTGACCAATTACATGTCCTACGGCGGGCTGGCGGTCATGCTTTTCACCATCCTGTGGTTCTACCGCTATACGCGGCTGGCCAAGCGGATCGTGGACCCCGAATCGCGCCCGGCGCGGGCGTCGGTGATCCGCGCGCTCTGGATCGGCCTTTGGGCGAGTTCCGCGGGGATCGCGTTCTCCATGGTGCTGATGATGAACGCGGTGTGGCGGATGTTGATGGTTCTGCTGGCCACGCCGCAGACGGGCCTCGCCATTACCGCGCCCATGGGCGGCGACCCCGTGAAGACGTTGTCCGCCCTCGACGCGATGAGCATGACCGTGCTCCTCGCCATCCTCACCGCCGAGTTGATCCTGCTGGCGTTCAGTCTCTGGCTTCTGTTCCGGGTAACCCGGCCCTCGGCCGAGGATTTCGAAGTCACCGACGACGCCGATCTCGGCGCCTACGCGTAGCGGGCGCGATACCCGTTCGCGTCGAAGGGTGGCGGATCCGGGAGAGACGGACTGTCGTTCCTTGGCGAGGTCCCGGCGACCGCATTTCTACTGTGCATGGGGTTGTTTTGCAAAAAACGCGTTACACCCCCCCCCCCACACCGACCCGTCGCGCCACCGGGTCCCCTGTTCCTTTCGAAGCTTTCGGTGTACGAACGCCCGGTCCCCCCGGTATGATCGGGGACTTCTCCACCGATGCCAGCAAAGGGACACGACGGCAAAAGATGACACGTTTCAAACGGCGGCTGTGGATCGGTTTGTCCCTTGTTCTCGTCGTGGCGCTGGGGCTCGGAATCTGGTTTTACCGGTTCATGTACGTGGGACCCGACGCGGTCATGCGGCGGGCCGAGGTCCTGTCGCTTCGGCGCATGACCGTCGCGCAATTGGGCGAGCCGGGAACCTACCGCTTTTTTTATGCGACCAACCGCCGTCCCGAGGGCGACGACGGTCCCTTGAAGGAGCGCTTCGGCGCCGACCGCGACGAGGACCTCAGGTTCGGCTTCTTCGATACCCGGATCGAACAGACGCTGGGCGTGGGGATGCTGATCAATCCGAGCGACTGGTTCCTCAACGAGGAAATCCAGCTCAAGCAGGTCGAGGCGATGGACGAGGCCGCGTTCGCCGCGCAACTGCGGAGCCTCGTCCAGGAGTCGCCGCACCGGGCGCTGCTCGTGGTCGTGCACGGCTTCCGCGAAGCGTTCATCTCCGCCCTGCGCAAGACCGCCTTCCTGGGCCATGTCCTGGATATCAACGCTCCCGTCCTGCTGTTCGACTGGCCGGGCGACCAGGGCACCAGTCTGCGGGGGTACCGCCGCGCGCAAGGGGTCGCCCGCGAGTCCGGAGCCGACCTCGCCGACACGCTCCGGTTGATCATCGAACAGGTCCAGCCCGAGCGGCTGTGGCTGGTGGCCAACAGCATGGGCGCCGAGGTGGTGGTCCAAGCGTTCCGCGAGCTCTACCGGGACCCCGACATGGCCGACGCGGAAACCGAGATCGAGGACGTGGTGCTGACGGCGCCGGACGTGGACAGCACCCAGTTCGACGAGCAGTTCAAGCGCGAGATCAACGCGCTGGTCCGGAACCTCACGGTCTATGTTTCCTCCAACGACCGGGCCTTGCTGATGAGCCGGCTGGTCAACCGGGCGCGCCGGGGGGGCGAGAGCACGCTGGACATCCGCAATCCGGAGCAAGTGGAGGAGGCGGCCGGCGTGTGGGACATGATGGAGCCGGAGGACGGACGCACCACGCTGGTGGACGTCACGCCCATCAACCGAACCCGCAACTTCCACAACTTCAGCCTCGAGACGCCGGAGTTCTTCGACGACCTGTTCCTGCGTCTGCTCAACACGACGACGCCGCGCAGCCGGCCGGAGTACCGGGTGGTGACGCCGGACGGTCGCGAATACCTGATCCTGACCCGTGGACGGTAGGACGAAACGATGACCGCCATGGCCACCATCCGCCGCGTGTCCCGGGTTCGATCGCGAACGGCGGCCGCGTTCCTGGCGATGGCGATGCTGCTGGTCCTCGCGGCGTGCGACGGCCCGGCCTTCGAGCCCTGGCACACGGAAGACTTGACCGAGGAATTCACGGCGGAGAAGGCGGCCGACATCCGCACCTTCGACGACTACCTCCGTTTGGAGGACAGGCTGTTCGCCGAACTGGAGGAGAAGGTCTACGCAGAGGTCGAAACCGGGCCCGCGCACGCGCTGCAACGCTACAGCGCCGGCAGCGCCGCCGACCCGCAGGTCCGGGATCCCAACTGGAACCGCAGCTTCGAGCTGACCGCCGAGGCGCCCGTGGGCGGCGTCCTGCTGCTGCACGGCATGTCGGATTCGCCCTACAGCCTGCGCGCCCTCGGCGAAGCCCTCAACCGGGAAAATTACTGGGTGCTCGGCCTGCGCCTGCCCGGTCACGGGACCGCGCCCTCGGGTCTCAAGCACATTGCCCCGGAGGACCTGACCGCCGCCGTCCGGCTGGGCATGAGGCACCTGGCGTCCAAGCTGGACGGCAAGCCTCTCCACATGATCGGATACTCCACCGGCGGTCCCCTGGCCGTGGAGTTCTCCCTGGACGCGCTGGACGGACTGGTTTCGCCGCCGCCCGCCAGCCTGGTGCTGATTTCCCCGGCCATCGGCATTCATCCGGCGGTGGCGCTGGCGAAGTGGAAAAACCGGCTGGCCATTCTGCCGGGTCTCGAGCGGCTCGCCTGGACGCAGATCCTGCCCGAATTCGATCCCTACAAGTACAACTCCTTCGCCACCAACGCCGGCGACGTGGTTCATCGGCTGACCCGGTCCGTCGCCGGCCGCGTCGCGGCCCGGGCCCAGTCGGGCGGCAACGCGGATTTTCCTGCCACCCTGGTCTTTCAGTCGACGGTCGACTTCACCGTGTCCACCGACGCCATCGTCGACCGGTTGCTGCGTCAACTGCCGCCCGACCGTCACGGGCTCGTCCTGTTCGACATCAACAGGGAGGCGGTCAAGTCCCTGCTGCTGGTTTCCGACCCGGGACCGGTGACCGCCCGGCTGATGGCCGACGTTACCCTGCCCTTCGCCGTCACCCTGGTCGCCAACGAGACCCCGGAGACAACGCGTGTCGTGTCGTTCCACAAACCGCCGTTCGCGCCCGAGGCCGAGCGGGGCGAGCCGCTGGACGCCGCGTGGCCGCTGGACGTGGTCTCGTTGTCCCACGTGGCGCTGCCGATCCCGCCCGACGACCCCCTCTACGGCCAGCGTCCGCCCGGCAACAAGGACGTGCTGTTCCTCGGCCAGATGCCGCTGCAGGGAGAACGCGGTCTGCTCAAGCTGAGCGGCGACTGGCTGCTGCGGCTGAGAAACAACCCGTTCTACGATTTCCTCGAAACCCGGACGGTGGAGTGGATGAACAAGGCCGGGGGGGGAGCCGGAAAGCCGCCGAACGGCGCGGCGTCGCCCTGACCGCGCTCGCGGCGGGTCTGGCGCGGGCGGCCCGATGCGCGCTATACCCCTACGGCATTCAGGTGAACGGTAGAACGAAAGAGGCGGAACAATGGACATAGCTAAGGTACCGGTCGGGAAGAATCCGCCCTATGACGTCAACGTGCTGATCGAGATTCCCATGGGCGGCAATCCGGTGAAGTACGAACTGGACAAGGAATCCGGGGCCATGTACGTGGACCGGTTCCTCCACACGGCCATGTACTATCCGTGCAACTACGGCTTCATCCCGCACACCCTGTCGGACGACGGCGATCCCGTCGACGCCGCCGTGCTCGCTCAGATCCCGGTGTCGCCGGGCGTGATCATCCGCTCCCGGCCCATCGGCGTGCTGATCATGGAGGACGAAAGCGGCATCGACGAAAAGATCCTGTGCGTGCCGGTGGACGACCTGCATCCCTATTACGCCAGTGTCGCTTCCTATCGCGAAATGCCGAAGATCCTGTGCGATCAGCTTGAGCATTTCTTCGCGCACTACAAGGATCTGGAACAGGGCAAATGGGTGAAGGTCAAGCGCTGGGGCGAGGCCCAGGAGGCGTTCGACCTGGTTCGCCAGGGAATGGACCGGCAGGCCGCGGCTAAAGCTTAGGACCCCTTGACGTGAAGCGGGGAGGCGAAGCCATGATCGAGCGCATGGTCATCGTCGAAGGCGACATCACCCGCCTCGACGTGGACGCCATCGTCAACGCGGCCAACGAGTCGCTGCTGGGCGGCGGCGGCGTGGACGGCGCCATCCACCGAGGCGCCGGTCCCGAGCTTCTCGCGGAATGCCGCGCCCTCGGCGGCTGCCCCACCGGCGAGGCCAGGATGACCAAGGGTTACGGGCTCCCCGCCCGGTACGTGATCCATGCCGTCGGGCCGGTGTGGCGGGGCGGCGGCCGGAACGAGGACGCGCTGCTTGCGTCGTGCTATCGGCGGTGCCTGGAAATCGCCACCGCCCACGGCCTGAAAACCATCGCGTTTCCCGCCATCAGCACCGGCATCTACAGCTTTCCCGCCGATCGCGCCGCCCGTGTCGCGGTGGGCGCGGTAAGGGACTATCTGGCCAACAACGACACGCCCGAAACGGTCAGCTTCTGCTGCTTCGGAGACGCCTCCTTGGAAGCCCATCGAAGGGCCATCGGCGAGCTGTCCTGAGCGGGTTCAGCGCTTGCTTTCTTTCGGTCCGGCGACGACGCCGGCGTCGTGGAGGGCACCGACCTCGCCCTCGCCGAGGCCCAGGACGTCCAGCAGGATTTCGTCCGTGTGCTCGCCCAGAAGCGGCGCCCTCGTGGCCGGAAGGCGTTCGATCAGACTGAAGTCCAGGGGGGAGCCCGGCATCAGGTATTTGCCGATTCCGGGATCCTTGACCATGGAAAACAGCGGGTTTTTGGTGGAACAGTCGGGGTCGTCCTCGATGGCCTTGCGGGCGGTCTTGTAGGGGGCCCAGGTGACCTGATGCTTGTCGAAAATCTTGCGGATCTCCGCTTTCATCCGGGTCTCGAACCAAGGCTCGAGGATCTTGGAGATCTGCCGTCTGGCCCGGTAGCGATTGCCCTCCTCGTCCAGGTCGAGGCCGAGGCGCTCGCCGAGGGCGTCGAGCTGGTCGCCAAGCCCGGTGGCCTTGCGCAGGCTCGCCCACTGTCCCTTGGTGAGGGCCACCACCATCAGCCGCTTGCCGTCGAGGGTGCCGAAGTCGCGGCCGTAGGCGCCGTAGAGGTAGTTGCCGTCCTTGGGGCGGTCGGCGTCGTTGACCATCACCTCGGCGATCTTTCCGAGATTGCCGAGCATGGCCAGGGCCACGTCCTTGAGCGCGAGGCGCACCAGTTGCCCCTCGCCGGTCAGCCGCCGGTGACGTTCGGCGGCGAGCAGGCCGACCAGCGCCATCTGTCCGGCGATGCAGTCCCATGCCGGCAACAGGTGGTTCACCGGTCGCGGCCACGACGTCGGGCCGGTCACCATGGGGAACCCCACCTGCGGGTTGACGGTATAGTCCACCTCCGAGCCGCCATCGCGCCGCCCGACGAGGTTGACCATGATCAGATCCTCGCGGTGCTCCTTGAGGGTTTCGTAGTCGAGCCAGCCGCGGGCCGGGAAGTTGGTGATGAACAGGCCGTTGTTTTCACCGGGGCCGCAGATCAGCCGGGTCAGGATCTCCTGACCCCGCGGGTCGCGGAAATCGATGGCGATGGAGCGCTTGCCCTTGTTGAACCCCGCCCAGAACAGGCTTTTCTTGCCGTCGAGCGTCACCGGCCAGCGGCCGTAATCGAGACCGCCGCCGATGGGATCGAAGCGGATGACGTCGGCGCCGAGCTGGGCCAGGGTCATTCCGCCCAGCGGCAACGCCACGAAGGCGGAGCCCTCGACGATCCGAAGACCACTGAGAATGCCTTTCATGGTCTCTTCCCTATTTCATGAGGCGTAGTCGGTCGTCATTATCGACCGGTGGCATAAGGTGCCCGTCCCGTCAGCTATCGGCGGGACGCTCGTTGACGTGGATATTGTATCCGCCATTGCTTTCGAGGATGTCGGCGGCAGCCGCCTCGCGGTCGCTGTCGGCGGCGCGGACCCACAGGATGACGCTGCCCGCTTCCAGCGATCGCGCGAAATCCTCGGTGTGGGGCTTGGCGGTGACTTCCTCCAGAACCTCCTTGATGGCGACGCCGCCGACGGCCGCGCCGATGATCCCGGCGATGGTCGCCGCCACGGGGCCGCCGGCCAGGAAAATACCGCCGGAGGCCACCAAGGGCACCTCGTACTTGATTTCGCCCACCATCGCCGTCATCACGTCCCGCCACGGTTTTCCCGGCACGCCGGCGGCGTCGATGGATTCATGGGACGAGAGGACGCTCAGGTCGGCGCGATCGAAGCCGGCCTCCATCAGCGCCGCGATCGCGGCCTCGAAGTTGTCGCGGTCGGCGAACAGGCCGATGACCTCCCGGCCGGTCCCTGAAGTCTGCGCTTTTCCCGTCACGGCGTCCCCCGTTTGATGATCCGTCCCATATTGCCGTGGGACGCGGCGGATTCATAGCCCCAAGCGACCGCGTCATGCTAAGCTGGCATAAACCACAAGACATCGTAGCGGCCTTGCATCGAGCGGAACCAACGCAAACCGGAAAACACTCGAACGCCTCCTCCGAGAGCGACGCCATAGGCGCGCCCGAGCCCGAGCCCGAGGCCGCGAGGGCGCCGGTCACGCCGATGATGGCCCAATACCTGTCCATCAAGCGTCAGTATCCCGAAAGCCTTCTGTTCTACCGCATGGGCGACTTCTACGAACTTTTCTTCGACGACGCGGTCAAGGCGGCGGCCGCGCTGGATATCGCGCTGACGAAACGGGGCAAGCACCTGGGCGAGGACATTCCCATGTGCGGCGTGCCCGTCCACAGCCACGAGGCCTATCTGGCGCGGCTGATCCGGCGGGGGTTCAAGGTCGCCGTCTGCGAACAGCAGGAAGATCCCGCGGAAGCCCGCAAGCGGGGCAACAAGTCCGTCGTCCGACGCGACGTGGTGAGGCTGATCACCGCCGGCACGCTGACCGAGGACAGTCTGCTTGAATCCCGCCGCCACAATTACCTCGCGGCGTGCGCGGAGGCCGGGGGCCGCATCGGTCTTGCGTGGATCGACATTTCCACCGGCGACTTCCAGACCCAGCCCATCGACACGGGCGACCTGGGGGCGGCGCTCTCGCGGCTGGAACCGGGGGAACTGCTGGTGCCGGATACCTTGCTGCAAAAGCCGGCGCTGTCCGAAACTTTCGGCGACTGGCGGGACCGCCTGAGCCCCCTCCCGGCAAGCCGGTTCGACGGGGTCAACGGGCGCAAACGCCTGGAAGCCCTGTTCAAGGTCGAGACCGTCGATGCCTTCGGCGCGTTCAGCGCGGGGGAAGTGGCCGCCGCCGGCGCGCTCGTGGATTACATCGAACTGACCCAGAAGGGCCGAATTCCGCGCATCTCCAGAATGCGGCGGCTGGCCAGCGGCGCGGTCATGGAGATCGACGCGGCGACGCGGCGCAATCTGGAACTCATGCGGACCCTTTCCGGCGAGCGCCAGGGCAGCGTGCTCAGCATCATCGACAAGACGGTCGCGGCCTCCGGCGCCCGCCTTCTCGCCTCCTGGCTGGCGGCGCCGCTCACCGACGTGGAGGCCATCCGCCATCGTCTCGACATGGTGGGGTTCTTCGTCGAGGGCGAGCGCCAACGCGAGGATGTCCGGGCGATGCTGAAACGATGCCCGGACCTGGAGCGGGCCCTGTCGCGCGTCAGCCTGGGACGCGGCGGCCCGCGCGACCTTGCCGCCGTGCGCGATGCCCTGAAGGTGGCCTCGGAGCTGCGCGCGACCCTCCATCCCGAGGGACTCCCCGGCCTTCCCCGGGGCATCGAGACGTGCATGGCCATGCTCGGCGATCACGAGCCGCTGATCGACCGCCTGAGCCGGGCGCTCGCCGCCGACCTGCCGCTCAATGCCCGCGATGGCGGCTTCGTGGCGACGGGGTACGTGTCCGAGCTCGATGAACTGCGCCGGCTTCGCGACGACAGCCGCCGCCTGATCGCCGGCCTGCAGGCGCGCTATATCGGCGAGACCGGCGTGCAGGCGCTGAAGATCCGGCACAACAACGTGCTCGGGTATTTCGTCGAGGTGTCGGCCAAGCAGGCGGACAACATGCCGGCCGGGGCCGACGGCCCGTTCATCCATCGCCAGACCATGGCCAACGCGGTTCGCTACACGTCGGTGGAACTCAACGACCTGGAGGGCCGGATCGCGCGGGCCGCCGACCAGGCGCTGTCCCTCGAATTGACGCTGTTCGACGATCTGGTGGGCGAGGTCGTGGCCATGGCCGAGAGCATCGGCCGGACGGCGCGGGCGCTGGCGACGGTGGACGTGGTCGCGGCCCTGGCCGAGCTGGCGGTGGATGGCCGGTACACCCGCCCGGCGGTGGACGACAGCCTGGCGTTCGACATCCGCGGCGGCCGTCACCCGGTGGTCGAAGCCACGCTGGCCGCCGGAGAGCAGGGCCGCTTCGTCGCCAACGATTGCGATCTGGCCGACGGCCGCCGCCTGTGGCTCCTGACCGGTCCGAACATGGCGGGGAAAAGCACCTTCCTGCGGCAGAACGCCCTGATCGCCATCCTCGCCCAGATGGGATCGTACGTTCCCGCCGAGGCGGCGCGCCTGGGGGTGGTCGACCGCCTGTTCTCGCGCGTGGGCGCGGCCGACGATCTCGCGCGCGGCCGGTCCACGTTCATGGTGGAGATGGTCGAAACCGCCACCATCCTGAACCAGTCCGGCGAGCGGTCCCTTGTGATCCTCGATGAAATCGGCCGGGGAACCGCCACCTTCGACGGCCTGTCCATCGCATGGGCGGTGATCGAGCACCTGCACGAGGTCAACCGCTGCCGCGCCCTGTTCGCCACGCACTATCACGAACTCACGGCCCTGGCCGCCAAGCTCGCGAACCTCGCGTGCTACACCATGCGCGTCAAGGAGTGGCGGGGAGACGTGGTTTTCCTCCACGAGGTGGCTCCCGGAGCGGCCGACCGCTCCTATGGCATTCACGTGGGCCAGTTGGCCGGATTGCCGGCGGCCGTGATCGAACGGGCCGAACAGGTGCTCGAAACCCTGGAAAACGGAGAGCAATCCTCGGCGGTCACCCACCTCGCGGAGGACCTGCCCCTATTCGCGGCGGCCGAGGCGCGGCGGCCGGCGTCCGCCCCGCCCTCGCCGGTGGAGCAAATGCTGGCGGCCGTGGACGCCGACGAGCTGACGCCCCGGGACGCCCTGGAGCTGATTTACAGACTGAAGGCCATCGGTTAAGGAGCGGTCTGGCGGATATTCACCATGGAGGGTATCGATCCGTTCATGGTTCCTTCAGCGGCCGGCGTTTACACTCCGCATGAACGCTTTTGGCCCCCGCGAGAAAAGAAAATCGTGTGATGCCAGCACGCCCCTTTATATTGATACGGGAAAGAAGGCCGTGCCATGACCCGTGTCCATAACCGTCGCGCGATCATCAATCGCAAATCGCTGGTTCGCGAGCTCGAGGAGCAGGCGAAGTGGGTCGGGTATTCCCCGGACACCCGCAGCAATTTTTTGCAAATCTTCCGCGCGGCCCTGTACAGGGGTGTCGGAGAGGTTCGGCGCCGGTTCGAGGAAGAGCATATCAACGGCGCGGAAGTCGTTCTCGCGGACGCGTACCTGGTGGATCAGCTGGTTCGCGGGATCTACGATTTCGCGATCAAGCATGTCCATCCCGTGCCGGACATCTCGGCGGGAGAGCCGCTCTCCATTGCCGCGACGGGGGGGTATGGACGGGCGGAGCTGTCGCCGTTTTCCGACATCGACCTCATGTTCCTGCTTCCCGGCAAGTCCGCGCCGAGGACGGAGCAGCTCGTCGAATTCATCCTCTACATGCTTTGGGACATGGGCCTCAAGGTCGGAAACGCCACCCGCACGGCGGACGACTGCGTCAGTCTGGCCAAATCGGACCTGACCATTCGGACCAGCCTGCTCGAGGCCCGCTGGCTGTGGGGCGACCGGAACCTTTACGACCAGTTCGAAACCAAGTTCATGAACGAAGTGGTTGCCGTTACCGGAACCCAATTCGTCGAACAGAAGCTCGCGGAGCGCGACGCGCGCCACGAACGGATGGGCGATTCCCGCTACGTCCTGGAGCCGCACATCAAGGAGGGCAAGGGCGGGTTGCGGGATCTTCAGACCCTCTTCTGGATCGCCAAGTATCTGTACCAGGTCAAGGATATGGGCGAGCTGTACGAACGCGGCGTGTTCACGACCGGCGACGTCCGCGATTTCCGGCGGGCGCAGAACTTCCTCTGGACCGTCCGATGCCATCTTCACTACGCGGCGGACCGCCCCGAGGAGCGGCTGACCTTCAACTTTCAGGACATCATCAGCAAGCGGCTGGGCTACAACGACCGCGCCAGCGGACGCGGCGTCGAGCGGTTCATGAAGCACTATTTCCTCATGACCAAGACGGTCGGCGACCTGACGCGCGTCCTGTGCGCGGTGCTGGAGGAAGAGCACAGGAAAAAGCGGGTCCGCTTCCGCATTCCCACGTTCTCGCTGTTCCGGCGGGCGCCCGACGGCTTCAAACTGGACGGCGGCCGGCTCGCCCTGGACGGCGACGGCATTCTGGCGAGGGATCCGGTGAAGATCCTTCAGTTGTTTCACGAGGCCCAGCGCCAGGGGCTGGACGTTCATCCCCATGCCCTGCGCCTGGTACACCAGAACCTCCGGCACGTGGACGCGGCGCTGCGCGAAAACGATCAGGCGAATCGCCTGTTCATGGACATGCTCACCTCCGCGAACGATCCGGAAACGACGCTCAAACGCCTCAACGAGGCTGGCGTTTTCGGCCGCTTTCTGCCGGATTTCGGCCGGGTCGTGGCGCAGATGCAATACGACATGTACCATGTGTACACCGTCGACGAGCACACCATCCGGGCCATCGGCATTCTTCATCGCCTGGAAAAGGGTGAGTTGAAGGAATTGCATCCGGCGGCGAGCGCCGTGGTCGGCGACATGCGGTCCCGCCGGGCGCTCTACATGTCGGTGCTGTTGCACGATATCGCCAAGGGACGCGGCGGAGATCACTCCGAGATCGGCGCCGAGCTCGCCCTCCAGATCTGCCCGAGGTTCGGCCTCGACGAATGGGAGACGGAAACGGTCTCGTGGCTCGTTCGCCATCATCTCCTGATGAGCCGGACGGCGTTCAAGCGCGATCTCGACAATCCCAAGACGGTGGCCGACTTCATCGACGTCGTTCAGTCTCCGGAACGCCTGAGAATGCTTCTGGTGCTGACCGACGTGGACATTCACGCCGTCGGTCCCGGTATCTGGAATGCTTGGAAAGCGGGGCTCCTGAGCGAACTCTATTACCGCGCCCTCGAAGAGATGGAAATGACCGGCGGGCAGCCCCTGGAACGCCGGACCATCAGGGTAGAGCGGGCCAAGGCCAAGGTGAGGCAACGCCTGTCGCACTGGGACGAGGCGGTCCTGGAAAATTCGATCGCGCGCGGCTATCCGGACTACTGGTTGGCGTGCACGACGGACGATCACGTCCGCCATTTCGAAATGATGCGGGAGGCCGAGGGCAAGGGCGAGCCGCTGCACGTGGAGGCCAGGCACCATCCCACCCTCGATGTGACGGAAGTCGTCATCTACTCTCCGGACCATCCCGGCCTGTTTGCCCGCATCGCCGGCGCCATGGCTCTCTCGGGGGCCTCCATCGTCGACGCAAAGATCTTTACCCTGGCCAATGGCATGGCGTTGGATACCTTCTGGATACAGGATGTTTCGGGCCGCGCCTTCGACAGCCCCGAACGGATCGGCAAGCTGACGTCCCGGATCGAGCAGGCGCTGAAGGGGAGCCTGTGGCCGGCGAGGGAATTGCGCGCCGTCAGGGCCCGGGCGTTGCCGAGCCGCACCGGCATCTTCACGGTCTCGCCCGCGGTGATCATCGACAACAAGGCCAGCGCGGGACACACGGTGATCGAGGTCAACGCCAGGGACCGTCAGGGCCTGCTGCACGACGTGACGTCGGCGATAACGGACCTCAACCTGCAGATCGTCAGCGCCCATGTTTCGACCTACGGCGAGCGGGCGGTGGACGTGTTCTATGTCAAGGATGTCTTCGGCCTGAAGGTGGACGACCCGTCGAAACTCCGCCGGATCGAGCGGCGGCTGAGGGCGGCGATCGCTCCGCCCGACGACACGCGGGCGGCCGCGAAGAAAAAAGCCGCCGCCGAATAGCGTTCCGCCCGCAGTTTGGTATAAGGCTCCCTTCAAACCGCGTTCGAAAGCCGGTGGACAGACATCATGGTGCTGCTGCGCTCCATTGCCACGATCGGCGGCCTCACTTTAGTCAGCCGGCTGTTCGGGTTCGCGCGCGACATTCTGATCGCCGCGGTTCTTGGCGCGGGACCGGTGGCGGACGCCTTTTTCGTCGCGTTCAAGTTTCCCAATTTGTTTCGAAGACTGTTCGCGGAAGGCGCCTTCGCGGCCGCTTTCGTGCCGATCTTCGCCGGACTGCTGGAAACCGAGGGGCCGCGAAAGGCGCGGGAGTTCGCCGAACAGTCCCTGAGCGTCTTGCTGACGGCGCTGCTCGTGTTCGTCGCCGTCATGCAGATGGTCATGCCGCTCGCCATGTACGGGATGGCGCCCGGTTTCTCGGCCATTCCGGAGAAGTTCGACCTCGCCGTTCAGTTCGCCCGGATCACCTTTCCGTATCTGCTGTTCATTTCGCTGGTGTCCCTGATCGCCGGCGTGCTCAACTCCTACGGACGCTTCGCCGCCGCCGCGGCGACGCCGATCCTTCTCAACATCTGCCTCATCGTCGCGGCGCTGGCGCTGGCGCCCTTCACAGAAACACCCGGACACGCGCTGGCCTGGGGGGTCGCCGCCGGTGGCGTCACGCAGTTCCTCTGGCTCTACTGCAACTGCGGCGGGAACGGCATCTGGCTGCGGCTGCCCAGGCCGAAAATCACCCCCGAGGTAAAGTTGCTCATGGTCAGGGCGGTGCCGGTCGCGATCGGCGCCGGCATCTATCAGATCAACTTGCTGATCGATACCGTGATCGCGTCGTTTCTGCCTTCCGGCTCGGTCTCCTATCTGTTCTACGCCGACCGGGTGAACCAGCTTCCGCTCGGCATCGTCGGGGTCGCCGTCGGCACGGCGTTGCTGCCGTTGCTGTCGCGGCAGCTCAAGAGCGGGCAGGAAGCCGGCGCGCTTCACAGCCAGAACCGGGCTCTCGAATTCGCGTTCCTCCTGACCCTGCCGTCCGCCGCCGCGCTGGTGGTCATCGCCGGGCCGGTGATTTCGGTGCTGTTCGAGCGAGGCGCCTTCGGCGCGGCCGAATCCCGGGCGACCGCCGCCGCGCTGACCGCCTACGCGGTGGGGCTTCCGGCCTATGTGCTGATGAAGGCGCTGACTCCCGGCTATTTCGCGCGGGGCGACACCAAGACCCCGGTCAAGATCGCGGCCGTCACCACGCTGCTCAACCTCGTGCTCAATCTGGCCTTGATGGGACCGTTCCTGCACGTGGGCATCGCCATCGCCACGGTGATCTCGTCCTGGATCAACGCGGGCCTTCTGGCGACCTTCCTCTACCGGAGGGGGCATCTGGCGCTCGATGCCCGCCTGAAGAGCCGGCTGCCGCGGATCCTGGTGGCCACCGCCGGGATGACCGGCGCGCTCGTGCTCGCCGGCTGGGCGCTGGCCCCCTGGCTCGCGGAGCCCGAGTTGGTGTTCCGCGCCGGGGCGCTTGCCGCCCTGGTGTGCGCGGGCATGGCGACGTTCATCGTTCTCGCCCATTTCACCGGCGCGGCGCGGGCGAGCGACCTGCGCGGCCTGATGCGGCGCCAGGACGCCGCTTGACCGTCCCCGGTTAAGACGCCATAAACCGGCGCTGTGCCGCCGAAGCCCCAATCTCCGCAGGAACTCATGAAACGCATCCTTTCAGGTATCCAGCCGACCGGTCATCTGCACCTGGGCAATCACCTGGGCGCCATTCGCAACTGGGTGCGTTTGCAGGACGAGTTCGAGTGTCTGTTCTGCGTCGTCGACATGCACGCGATCACCGTGTGGCAGGATCCGGCGGAACTGACCGCCAGTACCCGCGAAGTCGCGATGGCCGTTCTGGCGGCCGGCATCGACCCCGCGAAGAACGTCCTGTTCGTGCAGAGCCACGTTCCCGGTCACGCGCAACTCGCCTGGGTGTTCAACTGCGTCGCCCGGCTCGGCTGGCTCAACCGGATGACCCAGTTCAAGGAGAAGGCGGGCAAGAGCCGCGAGAACGCCTCCGTCGGGCTGTTCGCCTATCCCAACCTGATGGCCGCCGACATCCTGCTGTACAAGGCCACGCACGTTCCCGTCGGCGAGGATCAGAAGCAGCACCTGGAGCTGGCTCGCGACATCGCCCAGAAATTCAACAACGACTTCGAAGTCGAGCTGTTTCCGGTCGTCGAGCCGCTGATTTTCGGCCCGGCGACGCGGGTCATGTCGCTGCGCGACGGCACCAGCAAGATGAGCAAGTCGGATCCGTCCGACTACTCGCGCATCAACATGACCGACGACGCCGACCTCATCGCCCTGAAGATCCGCAAGGCGAAAACCGATCCCGAGCTGATACCGGAGACCGTGGACGGTCTGGACGGACGCCCGGAGGCGGCCAATCTGATGGGCATATACGCGGCCCTCGCCGATCAGGAGGTCAAGGACGTCTGCGCCCGGTTCGGCGGCGGTCAGTTTTCCAAGTTCAAGGCCGAACTCGCCGACCTGGCCGTGGCCAAACTGGCTCCGATGGCCGCCGAGATCAACCGCCTCAAGGACGATCCGGGCTATGTGGACGGGGTGCTCCGCCACGGCGGCGAACGCGCGCGCGCCCTCGCCGAACCCGTCATCCGGGAGGTGTACCAAACGGTCGGCTTTCTGGCCGCCGATCCGTAAGGCCGGGATGGTCACGCGTCTCTTGACGACGCGCGGCCGGCCGCCCATATGTCGAAGGCAACCCCGTCGGGTAACGAGAGGGAAATCATGTTCATCCAAACCGAGACGACTCCGAACCCCGCGACCTTGAAGTTCCTGCCCGGATGCGATGTCATGCCGAGCGGCACGGCGAACTTCACCAGCCCGGAGGACGCATCGCGCTCGCCGCTGGCTTTGCGGGTTTTCGAGGTGGACGGGGTGAGCGGCGTATTCCTCGGCGGCGACTTCGTGACCGTGACAAAGATGCCGGCCCGCGACTGGGCCGTGATGAAACCCATGATCCTCAGCGCCATCATGGAGCATTTCACCTCCGGCGACGCGGCCGTCTCCGAGCAGCCCGCCGAGGCGGGCGCCGGCGGCGAGTCCGAGGACGGCGATATCACCACCCAGATCAAGGAACTGTTGGAGACACGGGTACGGCCCGCGGTCGCCCAGGACGGCGGAGACATCACCTTCGAGAGTTTCGAGGACGGCATCGTCTATCTGCGCATGCAGGGGTCCTGCTCCGGCTGCCCCAGTTCCACCATGACCCTCAAGCACGGCATCGAGAACATGCTGAAGTACTACGTTCCCGAAGTGCAAGAGGTCCGCTCGGTGGAATGGTGAGCGGCCGCCACCGGCCACCTTTGCCGCGAACGCGAAGCCTTTTTGAAAAGTTCGCCAAATTCGACTAAAATGAGTTTCCCGTCCGATCGACCGGGGCTCCGGCACCGACCTGCGTGAAGACGGGTTGAACGGGTTCCCGGCCGGCTGGGCGCGGGAACTCCGCGAACGCGTGGTCTCTTTTGGCGAGTTGTTTCCATGAACGGCGTTCACAAAGGCGTAATCGGTACCATGGGCGTCCTTGCCGGGACGTTGCTGGTGATGGTCGCGCTGCATCCTCCGGCGGGGGAGACATCGGCCCCCCGGGCACGGTACGCGCCGGACATTCAGACCGACGCCGGTGCCTACGGATCGCCGATCCACATGATCGGGGTCAGCCTGCGGGGGAACCCCCTGACGGTCGCCTCCTTGTCCAACGATTATCCCGGCATGGCCTACGATCTCGACAAGGTCGGCTCGGGCAAGGCCGACGTGCCGCGATTGTTTCTCGCCAACCTTCCGACGGATCTGGGTACTCTGAGCGAGGCCGAGGCCCGCAAGGTGGTCTTCTTCAAGGTCGTGCTGCCCCTGGTCCTGTACGCGAACGAAGAAATTCTCGCCGACCGCGCGCGGCTTTGGCAGTTGCGGTATCGGCTCCGGGAGGGCGTCGCGCCGGGCCCGATCGACCGGTTGTGGCTGATCGTCAAGGCGGAAGAGTACGATGCGCCCCCCGGGAACCTGGAGGATCTCGCTCGGCGGATCGATATCATTCCGCCGTCCCTGGCGCTGGCCCAGGCGGCAATGGAGAGCGGCTGGGGAACCTCGGCGCTGGTCCGCCAGAGAAACGCGCTGTTCGGCCATCCCCCGGGGGCGCGGCGGATGCCGGCGCGGGCCGTGACCTCAAGCGGGCTGACCGTCGGGTTGGCCCAGGAAGACTGGGACTTCGACAATCTTCTGGAGTCCGTCCGGGCCTACGCGCGCAATCTCAACGTCAATCCCGCCTACGACCAGTTCCGCCGGTCGCGGGCCGAAATGCGCGGCCGGGGCGTTCCCGTGGACGGCCTGTCGCTGGCGCCATACCTCACGGGTTTCTCGGAACGGGGAGACGCGTATGTCGACTCGCTGCGCGCCATCATCGAAGCCAACGGCCTGAGCAGCCTCGACGACGCCCGCTTACAACACCCCCCAGCCGCGCCCGTCCCCACCACCTGACCCCGGCGAACCGACCCTCCGGGCACGACACACGGCCGTTGCTCTCGTAATTCTATCTCGGGCCGAAGATCGACCAGCCTGTGCGATCGCTGAGTTCCTTCAGGGACCGGGTGGCGAGCTGAGAGTTCCCCACGGCGTTGAGCCCCGGCGACCAAACGGCGATCGACGCGACGTTGGGAGCGACCGCCAGAATCCCCCCGCCGACGCCGCTCTTGCCGGGCAGGCCAACGTGGAAGGCGAAATCACCGGAACCGTCATAGTGTCCGCAGGTCAGCATCAGCGCGTTAATCCGCCGTGCACGCGCGGCCGAAATGATCCTCGGGCCATCCACTCCCAGTTGACCACCGAACGCGAACAGCCGGCCGGCCATCGCCAGCTGCCTGCATGTCATGGCAATGGCGCAGTGATGGTAATACACCCCGAGCGTTCGTTCCGGAGCATGGTGCAGATTGTTGGCGGCCCGGATGAAATTCGCGAGGGCGGCGTTCCGGAAGCCGGTTCGCTCCTCCGATTGCGCCACCCCGGGGTCGATCCTGATGTCGTCGTCGTCGGTGACATGGCGCATGAACCGGAGGATCTCGCCGATCGTCTCGCGGGGCTCATGCCCGGCCAACAAGATGTCGGTGACCACGATGGCGCCGGCGTTGATGAACGGGTTGCGGGGAATGCCGTTGTCGGACTCCAACTGGACGATCGAGTTGAACGGATCGCCGGACGGCTCGCGGCCCACCCGGTCCCAAAGCGCGTCGCCGACCCGGCCCAACGCCAGGCTCAGGGTAAAGACCTTCGAAATGCTTTGGATCGAGAATGGCGTTTCGGCATCGCCGGCGGCGATAACCCGTCCGTTCGCGAGCACGATGGCAATGCCGAACTGATTGGGGTCGACCTTGGCAAGTTCGGGAATGTAGTGGGCGACGCGGCCGCGATCGGTCTCCGCGGCCATGCCCTCCGCGATTCCGCGAACAAGCCTTTCCAAATCCTTCACGGCTCCGGACTCCTTTTTCAAGGCCTTGGAACTTTCATGGCGAGCGCATAGGAGATGCGCGCTCGGATTCCGGCCTGAATGCCGGGTGCATCCGTTCGATGACAAGACGAGTATTGGCGCAAAACTGGCCGAGGCCGACGGTTACCTGATGATGAGTGACCGTCGAGCATAGCTCGGCGAGCGTCACGTTGGGAAAAGGGAAGACATGCCGCCCCTCATCTCTCCGAGGGCTCATCTCTCGTGACCATTTCGGCGCCAGACCGAAAGGAGCTTATCACAAACCCACGTCTCTTGTACGCGCAGTGGTCCATGCCGGCCGTCACTCGGACAATCACGACGACCGTTTGTACGTTGGGATAAGCCCGGGTGTTCGGGTCGCAACCGGGGCGGCGGTACCTTATTTATCAATGTGTGAAAGTGTTGCGATGGTAATTGGTGGTGGGAGGCGTCTGTGAAAGCTCGGATCGATGAGACCTCTCTTGATGTTCTGTTCCGAAACGCGCGAACGCACAATGGGTGGCGCGACGAGGCGGTTGGCGACGATCTGCTTCGCGACGTGTGGAATTTGGCGAGGATGGGACCGACGAGCGCGAACTGCAGTCCCGCCAGGATCGTGTTCGTGACGTCGCGGGACGGCAAGGAAAAGCTCAGGCCGGCCCTAATGGACGGAAATGTCGAGAAAACCATGGCGGCGCCCGCGACCGCCATTTTCGGTCATGACATGGAGTTTCATGAGCGTCTGCCGGAACTGTTTCCGCACGCGGACGCCCGTTCCTGGTTCGTCGGCAACGATCCGCTCATCCAAACCACCGCCTTTCGAAACGGCACCCTGCAGGCGGCCTATTTCATGCTCGCGGCCCGCGCCCTGGGGCTCGATTGCGGGCCGATGTCGGGATTCGACAACGCCATGGTCGACCGGGCGTTCTTCGCGGGAACGAGCGTCAAGTCCAATTTCCTGTGCAATCTGGGCTACGGCGATCCGGAAAAGCTGTATCCCCGGGCCCGCCGGCTCGATTTCGACGAGGCCTGCTCGGTGGTTTAGGACGGAGGCCCTACAGAAGTCCTTCCGCGAGCGCGCTGTCCGGCAACAGCGGATAGCGGCCCCCGGCATCGAACAACTGGTAATGCCACCACTCGTTACGGAAGAAGTCGAAGCCGGCGGCGGTCATGATGCCGAGCAGGATGTGGCGGTTGCGCTGGGCGTGGGGCGGTATGGCGGTGTCCCCGTGCCACGATGATGGGCCGAGGTCGTCGAACGGCGTTCCCATGTCCAGTTGGCTTCCGGTTTCGGCGTCCGCCAGGGTGAGATCCACGGCGACCCCCCTTGCGTGCGGGGATCCCACGCGCGGGTCCGCGATATAGTCCGGGTTGGGGAAGTGGCGCCACAGGGTCCATTGCGCTTCCGTGGGGCGGAAACCGTCGAACACCCTCAGCCGGTATCCCAGCGGGGCCGCCAGTTCGACGGCGCGGCGGAGCAATTGGGCGGCGTCCGGGTGCAGGTAACAGGCCGCGCGCCGATAGATGGGTTGGCCCGTGAAGTTCCGATCGGTGGCATAGACGATGTCCAACTCCACACCATAAGCTTCAGGGGTGATTTCCACGAGGGGCATGGGCAGCGCCTGTTCTATGTTTTCCGCCGGCGACAGATTATAGCTATCGACGGGGCGACAAAACGCCGGAGTGAGACAGAGCAGAATGAACATCCTCGCCGTGGATACCACGACCTCCGCATGTTCGGTGGCGCTCCGGACCCGCGATCTCCAGGTTTCGCGGTCGGCGATGATGGAGCGGGGTCACGCCGAGGCGCTGTTGCCGATGGTGAGAGAAGTGTTGGACGAAGCCTCCTTTGCGTTCAGGGATATCCACGCGATCGCGGTGACAGTCGGGCCGGGAGCCTTCACGGGCTTGCGCATCGGGTTGGCGGCGGCGCGCGGCATGGCCCTCGCGGCGGGCATCCCGTGCATCGGTGTTACCAGTCTCGAGGCCATCGCCGAGGGGATCGAGCCCGAACAGCGTGCCGGGCGGATGCTTCTGGTGGCCTTGGACTCCAAGAGGGGCGATCTGTTCGCGCAGGTTTTCGATGCCGGCGGCCCGGCCGTGGGTGTTGCCGTGGCGGTATCGATTGACGGGCTCTTGGGAATCCTGCCGTCGGGGCCCGTTATCGTCGCCGGGACGGCCGCGTCCTCCGTCGTCGAGAAGTCTTGCGCGGAGGGGGGTGGATGCCGTTCGGGCGGAAGGGTCGGGCTGCCCCCACGCCAACGACGTCGCGCGCGTGGCGGCACGGCGATGGGCCGCCGGCGAAACACTCCCACAGGCCGCCCGCGCCGCTGTATCTGCGCCTCCCCGATACCGGGGCTCCCACATACGCCCCCCCGACCGAACGTGACCCGCCAGCCTCCGGAAACGGTTCCCGTGGGAAGCCACCATGCCCCGGTCGTCGCCGCGCTGAGCGAACGGTGTCTCGAGGAGCCGTGGAGCGACGGGGCCGTCGCGAGCATTCTCTCGACGCCGGGCGCCTTCGGCTTTATCGCGCTGGTTTCCGATACGCCGGAAGCCTTTATCCTGTGCCGCGCGGCCGGCGGAGAGTGCGAGGTTCTGGCCCTGGGCACGGTCCCGGAGCGGCGGCGGAGAGGGGTGGCGCTCGATCTCGTCGCGCGGGCCCTGGAAGAGGCCGCGCTCCGGGGGGCGGAACGGATGATTCTGGAAGTCGCGGAGGACAATCCGCCCGCGCGGCGGCTGTACGCCCGATGCGGTTTCGCCGTGGTGGGGCGGCGAACCGGTTATTACCGGCGGCCGTCGGGCGCGCACGCGGATGCGCTCGTTCTTTGCAGGGATCAGGGCCTTGCCAACACCGTCCAGTAGGGCGAGTCGTGGCGTTTCGTGAAGGTCCGCTCGATGAAGGAGCCGTATTCGTCCATGAAACGCTCGGTGACGAAAGGCGCGGTCGAGTACCGGGGAACGAACAGCGCGTCGACGCCGGCGAAGTACGTTTCCGGCGGAATGGGATGGAATCCGGGCAGAAGCCAAAGGTAGACGCCGGTGGGCGGCGGCGCGCCGAGCGCGAAGGGAAGGAAGTTCACCTGGTCGACCACCAATAAGCGATCATCCCGCAGACCGAGGTCCCGGGCGAGAGCGACGGCGGCTTCCATGGTCCGGAGGTACTCATGCTGCGACAGGAAGGGCCCTTGTCGCGGCGTTCTTCCACGCCGCCAGAGATCCGGGTTCGGGTCGGCGGTCCCACGGATCCCCTCGAACAGGTGCCGGTCCCGGGGGACCGACAGACCGGCGAGCGGACCGGCTCGGGCAATCTCGCGCTCCGGATCGTTTGCCCCCGCCGCCCCGGCATATCGCGCGACGGCGGCCGTGCCGTCCGCCACGAACACCAGCGGATAGAGAACGCTGACCAGGGAAGCCACGAGGATCCATGGCCGGTTTTCGGCCACCGTCGTGGGCGAGCCGGACAACCATCGTCGTCGGAGGCTCTCGAACAGAAACAGGAAGGCAACGCAGACAAGCGGAATCAGGTTCCCCTGCGCGTTCTGGCTGAGAAGGGCAAAGCCGCCGCCAAGCAGAAACGCAAGGACCAGCCACGAATACAGGGTTGGCCGCCCGCCGGCGGCCAGCCATATGCCCACCGCCACGACAACCAGCATCCAACAGTCGATGTTGTTTCGCGCGAGCACAAACAAGTACTCGAGGCTTTGTACCACCGTATCGGATTGGAAAGCCGCGACATACAGGTCCGACACGTATGCAAGATTGAATGGCAGCATTCCGAAAGCCAACAGCAAACCGCCAAGAACGGCGGCCGCCACGAATCCGCCGTCCCCGAAAATACGGGCCGAAAAAAATCTCGAGATACACGGCC
Source organism: uncultured Alphaproteobacteria bacterium (assembly GCA_963701445.1). Lineage (GTDB taxonomy): Bacteria > Pseudomonadota > Alphaproteobacteria > Rhodospirillales > Defluviicoccaceae > CAKZLS01. The sequence continues at coordinate 29,959 of CAVPAM010000032.1, forward strand.
GCGACCGCGACGACGAAATAGGTGATCTTCAGATAAAAAAGAACGAGAACGCACACGAAGATGGCCGACAACTCGATCGCGCCGAAACGCGTTCGTTCCGTCGATTTTCAGAAAGAGAAGAATGCAGACGATGGAGATCAGGCTCCATCCGATCCGGTTGTAATACATCGCAAACGACGTAACGCCCGGTTCCTTCGCCGATATTTGTCGGCAAAAGAACGATCGCCGATAGAGCCAGGGTCACGATCCATGACTGAAATGTCGCGACCCGGCGGTGGCACGCGAGGATGCAGAGCGGATAGACCAACGCCAGCGCCATCGCGGTGACCGCGTGAAACGCGAAAACGGATGGACCGGTCACGAACATTCCCAGATGGATGGGGAAGAAGCTCAGGTAACCCATCTGCGTGATGAAATCGCCATGGGCGGAAAGTCCCTCACGCAGATACCAGCCCCCGGCCATGGCGTGCATCAAGTCCCACGTCATGCTGTTCTGGGGCAGCGTATCCCGGGTGAACAGAAGCAGGGACCAGGTCGCGACGATCGGCGCCGTCGCGATCACGGTGGTGGCGGCGTGGCTGTCCCGGAGAAACAGAAAATCGATGAGTGTCGAGAGACGCGCGTTCATCCAAGTGGGGTTTCCGGTGGCGCGGGATTTCCGCCGCGAGCGCCCTGACCGGCGTGCGATGGAATGTCGGCACTATGAGGCACGGGCATAGAAAAAGCAGGCCAAAATATTGCTCCCGACCAAGAAACCGCCAGCAAGAGGACCCGCGATTTCAGGTGAATGATTTGGTCGGGCGGATCAACTTCTGCTCCCCCCGACATTCACGCGGGCGCCGCGACATTCCCATTGGCGAAACCCGGCTTAATTCTTGCGAATGACAAGTCGGTGGATACCGTCCTGGGCGGCTTCCGAGGACTCGGGCTCGAGTGAAAGTACAGTGTGTCCATGCTCCTTGACGGATCGAGGAACATTCTGTAATGGCTCGGTCCCCTGCAAACGAATTTGCGCCGTTTGACCCGAGGTCATGCGTTCGAGCAGCAATTTAGTTCTCACGAAGGTGAGCGGACATACTTCCCTAGTGATATCGAGAGAAAAGTCGTATTCCTCGCCAAAATTTTGTTTGCCAATATTTCTCATTCGACGTTCTTGCTTCCAACCGATATACTATATATATAACGAGCGCCAATAGAAAAAACCTGGGAAGATATTTGGATGAGCGACAAAGCTAGTACTACTGAAATGCTGGAGTTGACCACGGAAATCGTTGCCGCGCATGTTGGAAACAATCCCGTCGCCGTCTCCGATCTGCCAGGGTTAATCCAGGATGTTTACAAGACTTTAGTATCCGTGGGAACAGAGCCCGTGCTCCCCGAGCGGCCCAAGCCGGCTGTTCCGGTCAAGAAGTCGGTATTCCCCGACTTTATCGTGTGCCTCGAAGACGGCAAGAAGCTGAAAATGCTCAAGCGGCATTTGAAGACGTCTTACAACATGTCGCCCGAGGAATACCGCGAACGGTGGGGATTGCCCGCCGATTATCCCATGGTCGCGCCGAATTACGCGAAACATCGCAGCAGACTGGCGAAAGAGATCGGCCTGGGCACGACGAGGCGAACCCCAAATCGGCGCAGAGGGTAGGGAGATAGAGGGACGCGGCGTGATCGGAATTCGGGTCATGCCGTTCGTATGGTTCTGATGGGCTCTTAGGGAAAAGTAATGGCACCACCATCGCGCATCGAGCACTTGTGCATGGAGAGGGGCATGAAGATGACCGGGCAACGCCGCATCATCGCCCGCGTTCTATCCGAAGCCACCGACCACCCGGATGTCGAGCAAGTCTATCGTCGCGCGGTTCAACTGGACCCCAGAATCAGTATCGCCACCGTGTATCGGACCGTTCGCCTGTTCGAGGAAGCCGATATTCTGGAAAGGCACGATTTCGGAGACGGCCGATCCCGTTACGAAGAGGCGACGGACGAGCATCACGACCACCTGATCGATATCCAGACCGGCAAGGTCACCGAGTTCCGTAATCCGGAGATCGAGGCCTTGCAGCGGAAAATCGCCGAACAGCACGGGTTCAGGCTGGTGGGGCATCGGCTTGAATTGTTTGGTGTGCCTCTCGAGGGCGCCAAGGACAGGAAGTGAGCAATCGTTCAGTTCGGATGTACGCTCGCTTGACTCTGTTCGCGGGCTTGGTAGGCTTACTGGATCGACGCTCATCAACGGCTTTGCGCTAACCCAATGATCGGTCACGCTTCCGGTTCGGCCGGTTTTTCTTGGTGTTAAGATTTTCGCGTTGACCAAAAAACTTCACATCAAAACCTACGGCTGCCAGATGAACGTCTACGATTCCGGGCGTATCGCGGATGTCCTGGCGCCGCTCGGCTATGCCCTGACCGACGACGCGGCCGGCGCCGATATGATCGTCCTCAACACCTGTCATATCCGCGAGAAGGCCGCCGAGAAGGTGTACTCGGAGCTTGGCAGGCTGAAGAAGCTGAAGAACCGGTCCGCGGACGGGAAGGCCCCCGTGATGATCGCGGTGGCGGGTTGCGTCGCTCAAGCCGAGGGCGAGGAGATCCTGCGGCGAACGCCGTACGTGGACATCGTCCTCGGCCCGCAGACATACCATCGGCTTCCCGAGATGGTCGCCCGGGCGGAACGCGCGGCCGGATCCGTTCTGGATACGGACTTTCCCGCCGAACCCAAATTCGACTATTTGCCGAACCCCACGGTTGGCGCCGAGGGCCGCACCGCTTTTCTCACGGTGCAGGAAGGCTGCGACAAGTTCTGCAGCTTCTGTGTCGTTCCCTATACCCGGGGCGCGGAATACTCGAGAGCGGTTGCCGACGTTCTGAACGAGGCTCGGGGCTATGCCGAGGCCGGCGTACGCGAGATCACGCTGCTGGGCCAGAATGTAAACTGCTATCACGGCGTGGCGCCGGATGGCGGCGAATGGGGACTGGGCCGGCTGATCGAGGAGGTCGCGAGGATCGAGGGTCTCGACAGGATCCGGTACACGACATCCTATCCGGCCGACATGGATGACGAACTGATCGGCGCTCACCGCGATGTTCCCAAGCTGATGCCATTTCTTCACTTGCCGGTGCAATCCGGTTCGGACAGAGTGCTGGCCGCCATGAACCGCCGGCATGGGGCCGACGACTACCGTCGGCTCGTGAACCGATTGAGAGAGGCGCGCCCGGATCTCGCGCTCAGTTCGGATTTCATCGTCGGCTTTCCCGGCGAGACCGACCGGGACTTTCGAGAGACGCTCCGACTGGTCGAGGACGTGGGCTTTGCCAGTGCGTATTCCTTCAAGTACAGCCCCAGGCCCGGGACACCGGCGTCGGTGGAGAAGCAGTTGGACGAAACGGTGAAGAGCGAGCGTCTGGCCGAACTGCAATCGTTGCTGGACGCGCAACAGCGGCGTTTCAACGAGAGTTGCGTCGGCCAAGTGATGACGGCCCTGTTCGATCGCCCCGGACGCCATCCCGGGCAGCTGGTTGGCCGCAGCCCCTACATGCAGGCGGTTCATGCCCAGGCACCGCGGTCACTGCTGGGCAGTCTGCAACCGGTGGAAATTACCGCGGGTTTGGCCAACAGCCTCTCGGGCACGCTCGTCGAAAGGGCCGTGGCTTGAACCCGCCCGTGAAACCCGCCGAACGCGAAAGCGTGCCCGGCAAGACGCTGGACCTGGAGTTCGAGGACAACCGGCTGGTTCTGCAACTGTTCGGCGCTCACCACAGCCATCTCGCCCAGATCGAGCAGAAGCTTGATATCGTCATGGACGCTCTCGGTAATCAGGTGACCCTCACCGGTCCCGAGGACGCGGTGGAGGCGGGAGCCAAGGTGCTCGACGTTCTTTACGCACGGCTGCAACGCGGGCTGTCCGTGGGGCGGCAGGACGTCGACGCGGCGCTCCGGATGACGCCTTCCGCCAGCGCCGCGTCGGGCGGCGACGTGGCCGTTCACATTCGTCATAGAACCGTTCTCGCCCGATCTCCCACGCAGGCCCGTTACATCGACGCCATCGACAAGCATGACTTGGTGTTCGGGCTCGGACCCGCGGGCACCGGCAAGACCTATCTCGCGGTCGCCAAGGCGGTCGAACGGCTGGTAAACGGCGACGTGGACCGGATCATTCTGTCCCGCCCGGCGGTCGAGGCGGGCGAACAACTGGGCTTCCTGCCCGGGGACATGCGGGAAAAGGTCGACCCCTACCTGCGGCCCCTGTACGACGCGCTCTACGACATGCTGCCCGCTCCGCAGGTGGTCAGGCGTCTCGACAACGGCGACATCGAGGTGGCCCCGCTGGCGTTCATGCGGGGCAGAACGCTGGCCAACGCGTTCGTCATTCTCGACGAGGCCCAGAACACCACGGCCGTGCAGATGAAGATGTTTTTGACGCGGCTGGGCGACAATTCGCGCATGGTGATCACCGGGGATCTCAGTCAGGTCGACCTGCCCAAGGGCACGCGATCGGGGCTGCGTCACGCGGTAGAAGTCTTAGGGGACGTCTCCAGCATTGCCTTCGTTACGTTCACCGAGACCGATGTCGTCCGCCATCCGCTGGTGACCGAGATCGTCCGCGCGTACACGAAAGCCGAAGAGCAGCACGGAACCGGGGCGCAATATGAACCCGAGTGAACCCGAACCCGCGGCGATCGCAATCGACGTGATCGCCGAGTTTCCGGAATGGACGACCGCCCTGCCAACCGTCGAGAGCGTCTGCGGCCGGGCGGCGGCCGCGGCCTTCGGGGCGGTTCATCCGAACACGAGGGGGGCCGAGGCCAGTGTGATCCTCACCGACAATGCCCGGGTCCGGGTGCTCAATAACCTCTATCGCGGCCGCGACGAGCCCACGGACGTGCTGTCGTTCCCCATTCTCGATCAAGGAGCCGCCGCCGCTTCGGCACCCCCCGGCCAGCCCGTTCTTCTCGGCGACATTGTGATCGCGTTCGAGACGGCCGCCGCCGACGCGGCCGCGTCGGACAAATCGCTTTCGGACCACTTAAGTCACCTCGTGGTTCATGGTATGCTTCACCTCTGTGGGTACGACCATCTTGCCGAGGCGGAAGCGAACGAGATGGAACGCTTGGAAACACACGTTCTGGCGGGGCTTGGCGTGTCCGATCCGTACGCGGCGTTCGAGAGACTGTCATGAACCGCCGCATGCCCGAAATCGTGCCGGAACCGCCCAGCGAAAGTACCCCGCCCCGCAACGCCGGGGCCAAATCCGATCCGAACGTCTGGCACAGGGTTCGCGGTCTCTTCTCCGGTTTCCGCAAGGGCCGCAACGGCGATTCATCGCCAAGGGATACCCTCGACGAACTCATCGAGGAACGCCAGGAGTCGGAAACTCCCCTCGACGAGGACGAACGCACGCTTGTCGCCAACATTCTCCATCTTCGCGACCGGGCGGCCGAGGACGCCATGGTCCCGCGCGCCGATATTGTCGCCGTGGACAGTAAGACCTCGTTGCCCGATGTCATCGCGCTGATGACCAGGACGGGTCATTCGCGGCTGCCGGTCTACCGGGAGACGCTCGATGACGCCATCGGGATGATTCACATCAAGGACGTCATATCGTGGGAGGGCGATCCGGAGGCGTTCAATTTGTCGAAAATCCTTCGGCGCGTATTGTTCGTGGCACCGTCCATGGAAATCCTCGAACTTCTGCTGGAGATGCGCGCCAAGCGGTCGCACATGGCATTGGTCGTCGATGAGTTCGGCGGGATCGACGGCCTCATTACCATCGAGGACGTGGTCGAGGAAATTGTCGGAGAAATCGAGGACGAGCATGACAGCGCGCCTGAGCTCAATCTCATCCGGCGGCCCGACGGCACGATCGACGCCGACGCGCGCGCGCCGATCGAGGTGATCGAGGAGGAATTTCAGTGCGCGCTCAGCGAGGAGGAAAAGGAATACATCGACACCCTCGGAGGCCTCGTCGTTTCGCTGTCCGGCCGCGTTCCGATTCGAGGTGAGCTGATCGCGCACCCTTCGGGCGTGGAGTTCGAGGTGCTTGAAGCCGATCCTCGCAGGATCAAGCGGCTGCGCATACGGGGTCCCGGCGCCGCGCTCTCGCCGGTGTCAACCGAGGCAAAGGCAAGCAAAGCCGGCGGCCAGTGATGCCACGCCATCGATCCGACGCGGCGGCCGTCGCCGGCAAGGGGGGGCACCCGGCGTCGAGACTGGGTTTCCTCGGCCGGCTTCACGGGGCTGTATGCCGGACGACCGGGTGGCGCCGTGCCGCCCTCGCCTTCGCGCTCGGGGTGACGGCGGTTGGCGCCCTGCCGCCCTTGCATATCTGGGTGCTGCTCGTTCCCGCCTTCACGGGGCTCTTTTGGCTTGTCGAGAGCAGCCCGTCGCGTCGCGCCAGTTTCCTTGCCGGCTGGTGGTTCGGGTTCGGGCACTTCATATCGGGCCTCTACTGGATTGCCAACGCACTGCTCACGAAGCCGGAACAGTTCGGGTGGCTCGCGCCGATCGCGGTATTGGGTTTGGCCGCGATGTTCGCGCTTTACCCCGCGGCGGCATCTCTTCTGACCCGATTGTCCGGCGCGCGCGGGGTGGGCGGCGTTCTTGTCTTTGCCGCCGTCTGGATCGCTCTCGAATGGGTGCGGAGTTGGGCCCTGACCGGATTTCCCTGGAATCTCATCGGCAGCGTCTGGACGTTTTCCGACGCGATGATTCAGGTCACGGCCCTGATCGGCACCTATGGTCTCGGGTTGTTGACGGTGGCCGCCGCCGCCATGCCGGCGGCGCTCACCGGCGATCTCTCGGGGCGAAAACAGGCCGTGGTCGCGGTGATCTGCGCGACGGCCTTTCTGGCCGCCGTCTGGAGCGGAGGCGCGGCGCGCTTGGCCTTGGTCGGCAAACCGGACGAGGTCGAGGGTGTCCGGCTGCGTCTGGTGCAACCCAATATCGATCAGAGGCTCAAATGGCGGCTGCCGCTCATGGACGACCATCTCCGGGAGCAGGCGCAAATGGGAGCCTTGCCGGCGGCGGTTCCTCCCACGCACGTCATCTGGTCGGAGACGGCCGCGCCGCTGTTTCTGGACGAGGATCGCGCTCGCATGGGCATGATCGGCCGGTTCACTCCGGACGGCGGCTTGACCATCACGGGAACGTTGCGGAGAACCCGGCCCGGAGAGCCCTATCAGGTATGGAACAGCATGCTGGTGTTGGACCATGAGGGCACGCCCGTGGCCAGCTTCGACAAAACCCACCTCGTGCCGTTCGGGGAATACGTCCCGTTTCGAAACGTGCTCGACTTTGCCAAGGTGACATCGGGCACCGTGGATTTTTCGCGCGGCACCGGCATTCAAACCTTGCGGTTGCCGGGACTGCCGCCCGTCAGTCCGCTGATCTGCTACGAGGTCATTTTTCCTGGCGCGGTGGTGGATCCGGAGGATCGTCCCGAGTGGATTCTGAACATCACCAATGACGCGTGGTACGGCCAATCCTCGGGTCCGTATCAGCACCTGGCGACGGCCCGGCTTCGCGCGGTCGAGGAAGGGCTGCCGCTCGTCCGGGTTGCAAACACGGGAATTTCTGCGATCATAGATCCGTGGGGTCGCGTGATCGCGAGTCAGGGTCTGGGGCAACGGGGAGTTGTCGATGGTCCGCTGCCGACCCCGATTGCGACCCAGACCGTGTACTCGCGCCTCGGAAACTGGGTGGTGCTGCTAGTGGTGACGGTCGCATTCAGCACGGGTTTGTTGTTGTCCCGCCGCCGGTAACCCCTATTTGGGGAACAAGTTAACAAATAACGTATTATACGGGAACAATTGTTGCGATAACGATTAAAATTTGCATATTATGGCGGATCGCTCGCGCTGTGGTGAGGTCTGTGCGGGAGTGCTCGGTGGGCGCCGCGGTGAGGAGCGTGAAAAACAAGCACATGTTGAAGCCTAGAGATCGAAAAGAAAAAAAATGGTCGAATCAAACATTCCTGGGAGACGAAAGGGCAGGGGTTCCTCCGGCGGCTCTCGTATCGAGAGGCTCCCGCCCGGGACGCCCAATCCGGTCGATATTCACGTAGGGGGCCGCGTGCGGCTTCGCCGCACTCTTCTTGGTTTAAGCCAGGAGAAGCTCGGGGAAGCGGTTGGGCTTACGTTTCAGCAAATCCAGAAGTACGAACGAGGCGCCAATCGGATCGGAGCATCCCGGCTCTTCGAGTTCAGCAGGATCCTCGACGTGCCCGTCTCGTTCTTCTTCGACGACATGCCGGAAGTGATGCCGAGCGAGGGAGGACAGGCGGCTTGGGGCATGGGTGACCAACCGCAAACATCCCTGGAGCCCGATCCCCTGACCCGCCGCGAAACGCTCGAACTGGTGCGCGCGTATTATCGGATCGACGATCCGCAAATACGCAAGCGTTTGTTCGAACTGGCGAAATCGCTGGGCAACGCGGAACAGGGGTAGTCCGGGCCGCGCCCGGAAACCGGCTGGTCGAGGGATTGCGAGCAAAGACCTTGACCTCGGTGGTAAAGGTTGCCAAAAGTCCGTTTCGAGGTCGGGGTGATGTTCTGCGAGCGGCGTCATTTTCTTTAAGCATAGATACCGATGCGGTTGGGAGAAGCAAACCGCGCCTGTTCCCTTCGGGTCAAAATCTTCATCCGCAACTCCTTTTGAACAGAATCTGTGAGATCAGCTGTGTGGAAAAGCGATTACGTCTTTACGAGTGAGTTCGTTTCCGAGGGTCATCCGGACAAGGTTTGCGACCGCATATCCGATGCGATCGTGGATGCGTTCCTGACGGAGGATCCGGAGTCCCGGGTCGCGTGCGAAACCATGTGTACCACCAATTTCGTCGCCTTGGCCGGCGAGGTGCGGGGTCCGGACTCGTTGAACCACGACCGGTTTCGGGAGATCGCCCGACAGGCCATTCGCGAGATCGGCTACGAACAGCATGGTTTCCACTGGAAAGACGCGGAAATCGTCTCGCACATTCATTCCCAGTCGCCGGATATCGCGCAAGGGGTGGATGCTCTCGGGAACAAGGACGAGGGCGCGGGCGATCAAGGGATCATGTTCGGATACGCGTGCCGCGAGACCGACGTTCTGATGCCCGCTCCCATCTATTATTCGCACGCCATTCTCGCCTCCCTGGCGGAAGCCCGCCACTCGGGCGCGGAGCCTGGACTCGGGCCGGACGCCAAGAGCCAGGTGACGTTGCGGTTCGTCGGCGGCAAGCCGGTGGGCGCCACCGCGATCGTCGTTTCGTCCCAGCATTCCGACAGGCTCTCCGTGGAAGAGGTCCGGGAAATCGTGCGGCCGCACGTGGTCAACGTCCTGCCCGAAGGCTGGATGTGCGACGAGGCCAATTTCTACGTGAACCCGACGGGGCGGTTCGTCGTGGGCGGTCCGGACGGGGACGCCGGGCTCACCGGCCGCAAGATCATCGTCGATACCTACGGTGGCGCCGCGCCGCACGGCGGCGGGGCCTTTTCCGGCAAGGATCCCACCAAGGTCGACCGGTCGGGTGCCTACGCGGCCCGTTACCTCGCGAAAAACGTCGTGGCCGCCGAACTGGCGGACCGCTGCACAATTCAGCTTTCTTACGCCATTGGCGTTTCCCACCCTATTTCCGTGTACGTCGATACTCACGGTACCGGTCAAGTGGATGAGGACAAGCTCGCCACGGTGCTACAGGAGTTGATGGATTTGTCTCCGCGCGGAATGCGTACCCATCTCGGGCTGAACCGTCCGATTTATGCGCGTACCGCCGCCTACGGGCATTTCGGCCGCCATCCGGAGCCCGACGGGGGTTTTTCTTGGGAAACGACGAACCTGGCCCACGATCTCAAGTCCGCCTTCGGCGCGCGTTGAGGTCTGGCCCGGCGAAGTTCGACTCCGGCGCCGCGCCGCACTTTTATGGCCGCCGCAAGGGCCGCCGCTTGCGCCCGGGCCGTCAGGCCTTGCTGGACTCGCTGCTGCCGCGATTGCGCGTGGAGCCCCCGTGCGATCGTGCTCCCATCGACCCGTCGGCGCAGTTCAGCCGGCCCCTGCGCGAGATCTGGCTCGAGATCGGGTTTGGCACGGGTGAGCACTTGGTGGCCCAGGCGGCCGCCCACCCGGACGTAGGGTTCATAGGTTGCGAACCCTTCGTCAACGGAGTTGCCGTCGCGCTCTCGCGGATCGAGGCGAGCGCCCTCGATAACGTGCGCATTCTGGATGATGACGCGCGGCCATTGCTAGCGGTGCTAAAAGACGCCAGCGTGGGCAAGGTTTTCGTTCTTTTTTCGGATCCGTGGCCCAAGACGCGGCACAACGGCCGCCGGTTTATCAGCGCGGCCACCGTCGACGCGCTGGCGCGGGCCGTGAAGGACGGCGGCGAGTTGTGCTTTGCCAGCGATCACATGGGGTATGTGCGTTGGACCCTCGATCTCGTCACGCGCGATGCACGGTTTTCCTGGGTGGCGCGTGAACCGGAGGACTGGCGGCGCCGTCCCGAGGACTGGTTTCCGACCCGTTATGAGGCGAAGGCGATGGACCGGGGCGCGCCCTGCGTCTACCTGCGATTCGAGCGCAACCGGCGTGTTCAGCCCCAGGGGTCCGCGCGAAAAAGCCTTGTGCCCTCGGGGACAAGAGTTATATACGAAGAGTAGCGAGCGGGCGGCTCGGCATCCATGTAGTCTCGTTGAGCTTAGCACAGGCAAGTTCGATGGGGCGGGCTAAAGGCCCGCCTTTTTTGGTTATTGGGGCCAACGCTCGGGGATTTCGAGACATGCCCCGGAGTTAGGACTGGCGAATGGATCCGGCCGATCGCATCGAAAGGCTCATTCGGCCTACGGCCGAGGCGATGGGCTTCGACTTGATTCGGGTCCAGATCCTCGGGCAGCAGAGGTTTAGATTGCAGATCATGGCCGAAAGGCTTGTTGACGGGTCAATGACCATCGACGACTGCGCGGAACTAAGCCGCGCGATCTCTCCCATTCTGGAGGTCGAGGATCCGTTGCCGGGGGCTTACTCGTTGGAGGTCAGCTCTCCCGGTATCGACAGGCCCCTGGTGCGGCTTGAGGATTTCGAGAAATACGCTGGGTTCGAGGCGAGAATCGAATTGAAACACGCGGTGGGAAATCGCCGCCGGTTTCAAGGCAAGCTGATGGGTACGGACGCACGGAACGTGCGGCTGAGTGTCGGTGATGAAGAGGTAACCTTGGCGTTTGATGATGTTCGGCGGGCCAAGCTCATGTTGACCACGGAATTGCTCGAGGCGCATGAACGGAACGCAGCGGTACAGTCGGGTAGGCAATGACGAAGCTATCGAAGGAAGCAGAGGCGGTTCACGCGCGCCCGGAGTTGCTTCAGGTCGCGGAGACCGTGGCGCGTGACAAGAGCATTGATCGGGACGAGGTCCTCGAGGCCATGGAGCAGGCCATCCAGAAGGCGGGGCGCTCCAAGTACGGCCATGAGCACGATATCCGCGCCAACATTGATCGGGTCACCGGAGAAATCAGCCTCGCCCGCTATCTCGAAGTCGTCGAGGACATCGAGAACGAGGCGACCCAGATCGGTATCGACGGCGCGCGCGCCCGAAAATCGGATGCGGAACTGGGTGAGTTCCTCGTGGATCCGTTGCCGCCCATCGATTTCGGCCGCATTGCCGCGCAGACCGCGAAGCAGGTGATCGTCCACAAGGTGCGGGAAGCGGAACGCAAGCGCCAATACGACGAATTCAAGGATCGCGTCGGCGAAGTCGTCAACGGCCTCGTCAAGCGTGTCGAGTTCGGCAACGTGGTGGTCGATCTCAGCCGCGCCGAAGCCATGCTGCGGCGGGAGGAGACGATTCCGCGGGAGCACTTCAACACCGGCGACCGGGTGAGGGCCTACATCCTGGACGTGCGGGAGGAGCCTCGCGGCCCGCAGATTTTTCTTTCGCGAACCCATCCGCAATTCATGGCCAAGCTGTTTGCCCAGGAAGTGCCGGAAATCTACGAAGGGATCATCGAGATCAGGTCGGTCGCGCGCGATCCGGGATCGCGCGCCAAAATCGCCGTGTTCTCGAATGAATTGGCGATCGATCCCGTCGGTCCCTGCATCGGGATGCGCGGCTCGAGGGTGCAAGCCGTCGTCGGAGAACTGCAGGGGGAGAAAATCGACATCATTCAATGGTCGTCCGATCCGGCGACGTTCATCGTCAACGCGCTGGCGCCGGCCGAGGTGGCCAAGGTGGTCCTCGATGAAGAGGCCAATCGGATCGAGGTCGTCGTCCCCGACGATCAACTCAGCCTCGCCATTGGGCGCCGCGGGCAGAACGTGCGGCTGGCCTCGCAATTGACCGGCTGGGACATCGACATTCTGACCGAGGACGAGGAATCCCAGCGCCGGAACGAAGAGTTCCGGGGGCGGTCGCAAACATTCATCGACGCTCTCAACGTCGACGACGTTATCGCGCATCTCCTGGTGACCGAAGGGTTCTCGTCCGTGGAGGAAGTGGCATTCGTCCCGCTCGACGACTTGCTGTCCATCGAGGGCTTCGAGGAGGATGTCGCGCATGAGCTCCGGGAACGGGCGCGGTCGTTTCTCTCCGTTCGCGACCAGGAGTTCGACCGGAAGAGGGTCGAGCTTGGTGTCGCCGATGAGTTGACGACGATTACCGGTCTGAAGCCGGCGATTCTGGCTGCCCTGGGGGAGCACGGCGTCAAAACCCTCGATGACCTCGCCGATCTGGCTGGTGACGAGTTGTTGGAAATCGCGCCCGATGGTAGCTTAACCGAGGAGCGGGCCAACGAGATCATCATGGCCGCGCGGGCGCACTGGTTCGAGGGGGAGGAGTTGGTCGCCGCGGGCGGCCCGGACACGACGACGGATACGGACACGCCGAGGACCGATGTCGTGGAGGAGATCAAAGAAGGCTGACCCGCGATGACCGGACACTCGAAAACTCTGGCCGACGCCGCCGGGGACGAGCACCGGCGGCGCTGCATCGCCAGCGGAGCGGTCAAGGACAAGGGCGTGTTGTTGAGATTTGTGATCGATCCTCTGGGACAGGTGGTTCCGGACGTGGACGAGCGGCTTCCGGGGCGGGGTATATGGGTGAGCGCAAACCGGCAGATGTTGAAGAAGGCTTGCGAGAAGAACTTGTTTGCGAGGGCCGCGCGCGCTCAGGTGACTGTTCCGGCGGACCTTGTCGACAGGGTTGAGGGTCTGCTCGTGCGCCGCTGTCTCGACACCATTGGCTTGGCTCGCCGAGCCGGGCAAGCGGTGTCAGGGTACGAAAGAGTCAGTGAATGGTTGCGGGCGGGGCGCGGAGGTGTTCTTTTAGCGGCTGCCGATGGTGCCCCCGCGGCTTGCGCGAAAATGCGCGCGGCGGGGCCGGACGTTCCGGTTGTCGAATTGTTCAGCGGCGATGAGCTGGGCATGACCGCCGGTCGTGAACGCACCGTTCACTTGGTTATCGCGCCGGGGAAACTGGCGCTGGGTATCCGCCGCGAAGCGGCCCGCTTGTCGGGGTTCCGTGGTGGCCGTGCCCAGCGTGCCCATTCCGGGAAACTGTAAGACAGATTCGAGACTGACAAGACTGAAATGTCCGAGATCAAAGAAACCGACGAGAACACGCAGGAGCCGTTGAGCAGACCCCGGCGGCTGGAGCTGAAGAAGACGGTCGAAACCGGTCAGGTGCGGCAAAGCTTTGCGCACGGCCGGTCCAAGATGGTCACGGTCGAGGTGCGCAAGAAGAAAACGTATGCGCGTGACGAGCGTGGCCGCATGGCCGAAGTTCGCCGGGAAGCGGAAGCCGCGGCGCAAAAAGCCGCCGAGGCGGCCGCCTTTTCCGTTCAGAGCGATGGCGTTCCGCGCGAAGGCGCGGCGATCGGCCTGACGAACAAGGAAAAGGAGGCGCGCGCGCGCGCCCTGCAAGACGCCAGAAAAATCGAGGAGGAACGGGCCGCCGAACCCGAGGTGAAGCCCGAGACACCGGAACAGGAAGCCGCTCCCATCGAGGCGGAGGCGGAGGCGGAAGTGGAAGCGCCGGTCGAGGCGCCCGAAAGCGTCGAACCGGAAACGGCCACGCCCGCTGAAACCACCGGCGAAACGCCCGCGGAACCGGTCGCCGGAGACGTCGGGCCCGCCGCGGTCGAGACTGGCCCCGGGGCGACGGCCGAAGACAATGCCCCGGCCGCCGCACCGGACAAGGCCGCGCCACGGGAAGCGGTCGTGGCGGACCGGGAGGTCGAGGACGAAGACGACAAGCGCGGACGCGCCAAGAAGCCGCTGCGAGCGGAGGTTCGTCGTCCGGCCACGACCCAACGCAAGGGCGAGCCGAGCCGCCGGGCCGGGCGCCTCACCATTGTCGAGGCCCTCGACGATGGGAGCGAAAGGGTGCGGAGCCTGGCCTCGGTCAAGCGCGCGCGTCAAAAGGAAAAGATGAAGCAGGTGGGGCCGGTTCGCGGCGAGAACCTGAAAATCGTTCGCGAGGTGGTCATTCCCGAGACGTTGACCGTGCAGGAGTTGGCCAACCGGATGGCGGCGCGCGGCGCCGACGTCATCAAGGCCCTGATGAAGATGGGGGTCATGGCGACGATCAACCATACGGTCGATGGCGACACGGCCGAACTCCTGGTAACGGAGTTCGGGCACAACCCCAAGCGGGTCAGCGACGCCGACGTGGAAATTGGCCTGAAGGGCGAAACCGATATAGAGGAGAACTTGAAAAGCCGGCCGCCGGTCGTCACCGTCATGGGCCATGTGGACCACGGGAAGACGTCGCTTCTGGACGCTCTCAGAAAAACCGATGTGGCGAACCGGGAAGCCGGTGGCATCACCCAGCACATCGGCGCTTATCAGGTCACCATGCCGCACGGGGCAAAAATCACCTTTGTGGACACCCCGGGTCACGAGGCCTTCACTGAAATGCGCTCGCGGGGGGCGCAAGCGACGGATATCGTCGTGCTCGTCGTCGCCGCCGACGACGGCGTCATGCCTCAGACCAAGGAAGCGATCGACCACGCCAAGGCGGCCAACGTGCCAATCATCGTGGCCATCAACAAGATAGACAGGCCCGACGCCAACCCTCATCGCGTCCAGACCGATTTGCTGCAGCACGGCATTGTCGTCGAGGCAATGGGCGGCGAAGACCTGTGCGTGGAAGTTTCGGCCAAGGAGGGAACGAACCTCGACAAGCTTGAAGAGGCGATCCTGCTCCAGGCCGAAATCCTCGATCTCAAGGCCAATCCCGACCGCCCCGCCGAGGGCGTCATCGTCGAATCCAGAATGGAGCGGGGTCGCGGCACGGTGGCCACGGTGCTGGTCCAGAGAGGCACGCTGCATGTCGGCGATATTATCGTCGCCGGAAGCGAATGGGGCCGTATTCGCGGACTTGCGAACTCCGGCGGGAAATCCGTGAAGGCCGCGGGGCCGGGAATGCCGGTGGAGGCGTTGGGTCTCGGCGGCACGCCGGCGGCTGGCGACGAGGTCGTGGTGGTGGACAGCGAGGCGCGGGCCCGGGAGGTTACCGAGTTCCGTCAGCGCAAATCCCGCGAGGCCAAGGCGGTCGTCAATCGGACCTCGTTCGAGGACATGTTCCAGCGCATCCAGGAAGGCGAGGCGAAGGAGCTTCCCGTCGTCGTCAAGGCAGATGTTCACGGATCCGTCGAGGCCATCGCCGGGGCCCTGACGAGGCTGGGCACCGACGAGGTCAAGATCCAGATCCTGCATGCCGGTATTGGCGGGATCAATGAATCCGATGTGGGCTTGGCCCGCGCCTCTGATGCGATGATCATCGGGTTCAACGTCCGCGCCAATCCGCAGGCTCGCGAGATGGCGAAACGCGACGGGGTCGAAATCAGGTACTATTCGATCATTTATGACGTGACTGATGACGTCCGGACCTTGCTGTCGGGGATGCTGGCGCCGAGACTGCGCGAGAACACCCTGGGATATGCAGAGATCAGGGAAGTGTTCAACATCACCAAGGTTGGCAAGGTTGCCGGTTGCATGGTCACCGAGGGAATGGTTCGCCGCGGCGCCAAGGTTCGGCTGCTGCGCGACAACGTGGTTATTCACGAGGGCGACCTGGGGCAGCTCAGACGTTTCAAGGAGGACGTCAAGGAAGTCCGGGAAGGCTACGATTGCGGTATTTCGCTGGCCAACTACCAGGACATCAAGGCCGGAGACATGATCGAGTGCTTCGAGGTCGAGGAAGTCGCGCGCGAACTTTGAGCGTTGGGATAGATTTCCCGAGAATTGAAACACCGGCTTGGTGGGGATGTGATGGCCAGGGGAGAGGGAAAACCCCCCAGTCAACGGCAACTTCGTTTTGGCGAAGAAATCCGCCATGCCTTGGCGTGGATCATCGAGCGCGGTGAAATCCGCGATCCTCGGTTGTTGGGTTTGCCGGTCACGGTGACCGAGGTTCGCGTCAGTCCCGACCTCCGCAACGCAACGGTGTTCGTGGTCCCTCTCGGCGGCGGTGACAGCGCGACCCTGATCAAGGCCCTCCAAGCGGCCACTCCGTTTCTGCGTCACAGGGTCGCCCAGTCGGTTACGCTGAGATATGTGCCCAAGCTGACGTTCAAGGCGGATGTGTCCTTCGATCAGGCGAGCAGAATTCACGACCTTCTTAGGGAGCCGTCGGTCGCGCGCGACCTCGTCGACAAAAGCTCCGACGATGAGTCTTAGGGAATAGCCATGGGCAGACGAAAGGGCGGCGTGCCCGTGCATGGCTGGTTCCTGGTGGATAAACCGCTGGGTATTTCGTCGGCGGCCGCCGTCGCGGTCGTCCGGCGCGCGCTCAACGCCGCGAAGGCCGGCCACGGGGGGACGCTGGATCCCCTGGCCACGGGCGTCCTGCCGATCGCGCTCGGCGAGGCGACGAAGACGGTTTCCTATGTGATGGATGGCCGAAAGTCCTATCGGTTCGCCATCCGGTGGGGCGAACAGCGGACAACCGACGACGCGGAAGGCGAGGTGCTGGAAACCAGCGAAGTCCGCCCGTCGGAAGAGTCCATTCGCGGCAAACTGCCCGAGTTTATTGGTGCCATCGATCAGGTTCCGCCGACATTCTCGGCCATTAAAATGAACGGGGAGCGGGCCTATGCCCTGGCGCGCGCCGAAGTACCGGTGGTCTTGTCGCCTCGGACCGTGGTGATCGAACGCTTCGATCTCGTCGAGTGTCCCGACGGAGATCACGCGGTGTTCGAGGTCCGGTCCGGCAAGGGTGCCTACATGAGGTCGCTCGCCCGCGATCTGGCGTTTGCCCTCGGCACAGTCGGCCACGTGTCGGCGTTGCGACGGATATCCGTCGGCTCGTTCACCGAATCCATGGCGATTCCCCTGGATAATGTAGACGGCTTGCGCCATAGTGGCGCACTTTTCGAGCATGTACTTCCGGTCGGAGCCGCGCTGGCCGACATCCCGGCGTTAATCCTGACCGAAGTGGAGGCTCGACGTTTAAGGCACGGGCAACCGATTGCGGCATTGCCCGTGGCGAGCCGATCGACGTTCGACGGCAGTTTCCGGGACGCGGTCTTTTGCGCCATGGCCGGGGGTACGCCGGTGGCGTTGGCTCAAATCAGGGGCGGGGAGATCCGCCCCATCAGGGTCCTCAACCTTTAGCTAGGGAAATAGAAGATGTCGATTACCGCTGAGCGGAAACAGGAGCTTATTGGAGAATTCGCAAAGGCTGAAGGCGACACGGGGTCGCCGGAGGTTCAGGTCGCCATCTTGAGCGAACGCATTCGAAATCTCACCGAACACCTCAAAACCCACAAGAAGGATTTTCATTCCCGGCGTGGCTTGTTGATGATGGTTGGCCAGCGCCGGAGGCTGCTTGACTACCTCAAGAGAAAGGATGTCAAGCGCTACGAAGATCTGATCGCGCGGCTTGGACTGCGCCGATAGTTACAATTCGGTTGTCCGCCTCCGTACGGGCGGCGGGAGCCGAGGTGGCCCCTTAATGGAAGGGGCCCCGCGACCGCATGAATAAAAGGAAGCAGTATGTTTCAAGAATTTCGCAAGGAAATTGAGTGGGGCGGACGGCCACTCATTCTTGAGGCGGGCAAGATTGCCCGCCAGGCCGACGGCGCCGTCCTCGTCACGTTGGGCGAAACAAAGGTACTTTGCACGGTTGTCTACGAAAAAAAGCCGAGAGTCGGCTTGGATTTCTTCCCGCTGTCCGTCCATTACCAGGAAAAGACATTCGCCGCCGGCAAGATCCCGGGGGGCTTTTTCAAGCGTGAAGGCCGCCCGTCGGAAAACGAGGTTCTGACCTCGCGGTTGATCGACCGGCCGATCCGCCCGCTTTTCGCCAAGGGTTTCAAGAACGAGACGCAAATCATTTGCACGGTTCTGAGCCATGACCTGGAGAACAATCCCGACATCGCCGCGATGGTGGGCACGTCGGCGGCGTTGACGCTGTCCGGCGTTCCGTTTCTTGGACCCATCGCCGGGTGCCGCGTCGGTTTGATCGGCGGCGAGTACGTTCTCAATCCTCGGATCGACGATATGCCGTCCAGCGATCTGGATCTGCTGGTCGCCGGTACGCGCGACGGCGTGCTGATGGTGGAATCGGAAGCGAAGGAACTCTCCGAGGACGTCATGCTGGGGGCCGTCATGTTCGGTCACAGAAGTTGCCAGCCGGTGGTCGACGCGATCATCGATCTGGCCGAGGCGTGCGCCCGCGAGCCGGTGGATCTTCCCCCTCCGCCCTCGGGCAAGGATGATTTGGCCGCCAGGATCAACACGATGGCGGAAGCCGACCTGCGCGAAGCCTACTCGGAAACCGAGAAGGCCGCGCGCCGGGACAAGGTCGCGGCGGTGAAGGAGCGCGTCAGCGCCGAATTGTCCGCCGACGCGTCCATCGATGCCGAATTGCTCGCCGAATGCCAGGACGACATCTTCAAGGCGTTGGAAAAGGACGTCGTCCGGCGCGACATCATCGCGACCCGCCGCCGTATCGACGGACGCGATCCGTCCACCGTCCGCCAGATTGCCGCCGAGGTCGGGTTGTTGCCGAGAGCTCACGGGAGCGCCCTGTTCACCCGCGGCGAGACGCAGGCCCTCGTTGTGACCACGCTGGGCACGGGGCAGGACGAGCAGGTGGTCGACGCCCTGGCCGGAGAATATCGCCAGAACTTCATGCTCCACTACAATTTCCCGCCATATTCCGTGGGCGAGGCCGGCCGTTTCGGGTTCACGGGCCGGCGTGAAATCGGACACGGGAAGCTTGCGTGGCGGGCCATTCACCCGCTGCTGCCGTCCAAGGAAGATTTTCCGTATACCATTCGGGTCGTTTCGGAGATCACGGAATCCAACGGCTCCTCGTCCATGGCTACCGTATGCGGGACCTCTCTTGCCATGATGGACGCGGGCGTCCCCCTCCCCCGCCCGGTGGCGGGCATCGCCATGGGGCTCATCAAGGAGGCGGACGACTTCGTCGTTCTGTCGGACATCCTCGGCGACGAGGATCATCTTGGCGACATGGATTTCAAGGTGGCCGGTTCGGCCGATGGTGTGACCGCGCTCCAAATGGACATCAAGATTACCTCCATCACGGAGGAAATCATGAAGCAGGCGTTGGAGCAGGCGCGGGAGGGCCGCCTGACCATTCTTGGCGAGATGGCCAAGGGGCTCGACTCGACGCGCGAGTCCGTCAGTCAGATGGCTCCGCGCATCACTGTGATCCAGATCAACAAGGACAAGATCCGGGAAGTAATCGGTCCAGGCGGTAAAATGATCCGCGAGATCTGCGAAGTGACCGGCGCCCGCATCGATTTGGAGGACGACGGCTCGGTCAAGGTGGCCGCGGTCGATCAGGAATCCGCGGACAAGGCGATCGAGTGGATCCAGAGTATCGCCGCCGAACCGGAGGTGGGTACGATCTACAACGGAAAGGTCGTAAAGATCGTCGATTTCGGCGCGTTCGTGAACTTCATGGGAAGCCGCGACGGTCTCGTGCACATCAGCGAGTTGGCGCCCGAGCGCGTCGGCAAGGTCACCGACGTGATCCAGTTGGGCGATACCGTCAAGGTCAAGCTGATCGGGGTCGACGACCGGGGTAAGTTCAAGCTGTCGATCAAAGCCGTCGACAAGGAAACGTGATAAGATCGTATGGATCGCGGTTGGCGCGCGAAACGCAAACCGCGATCCCTCGATCGAAGTCAGCGCGGGGTCGCATTTTTGCGGATGCAGTCTATATACCCCCTGAGGGACCAACGGCCGATCGCTTCCGGTGCGGCCGACAGGGGGTCCTTGGCTGAAAACACCACGGGTAGCACGAGTGACGGACGATGAAAGCTCTCAACTCTCTCATGATGTCGGGCGCCGAGGTCCTGCCGATCGTTGAAGGTGGCAAAGGGGTTTCAGTTTCCAATGGTCTGAGTGCCGGCGCGTTCGCGGCGGCCGGCTGCGTCGGCACGTTCTCGGCCGTCAACGCCGATTTCTTCGACGAGAACGACCAGGTGGTGCGACAGGTTTACCACGGCAAGACCCGGCGCGAACGGTACGAAGAACTGGTAGCCTTCGCCATCAAGGGCGGGATCGCGCAGGCCCGCAAGGCCTACGAGCAATCCAACGGCTATGGCCGTATTCACATGAACGTCCTATGGGAGGCGGCGGCGGCGACACGGGTGCTGCATGGCGTTCTCGAGGGCGCGAAGGGGCTTGTTCACGGCATTACTTGCGGCGCCGGCATGCCTTACAGGGTGGCGGAGATCGCCGCGCAGTACGGCATTTATTACTACCCGATCATATCTTCGGCGCGCGCCTTCCGGGCCTTGTGGAAGCGGGCGTACTACAAGTACAGGGATTTCCTCGGCGGGGTGGTCTACGAGGATCCGTGGCTGGCCGGCGGCCACAACGGCTTGAGCAACTCCGAGGATCCGGAACGCCCCGAGTCGCCTTACCCCAGAATCAAGCAACTCCGGAAGGAGATGCGCGGGTTCGGTCTCGACGAAATGCCGATTTTCATGGCCGGTGGCGTCTGGTGCCTGCGGGAATGGGAAGACTGGATCGACAACCCGGAACTGGGGCCGATCGCATTTCAGTTCGGAACCCGGCCGGTGGTGACCAAGGAAAGCCCGGTGTCCGACGAATGGAAAAAGAGGCTACTGACGCTGAAGGAAGGAGACGTCTTTCTCAACCGATTCAGCCCGACGGGCTTCTATTCGTCTGCCGTGCGCAATGCGTTCCTCAACGAATTGGCGGAGCGCAACGAAAGACAGGTCGCCTATACCCGCCAGCCCCTGGGCGAGCACACGGAAGCGTTTCCCGTGGGGGCTCGTGGACGGCCCGTCTACCTGACACCCGCCGATCGCGCCCGCGTGGACGCTTGGGTGGTGGAGGGGTTCACCGAAAGCCTCAAGACGCCCGACTCCACGCTGATCCTCGTGACCCCCGAGAAGTCGGTGGAAATCAGGGTGGACCAGCAATCGTGCATGGGCTGCCTCAGCGCCTGCCGTTTCAGCAACTGGTCCGAGAGCGAGGCCGGAACCACCGGCAAGCCGGCCGACCCCCGATCCTTCTGCATTCAGAAGACCCTGCAGTCCATCGCCCACGATGGCGACGTGGACAGCAATCTCATGTTTGCCGGCCACAACGCGTACCGATTTGCCACCGACCCGTTCTACAAGAACGGATTTATCCCGACCGTTGGGCAATTGGTCGATCGCATCGTCACCGGCGATTGAGAGTTGCCGCCGCCGATCCGAACACGAGCGCCCAGCAGCGGGGTTCCGGCGCCCGCGCGAATTCTCGAAAATCGCTGTTTTGCAAAAAAGAACTATTCATGATGGTGTCGCCGGGCAATTTGGTATTGTGGTGGGTGGCCAGCCCGACCATATTGATAAATTATGAACAGTTCTCGTCCATTCAGCCGCGTCCTCGATCAGTTGCGAAAGGCGGAATTGCGCCCGACCCGGCAACGGTTGGCGCTGGCGAAGCTTTTGTTCGAGAACGATCATCGGCATATCACCGCCGAAACGCTGCATGAAGAGGCGGCGGCCGCGAATGTCCGCGTATCCCTTGCCACCGTCTATAACACCCTCCACCAGTTCACGGCGGCGGGCCTGCTTCGCGAAATCGTCGTCGACGCGACGCGATCGTATTTCGACACGAATACCTCGGATCATCACCATTTCTTCCATGAAGGGTCCGGGCGTCTCGAGGATATCGCCGCGGAGCGGATCGTTGTTTCGGAACTCCCCCCGCCACCGAGAGGCACGACGGTCGCGCGTGTCGACGTCATCGTCCGCGTGACCGAAGACAATCAATAATTGCATTTATTTTAGAGTTGTGAAGAGAAGTTTAGAATTATTATAAACTTCTTGACTCGCTGTCCGATCGCCTTCACATTAGGATGTCAGTGCTTGCGCGCATGTCAGCGCAAGCATCCGAAATGAATCTTTTTTACGAGGGAGAACGGACATGGCTGCATTGCAGGGCTCGAAAACCGAAGACAATCTCAAGGCCGCATTCGCCGGGGAGTCCCAGGCAAATCGTCGCTATCTTTACTTCGCTCAAAAAGCCGACGTGGAAGGCTACAATGACGTAGCGGCGGTGTTCCGCTCCACCGCCGAGGGCGAGACCGGCCACGCACATGGCCATCTGGAATTTCTCGAGAAGGTCGGCGATCCGGCGACCGGTCTTCCCATCGGCCCCACCGGCCAGAATCTGTCGGCGGCAATCGCCGGCGAAACCCACGAGTATACGGACATGTATCCGGGAATGGCCAAGACCGCTCGCGAAGAGGGCTTCGACGAGATCGCGGACTGGTTCGAGACATTGGCAAAGGCCGAGAAGTCGCATGCGGGCCGCTTCCAGAAAGCCCTGGATAGCATGGACTGATCACGGATCCGGTCGGTATGATCGCGTATGGCGGAGGGGCGGCCAAAACTCCTCCGCCAAACGCGAAATGTAGTCTTAACTCCAAATAAGAAAATGCCCGCGCCGCGCCCGTGGCGCGGACACGAGAGGCAAGCGGACCATGCGGGAAGGAAGCCTGGAAGCTCCAATTCGTCACCCCATTCCGTGGCGCGACGAAGATTTTTACGACCTCGACAAACTCGATGCCGAGCTGCGCCGGGTTTTCGATATCTGTCACGGATGCCGCCGCTGTTTCAATCTCTGCGACAGCTTTCCCCGACTGTTCGATCTGGTCGACGAGTCGGAGACCGGGGAACTGGACTCCGTGTCCAGCGGCGATTTCAAGCCGGTGGTGGATGCCTGCACCCTCTGTGACATGTGCTTCCTGACGAAATGTCCCTACGTGCCGCCGCACGAGTTCAATCTCGACTTTCCTCATCTGATGCTGCGCTACCGGGCGGTGGAGCACAAACAGGGCAAGGTCCCGTTCGCGGCCAGCCAGCTTACGGAAACCGACCGCAACGGAAAAATGGCATCGTACGTGGCGCCGGTCGCCAACTGGGCCAGCAAATGCGGCAACACGCTCACCCGGCCGCTCATGGAAACCGTCGCCGGTGTTCACCGCGACGCCCATCTGCCCAAGTTCCATGGCAAGACGTTTACCGCCCGCGCGGCGGAGAACAAACCCGAGGTCAACCGCGAGGCGCCCGCCTTCGGCCGCAAGGCGGTCATCTATGCCACCTGTTTCATCAACTACAACAACCCGGATATCGGCATGGCGACGCGCGCCGTTCTGGCGCGGAACGGCGTGGATACCGAGGTGGTTTACCCGTCCTGCTGCGGCATGCCCCAGTTGGAACATGGCAATTTCGAGCGGGTCGCCTCTCAGGCGCGCAAGATTTCGAGCGAACTCCGGTCCTGGGTCGACAAGGGGTACGACGTGGTGTCGCTGGTGCCGTCCTGTACCCTGATGCTCAAGTTCGAGTGGCCGCTGATCGAGCCGGACAACGAAGACATCAAGATGCTGAGCCAGGCGACCTTCGACGCGTCGGAGTACGTCGTGGATATCGCCCGCAAGGAAGGCCTCGCCGAGGGCCTCTCTCCGCTGAGTGGCGGCGTTTCCATTCACATCGCCTGTCATGCGCGCGCGCAGAACATGGGCCAGAAGGCCGCCGACATGCTCAGGCTTCTGCCCGACACCGACGTCAAGGTGATCGAGCGGTGTTCGGGTCACGGTGGATCGTGGGGCGTGATGAAGGAAAACTTCGAGGTCGCCCTCAAGATCGGCAAACCGGTCGCGCGAACCGCCAAGGAGAACGGGTCCCCGTTTGTCATATCCGAGTGTCCGCTTGCGCGGGATCATATCATCCAAGGCATGGAACGCCTGGATGATGAGCCCGTAAAGGTGGAAGGGGCGCAGCATCCCATCCAGTTGATAGCGCGCGCCTATGGCTTGTAAGCCATTGCGAAAGGAGTGCTCCGCATGAGCCGGCGACAGATCACTCGAGCCGATATAATGCCGATGGCGGAATACGAGAAGGTCCGTGACGAGCGCCGGCGCGCCGTAACGGAAATGAAACGCGACCGGCGGATCTCCGTCGGTCCGGACATCACCTTCTATTTCGAGAACTACGACACCATGTGGCATCAGATCCACGAAATGCTGCGTATCGAAAAAGGCGGCGACGCCCAAATCGAAGACGAACTGTCGGCCTACAATCCCCTGATTCCCGATGGCGGCAATCTCGTCGCCACCATGATGGTCGAAATCGACGATCCCAAACGGCGCGCGCGTGTCTTGAGCGAGCTGGGTGGCGTGGAGGAGACGGTCGTCCTCGATGTCGGCGGGGAAGCGGTTCGCGCCGTGGCGGAATCGGACGTGGAGAGAACGACCGAAGCCGGCAAGACATCGTCCATCCATTTCCTGAAGTTTCCGTTTTCGGATGCCCAGATCGACGCATTCGGGCGACCGGATACGCGGGTCGTCCTCGGTATCCAGCACCCGAAGTACGACCACATGGCGGCCTTGCCATCCGCGATGCGTGCCGCCCTGGCCAAGGACTTCAAGTAGCTCCCCGACTTAGGCGCGTACCGCTTGCCTGGGCATGTTGTTTTTTTGCCGAATATCAACGACCGATGTTCCGCTCCGGCGGTTGCGGAGCGGCGCGCTCGCGCCATATTAGTCCTGTAAAACCAGACGACCAGAGGGGTTTTGCGTTGCCACGGAGTGGGGCGCCCGATCCCGTCTAAGAAAGGATGTCGGATCATGGAACTGGAAAAATACACGGAACGATCGCGGGGGTTCATTCAGTCGGCGCAGACGCTGGCCCTGAGGAGCGACCACCAGCAACTCACGCCGCTGCATATTCTCAAGGTGTTGCTCGAAGACAAGGAGGGGCTAGCGGCCAACCTCATTCGCGCCGCCGGCGGGGATCCGGCGCGGGCGCTGAAGGAGGTCGAACTCGAACTCGGCAAAATGCCGAAAATCTCGGGTGGCGGCGCGGGGCAGGTTTACCTGGCGCCGGAAACCGCCCGCCTGTTCGATCAGGCCGAACAGATCGCCGAAAAGGCCGGCGACAGTTTCGTCACCGCCGAGCGCATTCTCTTGGCCTTGGCTCTCGCCGCGGAAACGCCGGCCGCGCGGATCCTCGCCAACGCGGGCATCACGCCTCAGAACCTCAACAAGGCCATCGAGGAAGTCCGCAAGGGCCGCTCGGCCAACAGCCCCACGGCCGAGGACTCTTACGACGCTCTGAAGAAATACGCGCGCGACCTGACCGCGCTCGCGGCGGAGGGCAAGCTCGATCCCGTGATCGGCCGAGACGAGGAAATCCGGCGAACCATTCAGGTGCTGTCTCGGCGAACCAAGAACAATCCCTGCCTGATCGGCGAGGCCGGGGTGGGGAAGACCGCCATCGTCGAGGGGTTGGCGCAGCGCATCATCAAGGGCGACATCCCGGAGACGTTGAAAGACAAGAAATTGATGGTCCTCGACCTTGGCGCGCTGGTCGCCGGCGCCAAGTTCCGCGGCGAATTCGAGGAGCGTCTCAAGGCCGTGCTCAACGAAACCACGGCCGCCGAGGGCGAAATCATCCTGTTCATCGACGAGATGCACACCATTGTCGGCGCCGGCGCCGCCGAGGGCGCCATGGACGCGTCCAACCTTCTCAAGCCGGCGTTGGCGCGCGGCGAACTCCACTGCATCGGTGCCACGACCCTCAACGAATACCGCAAGCACATCGAGAAGGACGCGGCCCTGGCACGCCGGTTCCAGCCGGTGTTCGTCTCTCAGCCGGGGGTGGAGGACACCATTTCCATCCTGCGCGGCCTCAAGGAAAAGTATGAGCTCCATCACGGGGTCCGCATTACCGACAGCGCCCTCGTCGCGGCGGCCACCCTCAGCAACCGCTACATCACGGACCGGTTTCTGCCCGACAAGGCCATCGACCTGATGGACGAGGCGGCGAGCCGCCTGCGCATGCAGGTGGATTCCAAACCCGATGAGATCGACGAACTGGACCGCCGCATCATTCAGTTGAAGATCGAGCGGGAGGCCCTGAAAAAAGAGGACGATCAGGCATCCAAGGATCGGCTCAAGAAGCTCGAAAAGGAACTCCATGAACTGGAGCCGAGGTCGGCCGAGCTGACCAGCCAGTGGCGCGCGGAGAAGGACGCGCTGGCGGGCGCCACCAAGCTCAAGGAGGAGCTCGACCAGGCGCGAATCAGTGTGGAGCGCTATCTGCGGGAGGGCGAATACCAGAAAGCCGGAGAGCTGCAATACTCGCGCATCCCGGAGTTGGAGCGCCAGCTCCACGCGGCGGAGGAGGCGGAGCACAACCGCATGCTGGAGGAAGCCGTCACCGCGGAGCACGTGGCCGGCATCGTTTCCCGCTGGACCGGCATTCCGGTCGACAAGATGCTGGAGGGGGAGCGCGACAAGCTGCTTCAGATGGAAACCAACCTGGGCAAGCGGGTGGTCGGTCAGGAGGAAGCGCTGACCGCCGTATCGAACGCCGTTCGCCGCGCCCGCGCCGGTCTCCAGGACGCCAACCGGCCCATCGGTTCGTTCCTGTTTCTCGGCCCCACCGGCGTCGGCAAGACGGAGCTGACGAAGGCTTTGGCCGAGTTCCTGTTCGACGACGAAACGGCGATGGTTCGCGTCGACATGTCGGAATATATGGAGAAGCATTCGGTCGCGCGCCTCATCGGCGCGCCGCCGGGCTATGTCGGCTACGAGGAAGGCGGATCGCTCACCGAAGCGGTGCGCCGGCGTCCCTACCAGGTCATTCTGTTCGACGAGGTGGAGAAAGCCCATCCGGACGTCTTCAACGTGCTGTTGCAGGTCCTCGACGACGGACGGTTGACCGATGGTCAGGGGCGCACCGTGGATTTTCGCAATACGCTGATCATCCTGACGTCGAATTTGGGCGGCGATATCCTCGCCAGTCAAGCCGAGGGACACGACTCCGGCGAGGTCCGCGGGCAGGTCATGACCATTGTCCGCGCCGCCTTCAAGCCGGAGTTCCTGAACCGCCTCGACGAGATCATCCTGTTCCACCGGCTGTTCCCGGAACAGATGGATGCCATCGTCGAAATCCAGCTGGGCCGGCTGCGGGGCTTGCTCGCCGACCGGAAGATCGAACTCGACCTCGACCCGGCGGCCATCGCCTGGCTGGCCAAGGCCGGTTACGATCCGGTCTACGGAGCACGGCCGCTCAAGCGGGTCATCCAGCGGGATCTGCAGAACCCCCTCGCGACGCTTGTCCTGGAGGGGCGGATCAACGACGGCGATCTGGTCAAGGTATCCGCTGGCGACGGTGGCCTGACAGTCAACGCGGTGAGGGCGGAAGCGGCCTGACGCCGCTGTTCCCGCGCGGCGCCGTTTGAGGCGGCGCCGTGGCGGGAAATTCCCGCCCGGGGGCGGCGTAAGAGGTTGAAAACCCGTGCCGTCGCCCTGTACCGTATGAGGGGTGGAGAACGGTCGCCACCATGATTTTCTTGCGTCCGTCGCGGCGCTGGGCCGGACGATTTCAAGGGTTGGGAAGCATGACGGACGTCATCCGGGTGTTGCGGCGGGAGCACGCCAATATCTCGAAACTGATCAAGACGCTTGAGCGGCAGGTGGCGACGTCCGAAAACTCCGGAGTCCTCGATTACGGTATCATTGAAGGCATCGCGGACTACTTCCTCAGTTTTCCCGATCTGTACCATCATCCCAAGGAGAACCTGGTGTTCGCGAAGCTGCGCGAGCGCGATCCGGCGGCGGCGGAGCAGGTCGGCGACCTTCAGAGCGAACACGATGAAATCGCGTCCCGGGCCCGCGATTTCGCCGCCGCGGCGCGATCGTTGCGTGCCGGGGAGCGGATGCCCGGGGAGCCGTTCGAGAAATGGGCGCGGGACTTCCTCGCCTTCCAGAAAGACCATATGGAAAAGGAGGAACGGCTATTCTTCCCGGCGGCTCTCGCGGTTCTGACGCCGGAAGACTGGCGGGAACTGGAGGAGAGAATGACGGATCAGGAGGATCCGCTGTTCGGCGAGAACGTGGGCGGTCGCTACGAGGCCCTACACGCCAATATTCTTCAGTGGGAACAGGAGGACCGCGAGCGGTAACAGTCCGCTATTCGCGAAACGCCGCCAGAATGCGCTCCACGGCGAGGGTGGTTGTCAGGCGCCCTTCCGAAACGGCGTGCTCGATTTCGGGGAGTTCGTGGACGACCTTGGGGTGGGTTTTGAGCGACGTCATCAGCCGGTCCTCGAGCATGGCCCACATCCATCGGATCCGCTGCCGCCGCCGCTTATCCTGCAACTCGCCGGTTTCCAGCAGTTTCTCTTTATGTTCGACCAGCTTTTCCCAAAGGGTGTCGAGGCCGATGTTGTTGAGCCCGCTGCATAGGACCACCGGCGGCTCCCAGTTGGGGCTGGAGTGCTTCATGATCTTGAGGGCATTGCGGTAGTGGACCGAAGCCTGCTTGGCTTTCAGTTCGTCACTGTCGGCTTTATTGATGGCGATCATGTCGGCGATTTCGAGCACGCCTTTCTTGATCCCCTGAAGCTCGTCGCCGGCGCCGGGCAGCATCAGGACGAGGAAGAAGTCGCTCATTTCCGAGACGGCGACCTCGCTCTGGCCGGCGCCGACCGTCTCCACGAGGATCACGTCGAAACCGGCCGCCTCGCACACCACCATGGTTGCCCGGGTCGCCCGGGCCACGCCGCCCAGGGTTCCGGACGAGGGTGACGGCCGGATAAACGCGTTCGGCTCGACGGACAACTCCTGCATGCGTGTCTTGTCGCCCAGGATACTTCCGCCGCTGACCGTGCTGCTCGGATCGACGGCGAGGACCGCCACCTTATGGTCCGATCGCGTCAGGTTGCAGCCGAACGCCTCGATGAACGTACTTTTTCCGACCCCGGGGACACCGGTGATGCCGATGCGATGAGCGCGCTTCGCGTGCGGGATGCCGCGAATGTGGTTCAGGAGCCGGAGCAGGATTTCCTGCCCAATCTCCTGGTGCCGTGCATTGCGGCTTTCGATGACCGTAATGGTTCGGCCGAGCATCGTCCGGTCGCCGGACAATACGCCGTCCACGTAGTCGTCCACCGTGAAGGTCGCCCGCCTGCGGACGCGGACGACCTCCGGTGCAAAAGCGCCCTCGGGGCCGATCGCCATCGGCTACGCGGCTTCGCTGGCGTAGCCGAGGACCTTGTTGAGCTCCGCGATCAACGACATGGCCGCTTCGCCGATTACGGTACCCGGCGGGAAGATGGCGGTGGCGCCAGCCTTGTACAGCGCATCGTAGTCCTGCGGGGGAATGACCCCGCCAACTACGATCAGGATGTCGTCGCGGCCCATTTTGTCCAATTCCTGCCGGAGTTCGGGCACCAGCGTGAGGTGCCCGGCCGCCAACGAACTGGCGCCGACCAGATGCACGTCGTTTTCCGCCGCCTGACGCGCGACTTCCGCCGGCGTCTGGAACAGCGGTCCGATGTCCACGTCGAAACCCAGGTCGGCGAACGCGCTGGCGATCACCTTCTGCCCGCGGTCGTGACCGTCCTGCCCCATCTTGGCGATGAGGATGCGGGGACGGCGGCCGTCATTGGCCTCGAACTCGTCGACCATCTTGTGGACCTTGGTCACCATATCCGACGTCTCCCCTACGGCACCGCTATACACACCGGAGATGGCCCGGATCTCCGCCTTGTGACGGCCCCAAACCTTTTCCAACGCATCGCTGATTTCACCGACGCTGCACCGCGCGCGGGCCGCTTCGATACCGAGGGCCAGAAGGTTGCCTCCGCCGCTCTCGGCGCATTTGGTGAGCGCGTGAAGCTTCTGCTCGACCTCGACGGGGTCGCGGTTGGCGCGGAGCTCCTCGAGCTGAGCGATCTGCTGGCGGCGCACTTGCGCGTTCTCGACCTTAAGCACCTCGATCTTCTCGGCCTCGTCGAGCCGGTACTTGTTGACGCCGACCACGGTCTGCTGGCCGGAGTCGATCCGCGCCTGGGTGCGGGCCGCGGCCTCCTCGATACGCAGTTTCGGAATGCCCTGCTCGATGGCCTTGGCCATTCCGCCGGATTGCTCCACCTCTTGAATGTGGCTCCATGCCTTTTCCGCCAGGTCGCGGGTCAGGCGCTCCACGTAATAGCTGCCGCCCCACGGGTCGATGACCTGTGTCGTGCCGCTTTCCTGCTGCAGGAACAGCTGGGTGTTGCGGGCGATACGGGCGGAGAAGTCGGTGGGAAGCGCGAGGGCCTCGTCGAAGGAGTTGGTATGCAGCGACTGGGTGTGGCCCTGGGTGGCGGCCATGGCCTCGACGCAGGTGCGCACCACGTTGTTGTAGACGTCCTGCGCGGTGAGGCTCCAGCCCGACGTCTGCGAGTGGGTCCTGAGCGCCAGGGACTTGTTGCTCTTGGCGTCGAACTGCTTGATCAGCTTGGCCCACAGCATGCGCGCCGCCCGCATCTTGGCGACTTCCATGTAGAAGTTCATGCCGATCGCCCAGAAGAACGACAGACGCGGCGCGAACTGGTCGATGGTCAGGCCGGCCTTCATGCCGGCGCGGGCATACTCGACGCCGTCGGCGAGGGTATACGCCATCTCCAGGTCCGCCGTCGCTCCCGCTTCCTGCATGTGGTAACCGGAAATGCTGATGCTGTTGAACTTCGGCATGTTCTGCGAGGTGAAACGAGAAGATGTCGGAGATGATCTGCATCGAGGGCGTGGGCGGATAGATGTAGGTGTTGCGGACCATGAACTCCTTGAGGATGTCGTTCTGGATGGTGCCCGCCAACTGCTCCGGCTTGACGCCTTGCTCCTCGGCCGCGACGATATACAGCGACAGGATCGGCAGCACCGCGCCGTTCATCGTCATCGACACGGTCATCTCGTCCAGCGGAATGCGGTCGAACAGGACCCGCATGTCGGTGATGGAGTCGATGGCCACGCCGGCCATGCCCACGTCGCCGGCCACCCGGGGATTATCGGAGTCGTAGCCGCGGTGGGTCGCCAGGTCAAAGGCGACCGAGAGGCCCTTCTGGCCGGCCGCCAGGTTGCGCCGATAAAAAGCGTTACTGTCCTTGGCGGTTGAGAAGCCCGCATACTGGCGCACCGTCCAGGGACGGGTAACGTACATGGTCGAATACGGTCCGCGAACGTAAGGCGGGATGCCGGCCATCGTGTCCAGATGATCCAGCCCGTCGAGATCGGCCGCCGAATACAACGGCTTGACGTTCACCTGTTCGGGAGTTTCCCACAGGAACTGCTCGGGAGATTTCCCGGTTTCCTTTTTGAAACGCGCGGCCCAGTCGGCATGGCTCTCGCCGCTGGGAGCGTTCTGGGTGTCTAGGTGAATTTCGGAAAAATTGGGAATACCAGTCATTGGTCGATCACTCCCAGAAGAGCCAGGGCGGAACGCGTCGTGGTGTACACGTCCCCGCCCATGAAGATGAACTCGTCGACGCCCGCTTGCATGTATGCGTCCTTGTGCTCGCCGGGCGCGCCGGCCAAGTAGAGCCGTTCGCAGCCGGCGGCCTTGAGGGCCGGAGCCACGCTCGGCACCATTTCCACATAGAGCGGATCGGCCGAACAAATGATCGCGATCCGGGCGCCGCTATCCTTGAACGCTTGGGCGCAGGCCTCGGCATTGTCGAACCCGTTGTTGGTCAGCGTTTCGATACCGCCCACCTCGAAAAAGTTCTTGGCGAAGGTGGCGCGTCCCGTGTGCTTGGCGATGGGGCCGAGGTTCGCCAGGAAGATTTGCGGGCGCTTGCCCGTCTTCTCCAGGCAGGCGTCGCTGGCTTCGCGCAAGGCCTCGAACTTCTCCGCAACCCTGTGCGTCGGCAACGCCGAGATCTTGGCGGCGGTGCCGCCAAGGGCGCCGGCCATGGCGCCGATGGTTCCGCCACCGGCGGCGGCGGCGAACACGGCGTCCGCGACCTTGTCCGCGCCAGCGGATTTAATGGCGTCCAATTTCGCTTGGGCGCCTTTACGGGTTTTCTCCAGGCGTCCGGCCGCCGCCTTTGCGCAGGCCTTGAGGTCCGGCTGTTCGGGGGTGTCGAGCGTCTCGAGAATATTCGGGAACTCGCTGACACCGGTCAGCGGGTCCTTTCTCTTGAACAAGTTCTTTTCCCGCGTCGCGTAGGATTCGGCGATCTGCTTTGCGAAGCTGCCGTCGGCGAGCACCTTTGCCATCCCGCCCGCCTTTTCAATGGCCTGAAACTCGGCCCACGCGGCCTTCGCCAACTCGTCGGTACGGGTTTCCACGTACCAGGAGCCGCCGGCCGGGTCGATGACCTTGGCGATGTTCGACTCTTCGGCCAGCACCACATGAGTGTTGCGCGCGACCCGGCGGGCAATGTTGTCCGGCAGGCCGATAGCCGCGTTGTACGGAAGAACGGTGACGCTTCTGGCGCCTCCGACGGCGGCGCTGAAACACGCTACCGTGGCCCGCAGTGTGTTCACCCATGGATCGCGTTTGCTCATCATCCGTTGGGCGGTCACAGCGTGCAGGTTCATGGCCCGGGCCGCCTCGCTGGCGCCGCAAGCCTCGGCAACGCGGTTCCACAGCTTGCGCGCCGCGCGAAGCTTGCAGATGCCGAGGAACTGATTGCAGTCCACCGAGTAGGTGAACAGGATCTGCCGGCAGGCACTGTCGATGTCCATGCCAGCGGCGGTCATGGCCCTCAGATAGGCGACCGCCGTCGCCATGGAGGCCGCCAGGTCGTCCGTCTCGGAGGCTCCGGCATTGTGATAGGCCGAAGTGTTGACGTTGATCGCCGTCACATGGGGGTAGGTGGCCGCCGTATGCCGCGCGAGGTCGGCCATGTGCGTCAGAACCGTATCGACTGATGCCGGCAATGTACCGGTAGCCGCCAGCGTGCCCAACGGATCGGCGTTGAACGCGCCAAGGGCTTTATCGGCGCTCACGCCGCGCCGTTTCCACAACGCCGCCAGAAGGCCGGCCGCCGGCAGGAATTGGGCGCCCGCGTCGAGCGTGATCGGCGCAAGGTCGAGATGAACACCGGTCAGCAACAGATCAAGATCGTCGACCGAATACACCATGATTCCGTCGTCGCCCGCCAATCCCTTGGCGTTCGCGGAATCTCCGTCCATCCCGCCGCGCGCCGCGGCGTCAAACCGCAGGATCAGCGACGTGACCCCGCGCGTGAGTTCTTTCAGGATGATGTCGTTGCACTTCTGGGGGTCGGGATAGGCGTGAATCTGCCTGACGTCCCAGTTGTCGACCCGATTGCCCGCGGCGTTGCTGCCACGCGTAAACGGCAACATTCCGGGGAACCCCGACGGATCGCCGGTGGGGGGCCAGTCGTGCCGCGTGTAGACGGGCCTGACCGAGATCCCCTCGTAGGTCTTGGTGTACATCTTTTTTTCGAAAGGCGCGCCTTTAAGCGCCTTGTCGACTTCCGCCACCCATTCGTCGTACGTGGGTGTCGCGAAGTCTTCGACGAATTTGATCTGGCTATCGCTCATGGAGATCCCGCCCCGGTTCAAAATTATACTGTTCGGTTTGCCGCGCCGATCCCATCCCTCAAAACGGCGACTTAGGTCCTCGCGGACACCTTCGAAACTGGCCAAAAACGACCCGTACACGGTGAACCTAAGGCACCGGGAACAGAGCGTCAAGGAGTCCGGGCGGGCGCGAAGGCGATGTTGCGAAGGCGGGGTCGTTTCTTCTCCGGACCGGAATTCCAGACCCCTGGCATCGCCCGATGGGACCTAATTTGGTTGCGCATGGAGGCATCCGTCCCCATGTTCCCCACTTGCTCGAATTATGCGATTGGGAGGCAATCATGGCTGAAACGGTGGGAGCATCGCACATCCTGCTCATGTACGAGGGCTCCATGCGCTCGACGGCGACCCGTTCCAAGGAAGCGGCTCTGAGAGAGATGGAGAGTATCAAGGAAGACCTGGATGGAGGCGCGGATTTCGCAGGCCTCGCCGCCCAACACTCCGATTGCCCCTCGGGCGCCAAGGGCGGGCAATTGGGTTCGTTCGGGCGCGGACAGATGGTGAAGGAATTCGAGGACACCGCCTTCGCCCTCGAAGTCGGCGGCGTCAGCGGAGTGATCGAGACGCCGTTCGGTTATCACCTGATTTACCGGACCGCGTAACCGGGCCACACGGCAAAAAGGCGGGTGATGCACCCGCCTTTCGCTTGCGCCCGGTATTTCCGGTTTTCAGAGACTGAGGAGCGCGATCGCCGTCGCGACGGTTCCGATCGCCGCCAAGCCGTAAACGACGACGGCAACGGGGGTATCCGCGCGGATGCCGAAATCATGGGCGACGACGCGCAACCGGTGGGCGGCGTGCCACAGGGTCAGGAACAGGATGCCGAAGACGATCAGTCTGACCAGCCAGTTGCTGATGAACGCATGCAGGGTGTCGTACGACAGGGCGCTCGAGAACCCGCCGAAGAACGCGTAGCACGCGGTAATCACCACGATCACGGGAAGAATGAACGCGGTTGCCGTGCCGCCGCCGGCGAACAGGAACCACGGAATTGCTTTGCTTGAACGTGCCATTTCTTATGCCGCTCCCGCCAAGACCAGAACGAAAAGGGTGATCACCGCCAGTACGCCGTAGTGGACGCCGACGATGAGGTTGCCGGGCACGAAGTGCTCGCCCCGCTGGATGCGCATCGCCTGGGGCACCACCTTGAACCACGAGAACGTGTGGACCGCGATGAAAAACAGCAGGAAGACATGGAAGACGATGCCGAGCGGGCTGCTGAGCCCGTCCAGCCACCCCTGCCATGCCTCCGGCCCCTGACCGAGCCGGAACAGCCCGACGATCAGGATCAGCGCATAGATGGCGATGAAAATACACGTCACCTCGTGCAGGATGTAGTCCCGGTAGCGAGCCTGGCTCAGAAACCAGGACGTCTTGGACATCTCGCGTACGTAAGGTTTCCGGCTCATGATTTTACTCCCGGCAGGAACGACGTCACGTAGTCGATGGCGCTGGTGATCTTCGTCTGCTGAATGGCACCCGCCGGATCGACGTCCTTGGGGCAGACCTGGGAGCAGGCGCCCACGAAGCTGCATTCCCAGATGCCGTCGTGACTGGCGACCACGTCTTCCCGCGCCTTCCGGCCGACGTCCCGGGAATCCGCGTTGTATCGATGCGCCAGGGCCAGCGCCGCCGGGCCCACGAAGTCGTCGACGAGGCCGTATTGCGGACAGATGGAGTAGCAGAGCAGGCAGTTGATGCACATGGAGTACTGCTTGTAGGTCTTCAACTGCGCCGGCGTCTGCAGGTACTCGCCCTGGTCCACCGATTTCGCTTCCTTGGGAATGAGGTAAGGCTTGACGCTCTCCAGCTTCTCCACGAAGTCGTCGATGACGACCACCAGGTCGCGTTCGATTGGGAAATTACTCAGCGGCTCGACCCGGATCTTGTCGCCGTAATCCTTGAGGAACGCCTTGCACCCCAACTTGGGTTCTCCGTCGATGACCATGCCGCAGCTTCCGCATACGAACATGTGGCACGACCAGCGGTACGACAGCGAACGATCCATCTCGTCCTTGACGTAATTGAGCGCGTCGAGGACGACCCAATCCGGGTCGCACGGAATATTCTCGTATGTCTGGAAGAACGGCTGCTCGTCCTGCTCCGGCCGATACCGCATGACTTCCAATGTGATATTGCGTGTTTCCATCAGATTTCCTGACCTCCCGCGGCGGCGCCGTAGACACGCGCTGCCGGCTGCGACTTGGTGATGACCACATCGAGATACTCGATGCGCGGGTCTCCGCTCGCGTCGAAATACGCCATCGAGTGCTTGAGATAGT
Organism: uncultured Alphaproteobacteria bacterium; assembly: GCA_963701445.1. Classification (GTDB taxonomy): domain Bacteria; phylum Pseudomonadota; class Alphaproteobacteria; order Rhodospirillales; family Defluviicoccaceae; genus CAKZLS01. Next base: position 66,083 of record CAVPAM010000032.1, read on the forward strand.
TGACGTCGTCGCGCTTCTCGTAATCGAGACGCTGGTGCGCCCCACGCGATTCCTTGCGCTCGAGGGCCGACACGGCAACGGTCTGCGCGACTTCGATCATCGCTCCCAGTTCAAGAACCTGGGTCAGATCCGTATTGAACACAGCGCTCTTGTCTTCGAGCACCACGTTCTTGAACCGGTCCCGGACTTCGTGGATTTTGTCGACGGTGGCCTTGAGCAATTCCTCGCTCCGGTAAATGCCGCAACCGTCTTCCATGCTGTGGGTCAATTCGTTGCGAAGAACCGAAACCCGTTCGGTGCCCTTGCCCTTGCTCTTGCCCTTGAACAGCGCCTGAATACGCCCATCGGCGTCGGCGGCCTGCTTCTCGATGGCCGCGTCGGCGCCCGCCTTCACGGACTTCACGTGCTCGACCGCCTGGCGTCCGGCGATGGCGCCGAAAACGAGCAGCTCGCCCAGCGAATTGGAGCCGAGGCGGTTGGCGCCATTGATGGAAACGCAAGCACATTCGCCCGCGGCATAGAGGCCGCTCAGGGTGGTCTTGGTGTCGATGTCGGTGTGAATGCCGCCCATCATGTAGTGTACGACGGGACGCACCGGCACCAGGTCCGTAACGGGATCGGCGCCGACGTAGCTGCGCGCCAGATCGCGAACCAGCGGCAGCCGCTCGTCGATCTTCTTCTCACCGAGATGGCGCATGTCGAGGTAAATGACATCGCCCCATTTCGACTGCACCGTCCGCCCCTTCTGCTGTTCATGCCAGAAGGCCTGGCTCAGCCGGTCGCGCGGGCCGAGTTCCATGGACTTCAGAACCGGCTCCGGAGTTGGCGTGCCGAGATCGTAATCCTGGAGATAACGGTAGCCGTCCTTGTTGAGAAGCCATCCGCCTTCGCCGCGGCATCCCTCGGTCAACAGAATGCCGCTGCCGGGAAGGCCGGTCGGGTGATACTGGACGAACTCCATGTCCTTCAGCGCCGCTCCGGCGCGATACGCCATGGCCATGCCGTCGCCCGTCTTGATGGCGCCGTTGGTGGTGAACGGAAAGATCTTTCCCGCGCCGCCCGAGGCGATGATCACCGCCTTGGCCTTGACCAGCTTCATCTGACCGGTCCGCATTTCGATGCACGTCACGCCCCGGGTGACCCCGTCATCGACGATCAGGTCGGTGGCGTAGTGCTCGTCGACCCGTTTGATCGAGGGGTATTTCAGCGTCGTCTGGAACAACGTGTGCAGCATGTGGAAGCCGGTCTTGTCGGCGGCGAACCACGTGCGCATGATTTTCATGCCGCCGAACGGCCGCACCGCGACGTGGCCGGACTCCTCGCGGCTCCACGGACAGCCCCAGTGCTCCATCTGCGTGAGTTCCTTGGGGATCTCGTTGATGAACAGCTCGACCGCGTCCTGATCGGTCAGCCAGTCACCGCCACCGACGGTGTCGTGGAAATGGTAGTCGAGACTGTCGTTCGACTTGATGACCCCGGCGGCCCCGCCTTCCGCGGCGCAGGTATGGCTGCGCATCGGATAGACCTTCGAAATCAGCAGCACATTCATTTTGGGATCCGCCTCGGCCACGGCGATGGCCGCGCGTAAACCCGCACCGCCAGCGCCTACGATGGCGATATCCGTATTGATGACTTCCATTGGATACTCCCGTTGGCTCCCCCAGAGCGTTAGGGGGAGTATATCCGGTTCAAGGGCGAATGCCAGCGTGGCAACGAGTGAACCGGTGACATTTTTTTCACGGCGAAAAAACAAGGTGGCCCTTACAAACGCGTCCAGGCAAAGTCAACAGCCGAGCACGGTCACCATTTTTTTTCGCGCGCTCCCCGGCCGGCGCGAGCACCTCCAACCCGGATGCCATGAATGGGCAATTCAGAGACCAGAGACGATGACGCGCCGCTGGTGTCGCGCCTGATCGGTCATGCATCCGAGTTGATCCGGCTCGCGGGACCGGTGGTCGTCGGACGGTCTGGCATCATGATCATGGCGATGGTGGATACCGTCATGGTCGGCCGCTTTTCCACCCAGGAACTGGCTTTCCAGGGCATCGGCCAGGCGCCGGTGATCCCCTTGCTGCTGGCGATGATGGGACTGATGATGGGAACGCTGGTGTCCTCGGCCTCCGCCTACGGAGCGGGTCGGACGGAGGAATGCGGCGCGGCCTGGAGGCGCTCGCTTCCCCTCGCCCTCGGCGCCGGCTTCGCGGCGGCGCTCCTGTGTGCGCCGGGCGAACCCCTGCTCAGGGCGCTCGGTCAGACTCCCGAACTCTCGGCGGGCGGCGGGCCGGTGATCCAGATCCTCGGGCTCGGCCTGCCTGCCGCGCTGGTTTTCCTGACCACCAATTTCTTCCTTGAGGGTATCAAGCGGCCGGTTCCGGGGATGGTGATGGTGATCGTCGCCAACATCGTCAACGTTTTGCTGAACTGGGTGCTCATTTATGGCCACCTCGGCTTTCCGGCCATGGGCGCGGCGGGCTCTGCTTGGGCCACCACCGGCGTCCGCGTTTTCCTCGCCGTCGGGCTCGTGGCCTACGTCTGGGGGATGCCGGATCATGCCCGGTTTGCCGTGCGCGCGCGCCCCGCCGGCGGCTGGGGCGTCTGGCGCGCGCAGCGGCGGATCGGCTATGCCGCCGGCGCGAGCATCGGCGTCGAGGCGATGGCGTTCAGCGCCGTTAGCGTTTTTGCCGGCTGGCTCGGCCCCGTGCCGTTGGCGGGCTACTCGATCGCGCTCAATCTCATTTCCATGGTGTTCATGGTGGCGATCGGGGTTGGGTCGGCGACGGCGGTTCGGGTCGGCATCGAACGGGGAAACCGGCGCGCCAGCGGCATGGCGCTTGCCGGCTGGACCGGTCTCGCGGTCAATACCGTCGCCATGTCCGGTTTCGGTATCCTGTTCGCGGCCGTTCCCGACGGCTTGGTGTCGCTCTACACCGCCGATCCCGAACTCCGCGCGCTGACCGTTCCGCTCGTCGCATTTTGCGCATGGGTGCTGGTCGCGGACGGCGGCCAGGGCGTCATGGCCAACGCGCTCCGCGGACGGGGCGAGACGTGGGTTCCCACGGGCCTGCATGTTTTCAGCTATTTCGGCGTCATGGTTCCGGTGTGCTGGTTTCTGAGTTCGTTCCTCGGGCACGGCGTCATGGGCCTGTTCGAGGGCATCCTGATTGCCAGCATCGTGTCCGTGGGGCTTTTGTGCGGCCGCTTTTTCTTGCTTTGCCGCCGCGACGCGCGGTTGCGGCGTCTTCACCCGGAGGCCCATCCGAGGTAATATCAGGAGTTGGTTCTGCAACACATGGTCGTGGGCAATGATCGCTCAGAGACGCGAAAAGAACTGGTTGGATTTCGTCGACTGGTGCCGGGCACGGCGGCTCAAGCCGCTGCCGGCGCACCCTTGGACGGTGGCCGCCTACGCGCGCTGGTGCGACACGCACTACCGGCGTCCCAACGTCCCGACGCGCATCGAGGCTATCGCCCGGGCTCACATCTTCTACTGCGCGTCGTCACCGGACCGCCACCCGACGGTGAGGAACACCTTGAGGACCATCGAGAGGCGCCGCCAGTCCCAGGCCAATCGGGCGGCCCTCTTCCGGTCGGAAGACTTCGCGGGGACCGGCGCCGCCAAGGGCGCGGCCCCGAACGTCAAGGCCCCGAACCTGAAAACGAGGACGGAGATCAAGAACCATTCGGACACCCCCCGGCGGTCGCTGCGCAAATCTCCGCCCCTGGTATCGAGGCGGCCCGGCGACGGTTGACCTCACAAGGGAGTGGGGCCGCGCTGAAATCCGGTGTAGGATAACGGGTGTATGACGGTCATCCCGATCGTGCCCGAGGCGGAGTCACCATATGTTCGAGCTCCATCCGCGACTGAAGGCCGGATGCATGCCGGTCGGCCGGTTTCCCCTCTGCCTGCTTCTGATGAAGAACGATTCCAACTATCCGTGGTTCATTCTCGTTCCCGAACGCGAGGGTATCGAGGAGATCTTCCAGCTGAGCCAGGAAGACCAGACGCGCCTTATTTTAGAATCCTCTCAGCTTTCGGAACACCTTTCGACCGCGTTCTCCGCCGACCGGATGAACGTGGCGGCGCTCGGAAACGAAGTTCCCCAGCTTCACGTCCATCATGTCGTCCGGTACGCGACGGATCCCGCGTGGCCGGGGCCGGTCTGGGGCAAGGTGGCGGCCAGGCCCTACAAGGCAGAGGAAGCGAAGCGGACGATGGCCATCGTCAGCGAGGCCATCGGCGGCATGTTCACCGCGATCGAGTAACAGCTTCGGAAGGATGGCGGGTCAGGCCGCCTCGGCCGCGTTGGTGTCGTCGCGGCGCTGATGGCGCCAGCGATTGATCGTTTCCTCGATGAACCAGTCGTCGATATGGTCCGTCTCCCAGGCCTCCGAAAACGACGCCGTTCCGCTTTTCGGGCGGCATGACTCCTCGAGAGTGTCAAAGCAAAGCCGCATGGGCACGGTGACCCCCTCGCCCACGGCGATGGCTTCGCCGGCGTGGAGCGCCGGCAGCGCGGCGAGCAGCCCACCGGCGCTGTCCGGAAGTGTCGTCCGGACGAATTCCTGGTCGAGCTCGTTGCACATGCGAAGGGCAAACAGGGTGTTGCACTGCGACAGGATGGTCGGGGACAATTCCGAAGGCCGCTGGCTGACCAGGCACAGGGAGACCCCGTATTTCCGTCCCTCCTTGGCGATCCGCGAAATCGAGCGGCGCGTCGGCGCGAATCCGAGGTTTTCATCGCTGGGAACGTACCGGTGCGCTTCTTCGCAAACCAGCAGCACCGGGACCGCCTTGGCATCGACGCTCCACACCGCGAAATCGAAGATCATGCGGCACAGGACCGACACCACCACGTCGACGATATCGGAGGGCACGCCGGAAAGGTCGATGATCGTCGCCGGCCGGCCCGAGACCGGGACGCGGAGAATTCGCGACAGGATGCGCGTCATGGTATCCCGCACGACGACGCCGGAAAACATGAACGCGAACCGCCGATCCGAGCTCAGGGCCTGAATGCGCGTTTGCAGGCGCAGGTACGGCAGCGACGTTTCCGTCTTGTCCAGGCGCCCCATGGCGTTGCCGATGATGCGCTGGACCTCGCCGAGCCGGTAGGGGACCGGCGTGTCCACCGTGATGTAGTCGGTGTCCGCCTCGGCGCCGAAAAACTTGCGGCGCGCCTCCAGGATGGCGTCCTTCAGAATGGCGGTTTCGATCTCCCGATCCTTGCCGTCGCTGGTGACGAACGCCGCTACCGCTTCCTCGAAGTTCATCAGCCAGTACGGAAGCTCCAGGTTCGACAGGTTGATCAGCTCCGCCCTCTCGCCGAACGCCGATCCGTACTCGTTGTGAGGGTCGAGCAGGACCACGTGGCCGTTGGGGTTCTGGTCGAGGATGGCGCGTAGGATGAGCGCGGTGGAGCAGGATTTGCCCGAGCCGGTGGTGCCAAGCACGGCGAAGTGCTTGCCCAACAGACGGTCGGTGGCGATAAAGCCCGGTAGGCTGCGATCCTGGTGGATGGTGCCGATCTGGACGTTGGAGCTCAGCGGCGGGGCATAGATCAGGGCGAGGTCCTCGGGCGTGACCGCGAGGATGTCCGAGCCCAGGGGCGGGTACACCGAGACGCCGCGCTGGAAACGGGCTTCGGATCCGGAAACCTCCGCGTGGATCACCTCGCCCAGCATGTCGATCTCGAGCATTTTGTGGGCCGTTTCGGGAGCGACGGACGGATCCGTGATCCACATTCCTCCCACCATGCCGAAAACCGAGGAGACTCGAGTCTTCATTTTGACAAGGCCGCCGAACTGGACGATGTCGGGGGCCGCCCCCGGTTCCGCGCCCTTTCCGATCAAGACCCCGGAAATCTTCGATCCCTTGACGGAAACCACATGGCCCACCTTCTGATCGTCGTTGCTCATGCGTCTTGCCCTCGGTACCCGGCGCCGCCCGGCGCGATGATTGCAAAAACCCGCGCATGCGGATGGCGGGTTAGCGCAAAAGTAACTTTAACAACGCTAAAAAGGGCTTAACGCGAGACGCGCATTTCGTGGATCGCCGCAAGCGGCCCCACCGGCGGTCCCCATCGACAATAAAGTATCGGAACCCGCGAATGACAGATCCGGAAGCCCGGCGGTTGTCGGAAGCCGAAAGGCGCGACTGGCTCCGGCTGATCCGGTCCGAGAACGTCGGTCCCATCACTTTTTTCGCGTTGCTCGAACGCTTCGGAACGGCGAAAGCGGCGCTCGACGCGCTCCCGGACCTCGTCCGGCGGGGCGGGCGCCGGCGGCCCGTCGCGATCGCTAGGCCGGAGGACGTGGAGCGCGAACTGGAGGCCACGGCCGCCATCGGCGCCCGCGTGATCGCGCACTGCGAGCCGGACTATCCGCCCTTGCTGGCCCGGATCGCCGATGCGCCGCCCTTGATCAGCGTCCGGGGCGATGTCCGTCTGCTGGCCCGCTCCACGATCGCCATGGTCGGCGGCCGCAACGCTTCGCTGAACGGCCGGAGGTTCGCCCGCCGGCTCGCCGAGGACCTGGGCGCCGCGCCCATGGTCGTCGCTTCCGGGCTGGCGCGCGGGATCGACACGGCGGCGCACGTGGGAGCCTTGGAAACGGGCACCGTCGCGGTGGTGGCCGGCGGCGTCGACGTGATCTACCCCGAGGAGAACACGGCCCTTTACGGCGAAATCGTGTCGCGCGGGGCCGTGATCTCCGAGGTCGCGACGAGTGTCCGGCCGCAAGCCCGCCACTTCCCGCGCCGCAACCGGCTGATATCGGGACTGGCGCGGGGCGTGGTGGTGGTGGAGGCGGGCCTGCGCTCGGGATCGCTGATCACGGCGCGCATGGCCCTGGAACAGGGCCGCGACGTGTTCGCCGTTCCCGGCTCGCCCCTCGATCCCCGCGCCCGGGGAACCAACGACCTGATCCGTCAAGGGGCGATCCTGACCGAGTCCGCCGAGGATGTTCGCCGGGCTTTCGACGAGATGATGACCCGGGTCCCCCCATGCGCGCGGCCGGGCCCACCGCCGGTCGGTTCCGGGTTGGCGGTTCCCGACAGCGCGGGGGGATCCGAGGATGCCGGCACGCGGCGCGTCCTCGCCCAAACGCTGTCGCCCACGCCCGTAACGGTTGACGAAATCATTCGCACCTGCCAATTGTCGCCGGCTGTCGTTACGACGGTTCTGCTGGAATGGGAGTTGGCGGGCCGAGTGGAGCGGCACCCTGGAAACAAAGTATCCCTGATCGCGCCCGTCTAGCCGTGGCGCCATCGGAGGTGGGGCTGCATGGACGTCGTCGTCGTCGAATCTCCGGCCAAGGCCAAGACCATCAACAAGTATCTTGGATCGGGATTCAAGGTCCTGGCCAGCTACGGGCATGTCCGCGACCTGCCCGCGAAGGACGGCTCGGTAAGGCCCGACGCCGAATTCGCCATGGACTGGGAGGTCGACGCCAAGGCCAAGAAACATATTTCGGAGATCGCCGCGGCGGTGCGCGGAGCCGACCACCTGTATCTCGCCACCGACCCCGACCGCGAGGGCGAGGCGATCTCTTGGCACGTCTGCCAGGTTCTGCAAGAAAAAAAGGCGCTCGAGGGCGTCGACGTCAAACGCGTTGTCTTCAACGCCATCACCAAAAGCGCCATCCTCGACGCCTTCCAGCAGCCGCGGGAGCTGGACGAGGAACTCGTCCACGCCTATCTGGCGCGCCGGGCGCTCGACTATCTGGTGGGGTTCACCCTGTCGCCGGTATTGTGGCGGAAGCTGCCGGGGAGCCGGTCCGCCGGGCGGGTCCAGTCGGTGGCGCTGAGGCTCATCTGCGAGCGCGAGGGGGAGATCGAGAGCTTCGTCTCCCGGGAATATTGGACGGTGAGCGGCCTGTTCGGAACCGCCGCCGGCCGGGACATCACGGCCAACCTCACCCATCTCGAAGGCCGCAAACTCGGCAAGATGGACATCGGGGACCGGGAGACGGCCGAGTCGGCGGTCCGCGCGGTCGAGACCCGGGAATTTTCCGTCGGCAGCGTCGAACGCAAGAAGACCCGCCGCCATCCGGCGCCGCCGTTCATTACGTCGACCTTGCAGCAGGAAGCGTCGCGAAAGCTGGGGTTCAGCGCCACCCATACCATGCGGGTGGCGCAGCGCCTGTACGAAGGCGTCACCATCGGCGGCGAGACCGTCGGCCTGATCACCTACATGAGGACGGACGGCGTGCAGATGGCGGGAGAGGCCATCGCCGCCTGCCGGGACCTGATCGGAACCGCCTACGGCGCCAGCTATCTGCCGGACAAGCCGCGCATCTACAAGACCAAGGCCAAGAACGCGCAGGAAGCGCACGAGGCGATCCGTCCCACCGAGGTCAGGCGCCGGCCGGAGGACGTGGCCCGCTCCGTCGACGCGGATCAGCTCAAGCTCTACCGGCTGATCTGGCAGCGGACCGTCGCCAGCCAGATGGAGTCGGCGATCCTCGATCAGGTCGCCGTCGACCTCGTCTCGGCGGACCGCCAGGTGACCCTCCGGGCCACCGGATCGGTGATCGCCTTCGACGGTTTCCTCAAGCTGTACAGGGAGGGGCGGGACGATACGGACCGGAGCGACGACGCCCAGCGCGACGACTCCGAGGAACGGATACTGCCGGACCTGGCCGAGGGCGAGGCCGTCAAGCGGCTGCGCGTCGACTCCGAGCAGCACTTCACGCAACCGCCGCCCCGGTTCACCGAGGCGAGCCTGGTAAAACGCCTCGAGGAGTTGGGGATCGGCCGGCCGTCCACCTATGCCAGCATCCTCGGAGTGCTGCAGGATCGGAAATATGTCCGCTTGGAGAGCCGGCGGTTCTTCCCCGAGGATCGCGGCCGGCTGGTCACCACTTTTCTCACCAGCTTCTTCGAGCGCTACGTCGCCTATTCGTTCACGGCCGAAATGGAAGGCAAGCTGGACGATGTCTCGGGCGGCCGCGTGCAATGGAAAACCGTTCTGGACGACTTCTGGCGCGATTTCAGCGCGGCGGTGGGGGAAACCAAGGATCTGCGGGTCAAGGAGGTCCTGGAAGCCCTGGACGAGCGTCTCGGCCCTCACTTCTTCAAGGACACGGCCGACGGAACCGACCCCAGGGTGTGCCCCGCCTGTACCGAGGGACGCCTCGCTTTGAAGCTGGGCCGTTACGGCGCGTTCATCGGCTGCTCCAACTATCCCGAGTGCAAATATACCCGGCCGCTGGTTCAAAACAGCGACGACGACCCCGCCTCGTCGGTGGCATTGGCGAATGGGAACCAGGTGCTCGGCACCGACCCCGAAACGGGTTTCGAGGTCAGTCTGCGCAAGGGCCCCTATGGCCACTACGTGCAACTTGGCGAGATGCGGGAAGAAGGGAAAAAGAAGATCAAGCCGAGGCGCGCCTCGCTGCTCAAGGGCACCGACCCGAACACCGTCGACCTGGGCAAGGCCCTGGCGCTGCTGTCGCTGCCGCGCGAGGTCGGGCCCCATCCGGAGACCGGGGAGATGATCGCCGCCGGGCTCGGCCGTTTCGGACCGTACCTGAAGATGGGAACCACGTATGTCTCGTTGAAGGACGGAGACGACGTGCTCGATGTCGGCCTCAATCGCGCGGTCGCCTTGTTCGCCGACGCGCCGCAAAAGAAGTCCTCCGCGAAAACGCTCGGCAATCACCCCGGCGATGGCAAGCCGGTGACGATGCGCTCGGGCCGGTATGGGCCCTATGTGCAGCATGGCTCGCTGCGCGCCAGCCTTCCCTCGGGCGTCGACGCGGAGACCCTGGACGTGGATCGGGCGGTCGCCATCCTCGAGGAGAAGAACGCAAAAAACCCATCGGCCAAAAAGACGCCCGCCAAAAAGGCTCCCGCGAAGAAAGCTCCCGCGAAGAAGACGCCCGCCAAGAAACCCGCCCCGAAAAAACCATCGGCCAAAAAACCCGCCGCCAAGAAGTCGGGGGCTGGTGGTTGAGTCCTTCACGGAGCGGGTTGCATGCCCGCCGATAGTCCGAAAAAGCCGGTCCCGTTCCCGAGCCGGGACCAGATCGCCGAGTTCATCCGCGCCAGCGACAAACACGTCGGCAAGCGCGAGATCGCCAGGGCCTTTCAACTGGACGCCGAGCAGAAGGTTCTCCTGAAGACCGTCCTCAAGGACCTGGAGGCCGACGGCATCGTCAGTCGTGGCCGCAAGCGGCAGTATGGCCGCGCGACGGCGCTTCCGTCCGTGGCCGTGATCGAAATCACCGGAACCGACATGGATGGCGAGCTTCTCGCCCGGCCGGTAACCTGGCCGGACGATGTCCCCGTGCCGGTCGTCCAGATCGTCCCCGACAGGACAAGCCGGGCGGCGGTGGCGGTCGGCGACCGGGTCCTGGCCCGGCTGAGGCGGATCGGAGGCGGCCTCTACGAAGGTCGGGTGATGCGGCGTCTGACCACGCCGGCGGGCCGCGCGCTCGGCATCTACGAGGAGAGCGACGGTCAGGGACGGGTCAGGCCCATCGACCGGCGCGCCAAGCACGAACTGGTGGTGGCCCCGGCCGATACCATGGGTGCCAAGCCGGGCGAGTTGGTCGTGGCCGAGATCGGTCCCGGGCGGCCGCTGGGGTTGCGGCCCGCCCGCGTGGTGGAACGCCTCGGCGACGGACGCGGCCCCAAGTCCATCACCCTGATCACGCTTCATGACCACGAAATCCCGACGCGCTTTTCGGAGGCCGCGCTCCGCCAGGCGAATGCCGCGGGGCCGGCGCCGCTCAAGGGACGCGACGATTTGCGCTCCTTGCCCCTGGTCACCATCGACGGCGCCGAGGCCCGCGATTTCGACGACGCCGTTTGGGCCGAGGCCGACGCGGATTCCGGCAACGCCGGGGGATGGCACGTGGTGGTGGCCATCGCCGATGTCGCCTGGTACGTGCGCCCCGGAGACGCCCTGGATCACGACGCCCACGAGCGCGGCAATTCGGTCTATTTCCCGGATCGGGCCGTTCACATGCTGCCCGAGGCACTCGCCGGCGGATGGTGCTCGCTGTTGCCGGGCGAGGATCGGCCATGCCTGGCGGCGCACCTCTGGATCGGGGCCGACGGAACCCTGCTGCGGCACCGGTTCGTTCGGGGGATGATGCGATCGGCCGCGCGCCTGACCTACGACCAGGTGCAGGAAGCGCGGAACGGCAATCCCGACGACACCACCGGTGCGCTGGCCGGGCCGGTGATCGAGCCCCTGTACGGCGCCTACGAGTCCCTGCTGCGGGCGCGGGAGGCCCGCGGCGTTCTAGAGCTCGACCTTCCGGAGCGGCGGGTGGTGATCGGTGACGACGGCTCGGTGGTCGGGGTGGAGACGCGGGAGCGCTTCGCAAGCCATAAATTGATCGAGGAGTTCATGATCTGCGCCAATGTGGCGGCCGCCGAGACGCTGGAGCGGCGGCGCTTTCCGTGCGTCTACCGGGTTCACGATCAGCCGTCGCCGGAAAAGCTGGAGTCGCTGCGCGAGTTTCTGCAAACGCTCGATCTCAAGCTCGCGCGCGGGAATGTCCTCCGGCCCAAGGATTTCAACCGCATTCTCGCCCGGGCGGCGTCCACGCCGGAAGCCTCGATGGTCAACGAGGTGGTGCTGCGAAGCCAGGCTCAGGCGGTCTACGATCCGGCCAATATCGGCCATTTCGGGTTGGCGCTTCCACGCTACTGTCATTTCACCTCGCCGATCCGGCGCTACGCCGATCTGCTGGTGCACCGCGCGCTGATCGACGCCCTCGGGCTCGGTGCCGGCGGGTGCCGGGTCGAACAGTCCGAACTCGAGGACATCGCCGAGCACATTTCGGCGACCGAGCGGCGGGCGGCGGCGGCGGAACGCGATGCCGTCGACCGGTTTACCGCCGGCTACCTGGCGGAGCAGGTGGGATCCATCTTCCAGGGCCGGATAAACGGCGTCACCCGGTTCGGGCTGTTCGTCACCCTGGAGGAAAGCGGCGGCGACGGCCTGGTTCCCATGCGGAGCCTTCCGGACGACTATTACGTTCACGACGAAAAGCGTCACCGGCTGGTTGGACGGCACGCGGGCCTCGAATTCCGGCTCGGTCAGATCGTTCATGCCCGGCTTGTGGAAGCCAATCCGTTGACCGGCGGGCTTATTCTGGAAATCGTGGACGGCTCCCGATCCCCCGGGCGAACGGCGCGAGGCACGGGAGCGAGAGCGAAGGGCGGCGGGAGGAAAAAGCCCGGTCGGCGGCGGACAAAACGCTCGGGCGGGGTTTGATCCCTGCTTCGCAAAGGTCCATATTAGGACTATCGCGGCGTCCCGTTTTTAGAGGTGTGGTATCTCTGTATATGTTGACTTCAGGTTGCAAATGTGCGTTATTTGGCTCTATTGAAGAGAGCCGTTTGGTGTCATGTCGATCAAGTGTCCTCGCGGAGAGATCTTGAGCCAGTATTGGGGTGGTCCCGTATGTCGATCCGGAGCCTAATCGCGGCGGTGGGGTTGCTGGTGTTCGCGGCCGGACCGGCCATGGCCGGTCCCGACAGCGCGGGCGCGGATGCCGAGGGGCTGGATACCGGTTACCTTGTGGACAACCTCCGGCCGTCCGTTGGCGACATGGCGGGGGGCGCGGAGGACAACACGTTCCGGCTCAAGGCCAATGTGGTTCCGTCGGGAACGATCAACGTGGGTCCGGTCATCAGCTATTCCCAGGATCGCGGCGCGTTTACGGACAGGCGGATCGATCCTCTCGCCGGCCGCGCTCCCGCGTGGCAAGCGGGCGCCTTCGTGGACTACCGGCTGGACAACGGGCTGGAGACGAGCCCGGTGGTGGGTCTCAACCTTCAATTGAGCGCCGACACGGCGGATACGCGACGGGGCTGGCTCTTCCTTCCCAATGTCTATTACACGGCGCCGGTCGGCGAATCGTGGAACATCCGGGCCAATCTGTCCTCTTCGTATGCGTCCGACGACTACCAGGGCTCCGCGCTCGACGGAAGCTCCGCGTCGCGACGGGACGCGGACGGTCAATCCGGCTTCAAGGACGTGGGGATCGGTGTCGGTGTCACCTACAACCTGACGCCGAGCTGGGACGTGGATACGGCCGTGCGCTACCAACGCCTTCTCGACGAAACGGCGAGCAACCCGGACGCCGATGACAAGGGCGCGGCCAATCAACTTTTCGGCGGCGTCCTCGTTCGCTACAGATTCTAGTGGTCCGTGTTGGCTTCCTGGCCCGGAAGCGGGTGAAAACAGCCCGGCGCCTTTCATCCCGGCGGGTCTGAATTCAGCATGCCGCCGGTCGCGGCCGCGGCATGCATCAGCCGTTTCAGCTTCTTGAAGGCGCGGACTTCGATCTGTCTGACCCTCTCGCGAGAGATGCCGTAATCGCGGCTCAATTCCGAGAGCTTTCGCGGACGGTCCCTCAACCGGCGGTGCACGAGGATGTGGCGTTCGCGCCGATCGAGTTCGCCCAGGGCGTTCAACATCATCGCGCGGCGCTTGCGGCGCTCGTCCGCCTCCATCGTGGCCACCTCCTGGTTGTCGGAACCGTCCACCAGGAAATCCTGCCATTCGGTGCCCGCGTCGCCGCTCCCATGGGCCGGGGCGTTGATGGAGAGATCGCGCGAGCCGAGCCGCCGATCCATCAGCACGATGTCGGACGGCGGCACATTCAGTTCCTTGGCGATGGCGCTCACTCCCCGAGGCGACAACTGTCTTTCATCGGGTTCCTGGTACTTTGCCTTCAGTCGCCGCAGGTTGAAGAACAGCTTCTTATGGGCCTCGGTTGTCACCATCCTGACCAGCGAGCATGACCGAAGCACATAGTCGCTGATCGCCGCGCGGATCCACCACATGGCATACGTCGAGAGGCGGCAGCCCCTCTCGGGATCGAACCGCGCCAGGGCCTGCATGAGGCCGACGTTGCCCTCGGAAACGAGGTCGTTCAGGGGCAGCCCGTAGCCGCGGTATTCGACGGCGATCTTGACCACGAGCCGCTGGTGGCTGCCCACCAGCCGCGCGAGGGCGGACGGGTCCCGGCTGTCGCGGTATCGTCTCGCGAGATCCGTCTCGGCGCGCCTGTCAAGCAGTTCGCGCGACCGTGCTTCCGCCATGGATGCGGCGCGGGTGTCGTCGGCGGCGCGGTACATGGTCATTGGCTTGGCTTCCCTTGGTCCCGTTCCCCGAATCGGCATGAAATCCGCGTTCCACCCTAAACGGCGGACGACGCTTTCGGACCGTTCCCGGATCGTTAAAAAAACGAACCAATTTTGGAACATAAACAGAACATTAGCAGGTATTTCGGATCAAAACAAGAACATTTGCGCCATTGCCGCGTGGCCGGGGGATGAACTGCAATACCGAGCCCTTCCGCTTGGCTCATTAGGGGCATCTCAATCCTCTATTAACGCCGTGGTGTTTTACTGGCCCGGTCTGCAACAAGTGCGCGATCGACGATGAAACACGCCACCCAAAGCCGCCACCGCCCCAAACGCGATCCGTCGCCGCCGTGGAGGCTGCTTGACGGCGTCCGTCATCTCGTGGGCGGGATCTACGGTATCCGCGCCTGTCAGCCCGGTCCGGGGCTGAAGGCGAAACGCGGGAGCGCGGACGGGACGCCTCCATTCGACCTGTCATCGCTGGCGCGCCTGCCCGGCGGCGTGCGCGATCTCATTGTCTGCACTCTGTTCATCAACATCCTCTCCCTGGCGATGCCCCTCTCGCTGGTCCAGATCTACGATCGGATTATTCCCAACTCGGCCGAGGCGACATTGGTTCTGCTGGGCGTGGGCATAGCGACCGCCCTGTTGCTGGAGGCGGTTCTCCGGCAAGTCCGGTCCTATGTCAGCGGCCGCATGGGCGCGCGGTTCGAGCATCTGGCGAATTACCTGGCCCTTGAGAGGGTGATGGAGGCCAGTCTCGTCGAAACCGAACGGCAGGGGCCGGGCGCTCAGCTCGAGCGCCTGAACGGTCTGTCCATCCTGAAGGAGTTCTACGCGGGACAGGCCATTCTGGTCCTGTGTGATTTCCCGTTCACCATCATCTTCCTTGCGGTGATCGCCTATCTGGCGGGCGCCTTGGTGTTGGTTCCGATCGCCCTGGTCGCGATGTTTTCGGCGTTCGCGTTCTTTCTCGGCAGGCGGTTGCGGAAATCGCTCGACGAACGGCGGGTGGCCGACGAGCGCCGCTTCAATTTCATCATCGAGGCCTTGGGCGGCATCCACACCATCAAGGCCATGGCGATGGAAAACCAGATCCTGCGGCGGTACGAAAAGCTCCAGGAAAACTGTGCCGCGACCAGCTATCGCCTGAATTTCGACAGTTCCTCCGCTCAGAGCGTGAGCGCCGCGTCGTCGCAGATGAGTGTGTTCGCGCTCGCCGGTTTCGGATCGCTGATGGTGATCGACGGTTCGCTGACCGTCGGCGCCCTGGTGGCGTGCACCATGCTGACCGGCCGGTGCCTGCAGCCATTGCAGAAGGCACTCGGGATCTGGACCCGGTTTCAGGCGATCCAGTTGGCCCGGCGCCAGGTCCTGGAGGTCATGGAGCTTCCGCCCGAGACCCGTCCGGGCTTGCCGGCGCTCCCCGCCGCGCGCGGCGACCTGGAGCTTCGCCGGGTCACCTTCGGTTACGGCAAAAACAAGGACGGCGAGGACATGCCTCCGGTCCTGGAGGACGTCAGCCTCCGCGTCGCGGCCGGCGAGACGGTGGGGATTACCGGCGCGAGCGCCTGTGGCAAGAGCACCCTTCTCGGTCTCATGGCGGGTGTGCTGAGGCCGACGGAAGGGGCCGTGATCGTGGATACGCACGATCTGGCGGCCGTCAGTCCCGGCAGCGTTCGCGGCCAGGTCGTCTACGTGCCGCAGCACGGCGTCCTGTTCAACGGGACCATTCTCGAGAACATCACCATGTTCCAGGAGGCGCGGGAGGATACCGCGTTCGATGTCGCGCGGCGCCTGGGTCTGGACGAAGTGGTCAGGCGGATGCCGGCCGGTTTCGAGACCAAGGTAGGGGTGGGCGCGTCCGATACCCTCGGTCGCGGCATCAAGCAGCGCATCATGATCGCGCGCGCCCTGGTGAACAAGCCGCGCGTCCTGCTGTTCGACGAGGCCAACGCCGCGATCGACAGCCACGGAGACGGGATCCTGCACGCCCTGCTCGAAGAGATGAGGGGCGCGTGCACCATGATCCTGGTCACTCACCGGCCCTCGACGCTCAAACTCGCCGACCGCGTTTTCGAAATCGCGAACGGGCGCCTGGTCGAGCGGCCTGATCTCGTGACGCGCAACGCACCGTACCTCAAGCTGGAGAGACCGGCGTGACCATGACCCGCCTTCATCTCACGGCCGTCCCCGCCGGTTCGCCGATTTCCGCCGTCGACCTTCCTGCAACGGTCGACAATACCGCCGGCAACGGACCGCTCGACGCCCTGAGGTCGGCGAACGATCTCTCCGCTTGCCTGCTGCCGCTGATCGACGCGCTCGGCTGGAAGGGCGACCCGCGACACGTCGCGGAGGCGGTGCCTCATTTCATCGACTCCCTGGACATCACCGGCTTTCTCAACGTGATGGGCAACCTGAATTACGGGTGCCGGTGGGCGGACATCCGTCTGGATCGCGTCGATGCCCGGATGATGCCGTGTCTGTTCGTGCCCAAGGGGCGGCCCGCGGTGATCGTCCTCGTCACGGAATCGGGAACGATCCGGATCGTCGACGGCGGCACCGGCGCGGTGACCGACGGAGCGCCGCCCGCGTGGGAGGGCACCGCCTACTTCTTCACTCCGGTGGAAGAAGAGGAACGCGGGCCGAAACCGGCGGAAAATGGCTGGTTCTGGTCCACCATGCGACGGTTCCGGGGACTGGTCTGCCAGCTACTCGGGGCAAGCTTGATCCTCAATCTGCTGGCCCTGGCGACACCGCTGTTCGTCATGTCCATCTATGACCGGGTCATCCCCACGGGGTCCGTGGTGACGCTCGCCTATTTCGGCGTCGGCGTTCTGATCGCGATGCTGAGCGATTTCATGCTCCGGACCGTGCGGGCCCGGGTTCTTGCGTTCGTCGGCGCCCGGATCGACACCATTCTCGGCGGCGCGGTGTTCCAGCGCATCCTGTTCCTGCCGCCGAGCCTGACCGAGGGGTCTACCATCGGCGCCCAGGTGGCGCGGCTCAAGAGCTTCGAGTCGGTGCGCGACGTGTTTTCCGGTCCCATCGCGCTGATCCTGCTCGAGCTTCCCTTCGTGGTGATCTTCATTATCGCGATCGGCATTCTCGGCGGGCCCATCGCCACCGTTCCCATCTTCATGCTCGGCCTTTTCGCGCTCCTTGGCGTGGCGATGGCGCCGGTCGTGCGGTCGTCCATGGCCAAGGCGGCGAAGGCGGCCTCGCGCAAGCAGGAATTCGTGATCGAGACCCTGTCCAACGTTCGGGCCATCAAGTACAGCGGCGCCGAGGCGGTCTGGCTGGAGCGGTTCCGCGCCCTTTCGGCGAAGGCGGCGATGGACGGCTTCCGCACGTCCCAGGTGGCGGCCCTGATTTCGACGATTTCCCACGTGCTGATGGTATCGGCGGGCGTCGCCACCATCGGCTTCGGCGTGGTTCGCGTGATCGGCGGCGAGATGACCCTCGGCGCCCTCGTCGCGTCGATGATCCTGGTGTGGCGGGTGCTGGCGCCGCTTCAGACCGGTTTTCTCGTGATCAACAAGATCAGTCAGGTCCGTTCGAGCATCGCCCAGCTCAACAGCCTGATGAGCATGCGCCCGGAGCGGTCGAGGGGCGCGATGCCGGCGCCGCTCGACAACGTTCAGGGACGCGTCACGTTCTCGCGGGTGTCGCTCCGCTATTCCGCGGACGCCGATCCCGCCATCGTCGGCGCCAGTTTCGACGTCGAACCGGGCGAGGTGGTGGCGATCGTCGGCGCCAACGGTTCCGGCAAATCCACTCTGCTGAAGCTTCTTCTCGGCATGCACGCCCCTCAGGCCGGCAGTATCCTGATCGATAACCGCGACATTCGCCAGATCGACCCCATCGAATTGCGGCACGCCATCGGTTATGTCCCGCAAACCTGCCAGTTTTTCTACGGAACCATCGCGCAGAACCTGCGGCTCGCCAATCCGCTGGCGAGCGACGGGGAACTGCTCGAGGCCGCCCGTCGGGCGGGCGTGCTCGAAGACATCCTCGCGCTCGAACAGGGATCCGGGAAGTGGCGGCGCACCGGTTTCGACGTCCGCGTCGGCGACGCTTCGGTCAAGCAGATCCCGGCCAGCCTCCAGCAGCGCCTCAACCTCGCCCGCGCCTATCTGAAGCGGGCGCCGATCATGTTGTTCGACGAGCCGGGCGCCGGGCTCGATTTCGTCGGCGATCAGAAATTCATCGAGACCGTCAAACAACTCAGGGGCAAGGCCACGATTTTCATCGTCACCCACCGGCCAAGCCATATGAAGGCCGCCGACAAGATCATCTGGCTGGAAGGCGGCCAGGTCATGGCGGCGGGACCGGTCGAGGACGTCATGAAGCGCATGCCAGGAGGTATCCTGTGAGCAGGACCATCAAGCGGAACGACATCGAACCAACGTCCAGGCCTGCCGAGCCGCGCGCGCGCGAGGCGAGGTTTCTCGCCCAGCACATCGTCCTCGAGGAGGCCGGCCTTCCGGACTTCGTCAGGACCGTGACCATCGCGGTGGGGGTCGTCGTCGTCGCGTTTTTCATATGGTCGGCCATGACCACCGTCGACGAAGTCGCCGCCGCGCCCGGGGAGGTCAAGCCGTCCGGGCACGTCCAGGCGGTTCAGCACCTCGAAGGCGGGATCGTCGCCGAAATCCTCGTCGGCGATGGCGACTATGTCACCGCCGGAGAGACGCTGGTGAGGCTCGACCCGAATTCGGTCCTGTCGAACCTCCGGGAAATGTTGACCCACCGCGCCGGACTCCGACTGAAAGCGGAGCGTCTTCGCGCGTTCGCCGAGGAACGGACGCCCGATTTTTCGTTCATCGAGCCCGAGTACGCCGGCATGGCCGAGGACCAGCTCGCGGTCTTCCAAATCCAGGACAAGGCGCGGGCCAGCCGCCGCGCGGTGTTGAAGGACCAGATCGGAAAATCCGAGGCTCAGGTCAGCCTGCTCGAGGGGCAGGAGAAATCCCATCGGCGGATCATCGAACTGATCGACGAAGAGCTGGGCATGGGCACGACGCTGCTGAACAAGGGCCTGTCGTCCAAAATCAAGGTCCTCGCCCTCCAGCGCCAGCTCGCGGAGGCCTCCGGCGATTTCCAGAAACTGCGGGGTGAGCTGGTGTTGGCCAAGCGGACCCAAGCCGAATCCGAAAGCCGTCTCGCCGAACTGGACTCGACGCTCGAAGAGGAGGCGTTCTCCGAGCTCGACACGCTGACGCGGGAACTGGCGAAGCTGGGCGAGGCGATCAACGGTCTGGAAGACCAGGAGCGGCGCCTGCATATCCGGGCGCCGGTCTCGGGCATCGTCAAGGGGCTCGAGGTTCATACCATCGGAGGCGTCGTCCCGCCGGGCGCGGTGGTTCTTGAGGTGGTGCCCATGGATCGGGAGATGGTCGTCGAGGCGCGCATCTCCTCTCGGGACGTGGGGCATGTCAGGGCGGGCCAGCCGGTGACGATCAAGGTCGCGACCTACGACTACGCCCGTTACGGCGGCGTACCGGGCACGCTGACGGGCGTCTCGGCCTCCACCTTCGTCGCGGAGGACGGCACGCCTTTCTACAAGGGTTTCGTGGAACTGGACCGCGGCTACGTCGGCGGAGATCCGAAACACAATCACGTGTTGCCGGGAATGACCATTCACGCGGACATCAAGACCGGCAGCAAGACTCTGCTGCAATACCTTCTCAAGCCGTTCTACGCCTCGGTCGACGAGTCGTTCCACGAGCGGTGACGCGGTGCGGGCCGGCGGATTGGAAAGCGATTTGCAACCAGCCCCTTCGACGCCTCGAAGGGGTTTTCGGGCTGAATGACGAAAGGCGATCGCCGGCAAGGTGATCGATGACGGGCATGAACGAACGCAAGGGCGGCAACCGGGGGCAACAGGACGAACGCCAGCTTCTGGACGATCTGACGAGCCTGGCCGATACCAAGGATGCCGCCATCGAGGGCGACCCCGGCGCCACGCGGGGGGGCCTCGACACCGATGTCGACGATCCGAATTTTCTGGCCAACATTCACCAGGGGACCCGGGAGAGCGACAAACGGATGTCCGGCGAGGGACGTCACGATGTATCCCACGACACCCGCGACGGCGACGAAAACGGCCGGCCCGGCGACGAGCGCGAGGAGTTGCCCGGGAGCACCCACGCCTATGCCGACGGGGGACATGTGCCCCGCGAAACCGTATCCGATACCGGCTCTCGCGAACCGTCTCCGCGACCTCCCGTTCTCGACCGGGGCTCGTTTGCCGCCGCCGATGAAGGCGATCCGGCTTCACCCGAGCCGCGCGCGCGTTCCGAGGAAATGCCGGACGACGCCGGGTTCTCGCCCCCGGCCGCGAAGTCGCCGGCGCCGTCCCCGGACGGTCTCGTCGACGATATCTGGCAATCCTCGGAGCTGGACACCGGGCCGGAGGGTGCCGCGGCCGCCGAAAATCGGGCTCCCTCGGTTGTTCCGACCGAGGCGGCCATGTCCGAGGACGGCTCCATACTCATCACCCAGGATATGCTGCTTTCCAGCGCGACGGATGCCGATGGCGACGCGCTGACGGCGGCCAATCTCACGGCGCCCGGCGGAACGCTCACCGACAACGGCGACGGCACCTGGACGTTCGAGCCCGACGCCGATTGGAACGGCTCGCTCGATCTCGGCTACGAGGTCACCGACGGCACCGCGTCGACGCCCGCCACCCTGAGCCTCACCGTGGCCGCCGTCAATGACGCCCCGGAGGCGGCCGCCACCACCGCGACCATGGCCGAGGACGGCAGTCTTCTGATCACCCAGGCGATGCTGCTGGAGGGCGCCACCGACATCGACGGCGACGCGCTGACGGCGGCCAATCTCACGGCGCCCGGCGGAACGCTCACCGACAACGGCGACGGCACCTGGACGTTCGAGCCCGACGCCGACTGGAACGGCTCGCTCGATCTCGGCTACGAGGTCACCGACGGCACGGCGTCGACGCTCGCCACCCTGAGCCTCGCCGTGGCCGCCGTCAATGACGCCCCGGAGGCGGCCGCCACCACCGCGACCATGGCCGAGGACGGCAGTCTTCTGATCACCCAGGCGATGCTGCTGGAGGGCGCCACCGACATCGACGGCGACGCGCTGACGGCGGCCAACCTCACGGCGCCCGGCGGAACGCTCACCGACAACGGCGACGGCACCTGGACGTTCGAGCCCGACGCCGACTGGAACGGCTCGCTCGATCTCGGCTACGAGGTCACCGACGGCACGGCGTCGACGCCCGCCACCCTGAGCCTCGCCGTGGCCGCCGTCAATGACGCCCCGGAGGCGGCCGCCACCACCGCGACCATGGCCGAGGACGGCAGTCTTCTGATCACCCAGGCGATGCTGCTGGAGGGCGCCACCGACATCGACGGCGACGCGCTGACGGCGGCCAACCTCACGGCGCCCGGCGGAACGCTCACCGACAACGGCGACGGCACCTGGACGTTCGAGCCGGACGCCGACTGGAACGGATCGCTCGATCTCGGCTACGAGGTCACCGACGGCACGGCGTCGACGCCCGCCACCCTGAGCCTCACCGTGGCCGCCGTCAATGACGCCCCGGAGGCGGCCGCCACCACCGCGACCATGGCCGAGGACGGCAGTCTTCTGATCACCCAGGCGATGCTGCTGGAGGGCGCCACCGACATCGACGGCGACGCGCTGACGGCGGCCAATCTCACGGCGCCCGGCGGAACGCTCACCGACAACGGCGACGGCACCTGGACCTTCGAGCCCGACGCCGACTGGAACGGCTCGCTCGATCTCGGCTACGAGGTCACCGACGGCACGGCGTCGACGCCCGCCACCCTGAGCCTCGCCGTGACGGAACACGAAGGCCAACTCCTGGTCGGCGGCACCGGAGGTGATGCGCTCACCGGCGCGGGGGGAGACGATACGATTTCGGGCGGCGCGGGGAACGATACCCTTGGCGGCCTTGGCGGCGACGACTCTATCGGCGGCGGCGGCGGCAACGACACGATAAGCGGTGGCGATGGTAACGATGCTCTCGATGGCGGCAGCGGCGCGGATGTTTTAGATGGTGGAGCTGGGGATGACCAACTGCATTACAGCACGGATTGGGTTTGGCCCGGCTACAGCGCCGTCGACGCCGGAAACGGGCCCGGCAAGCAAGGTAGCGGAACGACTGCTTCTCTGAATGGAAAGAGCAGCAATCACGATCTGTTCGACGGTGGCGACGGCATCGATACGTTGCTGGGCAGCGATATCGGCGAGGCGCTTTTTCTGGATGATCAGTTCAGCCCGCAAGGCGGCTCCGCGAGAATCGCGAACGTCGAGGTCATCGACATGGCTGGCGGCGACGACCTCGTGGATCTGACCAGTTACACCCATACGTACGGAGACGTCACGGTACTCGCCGGGGCGGGAAACGACGTGGTTTGGACGTCGCTGGGCAACGACACGATCTCGGGCGGTAGCGGTAACGACACGGTTCGAGGCGGTTGGGGCGATGACGATCTCTCGGGCGACGAGGGGGCCGATCGGCTTTACGGCGGCGCCGGCGACGACACCGTCGATGGGGGAACCGGCGCGGATACTTTGTACGGAGACGATGGAAACGACAGTTTGTCCGGCGGCGCCGGCAATGACTTGGCCGACGGCGGCACCGGCAACGACACCCTGTCGGGGGACGACGGCAACGACACCCTCTCCGGCGGCGCCGGCGACGACAATCTGCTTGGCGGCGAAGGCAACGACCGTCTCGACGGCGGCGCCGGCGATGACACGTTCGACGGTGGCGCCGGCGACGACACGGCCATGGGCGGAGACGGCGACGACCTGTTCACCTTCGGGGCCGGAGACGGAACCGACGTGTTCATTGGCGGAGAGGGTTGGGTCGACACCATTCAGATGGAGGGCGTGACCGGTGGTCCCGGGGTCGACGCGGGCTGGACCCTGCAAGTGGATAACGGCGTCACATACACGGAAACGGCGAATGGCCTGGAATTCGAAGGCGAGGCCTCCGGCGTCATCCACACGGCCGACGGCGGCGAATTGACGTTCCAGGGTGTCGAGCGGATCGAGTATTAGCGCGGATCCGGAAGGGACGGAATAGGGTGCCGGGAGGGGTCTTTCCGGCCGAAATTCTACTGTGCAAGGGTTGTTTTTGCAAAAAGCGTTTACCCCCCCCCCCCACCAACCCATATCGCCGTTCCCATGGGAGGCGCGCGCCAGGGACCGCGCGGCCCTGAACAGGGGGGCGCGTCCGTGGGTCATGTCGTGGTATAAGAGCGGCGAGTTGTCGGTGTCGGCCATTTGGGTTTACCGTTTCATTGAGCCTCGATCTGGATCGGGCTTTGATCAGGATGGCTGATCTGGGCCAGGGTTTCCAGCGTGATATCTTCGGCAGACGGCCCACTCGTCGTTCTGCTCGAGCAGGATGGCGCCGACCAGCCGGGTGATGGCGGTGCTGGTTGGGAAAGATGCCGACGACGTTGGTGCGGCGCTTGATCTCCTTGTTGAGGCGCTCCAAGGGGTTGGTTGAATGGATTTTGGTTCTGTGGTCCTTGGGAAAGGTCATGAAGGCGAGCACATCTTGCTCGGCCTCGTCCATCAGCTCGGCGAGCTTTTCGAACCGGGGCGAATCGGCGACTGGCGCCATTGCGCGACGGCGGTCGTTTTCCTGGACGAAGGCGGTGCGGATCAGGCCGCGGCCTTGAGGCCCTCGTGGGCATCGGAGATGACCAGCTTGACGCCCCTGAGGCCACGGCGCGTCAAGGAGCGCAGGAAGTCGGTCCAGAAGGTTTCCGCCTCGGACGGGCCGATGGCGAGCCCGAGGACCTCGGCCTTCTGAGTTGACGGCCACGGCGATTATCACCGCCACCGAAACGATCCGGCCGGCCTCGCGCACCTTGATGTAGGTCGCGTCCAGCCAGGCAGGGTAGGGCCAATCGGCCGCGCCCTCGATCGGCCGAGCCAGGAAATCCTTCACCCGCACGTCGATCTCGGCGCAGAGCCGCGCGCCGGAGATCCCCGTCATCCCCATCGCCTTCACCAGGTCGTCCACCGAGCGGGTCGAGACGCCTTGCACGTAGGCCTCCTGGATCACCGCCGTCAGCGCCTTCTCGGCCGTCCGCCGGGGCTCCAGAAAGACCGGGAAATAGCTGCCCTTCCTGAGCTTGGGGATCTTCAGATCAACCGCCCCCGCCCGGGTCTGCCATAGCCGGTCGCGGTAGCCATTGCGCTGGTTCTCCCGCAAGGCGCTACGTTCCCGTGGCCCGCGCCGCACAGCCCTTCAACTCCACGCCATCAGACGATCGGCGGCAAAGCCAATCATCTCGCGCAAAAAATCGCTATCCGAACTCTTCTCAATCAGGTCCCTCCAAGCGAATGCGTCGCCTTCATCACGCACGTCGGATATGGTCAACCCAATAGGGAATTGCTCTAGAGATCTCCGGGGCCCTATGGTGAAAAACGATTCCGGGCGCGCAGGGCGAGGACCGTTCGTACGGTTCTTGACGACACGGGGCGACGCTGGGTTAACAGCGCGGCAGTGTTCCGAGCCAGACGACGAGAGCCCATGCGGTATGGTGCAGGGATAGCGTTCGAATGCCTAAAATATTCCACGATAAAATGCTGTAAATCGCGGACGGCGGCACGAACAGCAGCGGATACTGGCGCGTAATCGTGAAAAGGCTGTTTCTGGCGGCATAGAAAAAGTGTTTGGGCGGAATGGCGCTGGCTTTCGGCCGCGCGTGATACAGGATCGCTTGCGGACATTGGACGATCGTGTAGCCGCTCTCGATCACCCGCGGAGCCAGGTCGCTCTCTTCGCCCTGCCGGAAAAAATCGGCCGGATAGTATCCCGCGGAGTCGAACGTCTCCCGGCGGTGGCGCCGCTCCTCCGCTGAAATTCGAGGTAACGGTCACCGCCACCTCGCCGTCGGTTTTCGTCGCCGCCTCGGGCGGAACAATGCGGCATCCACGATGCCGATGCGTTCGTTCGACCGGAATGTCCGAAAGCGCAGACTTCCAGGGTGTCCGCGCAAGCCAGCCGTCGTCGTCCAAGCTGAAGATCACATCGCCCACGCAGTTCGCCAGGGCGATGTATCGGCCCTCGGGACAGCCGAGGTTCCGATGAAGCGGATGATTCTGACCGTCGGAAACTCCCTCGAAATGGCCTCGGCCGAGCCGTCCGTGGACGCGGAGTCCACGACCACCACTTCGTGGGGAGGATAGGACTGCTCGAACGCGGACCGAATGGCCCTGAGCACCTGTTCCTTTCTGTTCCAGGTCAGGATGGCGACGCTGATTGTCAACGGATCGGAGGTCATGGCGTGCGCCTTGTGAAATGACGTGCGTGACCGGTTCGGCATTGGGGCTTCCGCGAACCCATCCGGCGGTCGTTCACGCTCGGGGTTCCGATAAAACTCGGTCACGCGGCGGTTCGGCCCGTGCCGTTTCCGCCTTGCGAACGGTGGTGTCCGCGAGCCGGTTGGCGCCCACGGTATGCACGAAGCCGTAAAGGACCAGAATGGCGCCCATCAGGCGCGGGCCATACCAAGTGTCGGCGGACAGATCGAAAATCGCCCAGGCCAAGAGCAGGAGAAAGATTCCTCCCGGCCACGCCCGATTGTCATCGTCGATTTCCTTCACCAAGTTCAGCGTTCGCCGGATCATGAAGCCGTCGGAAGAGGTAGGGAAGCAGGCCGATCAATCCGTGCTCGCGAACAATTTTCACGTATGCGTTATCGGCGTAGCCGACGATACGGGTGTCCTTGCGCGTCCCTGTCCGATCACGAACGAGATCGGATCCTCCGACATTTCGTCGAGGATCCGTCCCCACACGGCAACCCGCATTTCGAGGGTACCCGGCCCCAGTTCGAGCGAATACCGCTCCGACGTCTCGACTTCGCTCGTGAGGTCAAGGCGCAGAAGGGCCACGCCGGCCAAGACGGCGAAAACAAGCACCATCCCGCTCGGCTTTTTCTTGAGCGTAAAGAGGAACAGACACCCGCCGATCACCAGCGCCCCGCAATAGGCGACCAGGGCGGCCCGCGATCCGGTGAACAGAACCGCTCCCAGCAGACCGAACAGAAGAGGGGCATAGATCCAGCGCTTCTGCCAGAACAGCCGATAGCTGACGACGCACGCGACGATAGAGATGATCAAACCCCAGTAATTCGGATTACCAAGAGTGCCGACCGCCCGTCGCCAGCCCGCCTGCTCGACGGAATTCTTCATTCTCTCGATGTCTTCCGGCGCGTAGGGCTTTATGATCTGATTAATGCCAAATAAATTGTAATACTGAATGAGCGTCAGAGAGATCAGGCAGAAACAGAAAAAATATAGATAAAGCATATCGTTTTGAAAACGCTTGAGATGGCCCGCGCAGACGACGCAGAAAACGAACACCGATACATAGAAGCCGAACCGGAAAATAAGTTTTCATATAGTCCCGGGATGTGACCATGCCGCTCGCCATGCTCTGGTTGAGCAACCCAAACATGGAAAAACACAACATCAGGAACAGGATCAGGACTTCGTATTTAAAATAATGAAATACGCGAAATAATTTAGAGGCCCCAAAAAATACAACAACGGCGACAACGAGGGCGTACTCTATCCTGAGGTTTCCCATGCTCGGATAGAACAAGATCGATAGAAGCAAGAATAAAAGTATAATCAATGGCATTTGTATCGATCCTGTTTGGTAATTATCGAAATATTTTTGCGAGTGCCGTGGATCCGAATTTTTTCGCGGATCTGACGTCCAGTATCAAGAAATGACCAACCGCGACCACGGACGCGACGATCACAATCAATCCAACCGCCGTCCCGGCGACCGCGTTGTCCATGGCGCCGGGTAACGTCCCGGCGCCCCAGGCGGCGAAACCGAGGATGCACGCCGCAAGCGGCCGATAGAGCCATCCGAGACGGGAGGAGCCCGGAGACAGGCTCGGAAATTCCGATGCGAACACCCAATCGACGATGATCCCATACGACACGAAGCTGAAGACCATGATGAATACGATCACGATTTCCCATGGGGCGCCGAGCGCCACGCTGGCGCACATGCCGGCAAAGCAGGCCATTCCCACCGGCAATGTCAGACGAAACAGGCGGGATGCATGGCCATGGGCGATCAGAAAGGATCGAATGGGCGAAACACTGAGATCCAGGGCGGAGGAGAAAAGGAAGCCCTGCAAGGCCAGCGACAGAAAGGCGTAATCGGGGCCGAGCCAGAAGGTCAGGATGTCCCGGGAACACGCGCTGATCACGAAACACAGGCCGAAAACGCCGATCGTGTAAAACCGGAAACTCTCGGAGATGAACTTGCTGGCCTTTTCGGAGAGC
>CAVPAM010000033.1:0-17686 GCA_963701445.1 uncultured Alphaproteobacteria bacterium
TAACCCCCGTTCCCCGGATGAAGCAGAGATTTGGCAACACTGCGGCAAGATTTTGATATAAGAATTAACGCGTTGCTACCAGTTTGGAGGAGCTGGACACACTACACGACTCTGGCTGATTTGGATTTCCTGGATTTCATTGGGCGCCAGGGTTCGATGGCGGCGAGGTGATCGTGGCGGAGGCGGTTGCGGAGTGTATCGAAGCCGGTTCGGAACCACGACTTGGCGAGGTATCCGTGGGACTTTCGGGGCATGGGGCGGGTACCGATAATTTTGGCCGCGGTCTTGGAGCTCCACGCGAGTGCGATGGCGACGACGGCGAGCAGCAGGCTCAACTTATGGGCGATTGTGAGGCGGGTATCCTCGAGGTTCAACCCACGGGTCTTGGCATCCGCAAACAGGCATTCGATACTCCAGCGCTTGCGGTAGGCCGTCAGCGCGTGATGGGCGTCCTTGCTGGCGGCCACGATGAGCAACTCGCCGCCCTTGATCCGCCTTGCGGCAAAGCAGAGCCAGAGCGGGTCGGTCTTGCCATCGCCGGGAAGCGCGGCCTGGAATGTGCGTTTGCCGCGATCCCTGCGCAGCAGCGAGGCGAGAGGGAAGCGCCGCCCATCGTCGGTGATGACCGTCATCTGCTCCTTCATGCGGATGACAAAGGTGACGTTGTTTTCCTTGAGATATCGCAGCCACTTGCCACCGATGAACTCCCGGTCGGCCAGGAGCATCTTGACCGAAGCCGCGCCGAACAGCGCAAGATAGCGCTCCATCAGCGCGATACGCTGCGCCGTACTCGAATTACCCGGCCCGTCGATCAGCCGCCACATCAACGGCACCCGGTGACGGCGCGTGACCACCGCGAGCATGAGGATGTTCACATCCTTCGTCCCGATCTTCCAGTTGGTACGGTCGAGGCAGAGCGTCCACGGCCCCGTCAGACCCAGCAACGCGACAATCAGAGGCGCTGCCCAGTCCTCGGGCGGCTTGGCGTACTGGAAGAAACGTTGGAACCGCCGATAGCTCGACGCAACCTTGACGGGCGCTCCGCGCTCACTGGCGATATGGCTCAGATTAACCGTGCGCGCACCAATCATCCCTGTGATCAGCAGCGCCAGCGTTTCCAGCCGACTGTTGCTCAACTCGATATATACCGATAGCCTCTTGGTGAGAGCGGCGGATAGTTTCGGGGTCATCGGACGATCCTGTTTGCAAGGCAGAATCCTCCAAAAAACCACCCTTCGCCGCTCTCAATCAATCACTGTCGTGCAGTGTGGGAGCTGAATGCTGAAATGGCTCACCCGATAGGTGAGAGGGAATCCGGGGTGGTGCGGCTGGATTTTGACCGTCGGCTGAAGCTGGAATTTCACAGATCAAAGGTCACGTCCGACGCGGGTTTCCTCCCCTTCCGGGAACTCGACGAGGTTCTCGGACTGACCGAGCTCGCGGAAGAATGCCTTGCTGACCCGCGAACCGGGAAGAACGGCCAGCACGGGATGACGGGTCTGTTCCGTCAATCGTCGTTTGGAAGACTTGGAGCCTATGAGGACGTGAACGACGCCGACCGCCTCGGGCACGATCCGGCCATTTGCTGGATCGTCGGCGGTCATGCCGTCACCAAACGGGCGGCGTCGGCGAGCCAAATGGGCCGCTTCGAGACGGAGTTCCTGGCAACCGACGACAACATCGCCGTACTCGCCGACCTGTCCGGGCGTTGGATCGAGCGGGTCCACAACCGTCGCCCGCCGAAGAAGGTGGTTCTCGACATGGACTCCAGCGTCAGCCCGACCCACGGCGAGCAGGAAGGCACCGCCTACAACGGCCACTTCGGCTGCACCTGCTACCACCCCCTGTTCCTGTTCAACCAGTTCGGCGATCTGGAGCGTTCCGCCCTTCGTCCCGGCAACGTGCACAGCGCGCACGGATGGCGCGACGTGCTGGTTCCGGTGGTCGATCGCTACAAGGAACGGGAGATCTGGCTCTATTTTTGTGGTGACGCGGCGTTCGCCTCGCCGGACATCTACGCCTATCTCGAAGCCGAGGGAATGACCAGGCCGGATTGTGGGGCAGGAAACGCCGCGTGGTCGCCAAGGTCGAATGGCATCCCGGAGAACTGTATCCCTGCGTCGGGTTCATCGTCACCAACCTGAGCCGTCCGGCCGAACGGGTCGTCGCGTTCTACAACCAGCGGGGCACGGCAGAGCAGTGGATCAAAGAAGGCAAGAGCGCTATCAAGTGGACGCGGCTGTCATGCCGCACGTTCCGCAACAACGAGGTGCGGCTCCAGCTTCACGCCCTGGCTTACAATCTCGCCAACTTCATGCGAACCCTGGCGTTACCGAAGGAGGTGGAGCACTGGTCGCTGACCTCCCTGCGGGAGAAGCTGGTCAAGATCGGGGCCAAGGTCGTCACTCATGGCCGATACGTCATGTTTCAAATGGCGGAAATCGCCGTGCCTCGCGACCTGTTCCGGAAAATCCTGCGGCGGATCGATGAACTGCGACCACCGGCCTTTGCCACAGGCTGAATCAGGAGGAGAGCGCGGGGTGACGAAGGCAGAGGTGTGTCCGAACGAGGCGGAGTCGGCCCAAATTGGGCCACCACGGGGGCCTTGTCAGCGGAAATGCGTCCCATCGGGCAAAGACGCGAAGCGTAGTTTGCCAATCCGGCGTGTTCGGCTATTACTGGGACGCATTCCAGAGCTTATCTGGGGAATGTCGGTTCGAGTGATTTCGGTCCAGACCATCGTGATCTCCTTCTCGTATAGACAACGCGAATGAATCACACCTGATTGAAACTCAATCAACTAATTTCGGGTTGATCTCTAAATAAACAGCATTATAATTGTCGCTTGAAGGCGTTCAGATGCTTGCAAAAATAAAATCCGATTCTTACACTTGGGCCTCTGCAGACCCAGCGCCGCACGAATACATACATTGTGATGGAGAGCACTTGGTGATCAGCGGCCACAGTACTGGCCGCCAAAATATTTTTGTGATTGTTTGTCCTGACGCCATTACCGTCACCGATGACATCGGGGAATTATGCAGAGAGATACTGCGGCTCGGCGGGCTGTCCGTCAATCTCAACTCATTGGCTCATTTGTTGAGAAACGCACTTTGCCCGACGCCCACGACCGCATTGGCCAATGTGTATGCCCTTTCGTATGGCGATACGCTCACGATTCGAACCTCCCCAGACGGCACTCCGGTGGTGACACATGAGTATGCCTTCCCGTTTCTCAATGCCCTTTCACGCGGCGACTCTGAGCCGAGCACCGATACCCTTTTTCATCTCCTTTGCGAGGCAGTGGACGAGCATCTCGGATCGGCGTCTGGGAGCGTCTTGATGCTTAGTTCGGGTAAGGACTCGATAAGCATTCTGCACGCACTCGCGGAAATCGGGCGGAAGGACGTTCGCGCGCTGACGTACGTGGCGGGCACCACGAACGACGAAGACGACTTCGCCGCAATGGCCGCGCGGCGGCTCGGAATTCACCACACAACCGTTCGCCTTGCTGATGATCCTAAATATATCAAGAGGGAGCTCATCCATTACTTCGAAAATACACCGCTCCCTGGCCTCGACAATACGCAGATACCTTACATATTGTCACTCGCCGCGGCAGACGTCTCGAATGAAGTTGTCCTCGATGGTTCTCAAAACGACCTTTACATGGGATACGTCCCTAGCAAGAACCTTCGAGTTAAACTCGCCTACAACGTGGGCCGATTTCTACCGAGTGCGTCAATCGATCTGCTGTCGCATGCCTCGCTATTGACATATTTTGTGAAATCTCGGTCCGAAGCCGGCTTCCCTGGGTATTATCTCAAGCCCAGGACGATCGAGCAGGTCTTGGGCATTCGCGATTCGACAAAGAAGTATTGGGCCGAGAGCGACCGAAAAAACGTTGGGCTGGACGTGTTCGATTATTTGCCCACGGTTAAGGGACGTCACTACGACAGCAATCAGGTCCTGTTGAAGGGGCGTACCGCCGCCGTGGCGCGCGGAACCACGATCGAGTTTCCTTGGTCAAACGAAAAGATTGCCGACTACTATTTTAATCTTCCCGAGCCGGACAGGTTCGACCGCAACGGTTTCGTCAACAAGATTTTGTTGCGCCGGATGCTGCGTGAACGTCTGGAGTATCCTGACGCTGCGCTCGGGAAGAAGTATTTCGAGTTCCAGTTGGCGCCGTTCATGGCAGCTCATCGAAAGTGGGTCATCGACGAGATCTTTGCCTGCAATTTATGGCAGAGCCCTGTGCGGACGCTCGTTCCGCGATGGTATGACTCTCTCTCTTCGACCCCGCGTCTCGCCTACGGATTGAACGCTCTCTTCATGATTTCCGGGTGGTACAATCATTCAAGATACATCAACCGGTGAAGGGGGAGTGTACTCAGGGTTGCCGACAGGGGAATCGCATTTGGAATTTGATTGACATGTATGTGGGTGGTTGTGGTTTTGGCGCGACTCGGCTCTACCGGTGTTTGGTCTGGTTTTACGGGTGGAGGCGGCGTTGGAAGGCTTTGCGGAATGCCATGAGGATCTGCGACGGCAATGCCGGACGACACGATCTGCTGGAGATTTTGACGATCGCCCTGTGCACGGTCTTGTCAGGCGGTCGGACGGCGGCCGACATGTCGATTTTCGCGCGCGAGAAGGAGATGTTCCTGCGGGAGTTTCTCAAGCTCGAGCATGGCCCGCCGAGCCACGACACCTTCAGCCGGGTGTTCCGGCTGCTCGATCCGGAGCTAGTTCGGCGCGTGCTTCCAGCGCTTCATGGCGCGCTTCGCCGAGGCCTGCCATGGGGTTGTTGCGATCGACGGCAAGGTGGTGCGGCGATCGTTCGATCGGGCGAGCGGCAAGTCTGCCCTGCACATGATCTCGGCCTGGGGCTGTGATCAGCGGCTGGTGTTGGCGCAAGTCGCCACCGACGCCAAGTCCAACGAGATCACCGCCGTTCCCATGCTGTTGAGACTGCTGTGCCCCAAGGGGACGATCGTGACCGTGGATGCGCTCAACCGCCAGCGTGAAATCGCCCGGCAGATCATCGAGCAGGGCGGTGACTACGCCATGGCGCTGAAGGGTAACCAGGACACGCCGCATGACGACGTCAGGGCCTTCCTCGACGACCCGAAAGCCGAAGCCGCCACCACCAACACGACGGTCGATGGCGATCATGGCCGCATCGAGACCCGCACCGCCGTCGTCTCGACCCACATCGACTGGCTGCAAGCGCAGCATCAATGGCCGGGGCTGAAGGCTGTCGCCAAAGTCACCCGGAACCGCGAGAGCGCTGACAAGACCTCCAGCGAAACTGCCTTCTACTTGCTCAGCCAGCCCCTCACGGCCGACCGCTTCAATCCCGTCGCTCGTGCTCACTGGGGCGTGGAAAGGCGACTGCACTGGTGTCTCGATGTCCAAATGAGCAAGACCGCGACAGAACCCGAAAGGACAATGGACCGCCGAACCTTGCCATCCTTCGTCACATGGCCCTCAACGTCTTGTGAAAAGATCCAAGAAAAGAGTCGCTCCGCGCCAAGTTCAAAATAGCCGCTTGGAACAACGCCTGTCTCACCTCACTCCTCGAACAGTTCTGAAATGCGATGGCCCTGACCCCTTGCCAGAGTCCATGACCGCTCCGGGTCAACCACTGCCTCCTTCGACGCGCCGACAGAATGTTGGATTAATCCCGGACGGCTCGAAGAGCGCCCAGCAGCAGGCCGCAGGCCCCCAGTTCGGTGTTGTAGAGAAACAGTCCGAGCCCGCCCGCGACCGCCGCGGCGACAACCAGGGCGCGTCGGTTGCCGAACAGGGCGAGAATGCCGAGTGTCAGCGCAAGCAGGCCAAGCGCGGGCGTATGCATCAGCCCGACGATGACCTGGGATCGGGCCCGACACGCCAGGGAAGCGGTGGCGGCGCACATGTCGTGGATCGCCTGGTATTCGACGATACCGTAGCGCAGGGCCGCGCCGGCCGCGCCCGCCGCGAGGGCGGACGCAACAACGACAATGGGAAACAAAGGAACTTTTCGCGTCATGGGATGTTCACGAGATTGATCTCGACATGATCGATGGGACAGTTGTTTTGCGATCCGTCGATTGAAATGGCCATGAACTCAGGAAAGTTTTTGTTGTAAAGTCAATGTTAAACTTGGCCGTGATATCCAAATCGAAACGCGGACGGAGGCAAAAAGCGGGTCGACGAGTCCTTCGGGGGCCGATTTCGCCACTGGTTGACGATGGCGCGTTCACCAAGCGCTCGGTACCAATGAAAAAGGCCATATCTTGAAGCAAAACTCACGCAGTCCGGATCAAAACGCGACCGAGGGGCGGTTCACCAACCCTCTGGAAGGCGACACGCTCGCCCGACGATACAGCGCCTATCACGGAGCGAATGGCAAGGAATTCACGAGGCTCCTGCCAACGAAAATTCAGGCCGACGCGTCCGTGGCGCATGCGCACGCCGTGCTGAAATCGACCGTCATGAGCGGGCAACACCCCTGCAGCGGGGCGCTGTCGGTGTTCAGGAACGGCGACTATCGATTTGGGTACTACCCGCCAATGGCGACTCCCGCCGCGTCCGCCGGATTGTCCTTCGATCTCTACGAATTCAACAGGGAGTTCTCCGCTGCGGAAAACCGGCTGTATTCGTTCATCGCGGTGTTTGACGGCCCCGTGTCGTTGACGGAATTGGAGTTCGAACATCTTCTGTGGAAACAGCTCCAGCAACTCCATGAAATCGACGTCCCGTTTTTCGATTGGGATCCGACCGTGGCCCGCGATCCCCAAGATCCCCAATTCTCGTTCAGTTTTGGCGGAAAAGCGTATTTCATCGTCGGCCTGCATGCCGCCGCTTCCCGCACGGCGCGGCGCTTCGCCTGGCCCGCGCTCGTTTTCAATGCCCATGAGATTTTCGATCGGTTGCGTGAAGCGGGGACCTTCACGAAAATGCAGTCCACGATCCGAAAGCGTGATATCAAGCTGCAGGGATCCATCAATCCGATGGTCCAGAATTTCGGAACGGTCTCCGAGGCTCGGCAGTATTCCGGACGACCGGTCCCCGACGACTGGCGGTGTCCTTTTACGCCAAGACATCGAAAGCGGCCATGACGCCTCTGAAACGCCATCGAATCGACCCCCAGGGCGGCAACGCCTTTGAAATGAGCCGGGGGCAGATCCTGCGCGTTATCGATCCCGAAGGCGAGCAGGTCGCCGATCTGTTCGCGTTCTCGAGAGACGATCATCGCGTCTGGCTGTCGTCGGGCCGTTCCATCGACTATGCGAACCGGATCTACCTCTCGACGAACGACATCCTCTATGCCAACGACAGTCGGCCCATGTTCACCATCGTTTCGGACACGGTCGGGCGCCACGACTTTCTGCTCACGCCCTGTAGCCTGGAGATGTTCCATATTCTCTACGATCACCAGGGACATCATCCGAGTTGCTTCGAGAACCTGGCGAGGGAGCTCAGCCGCTTTGGGATCGAGGGCCATCGGATCGCAACCACATTCAACATCTTCATGAATGTGCGCGTGGGAGACGATGGCGCCATTGACGTGGACGTGCCCCGGTCGCGTCCGGGAGATCGCCTCGAACTCCGCGCCGAAATGGATCTTGTCGTCGGATTGACGGCCTGCTCGGCCGAGAAATCCAACAACTATTCCTTCAAGCCGATCGACTTCGAAATTTTCGACGGATAGTCCGGGCCAGGAATTTAAGCGTTTTTCGAGCTCTCGATTTCAGAGACGACAAAACGGACCTTACCCGATTTGGTCTTCGGAATGGCGGTCGCGCGCTCGACTGAAAAGGCGGTGTCTCGACCCAAGCGCCGCGTGGCTTCCCGGCGGATGGCCGCTTCGTCCTCGTCGCGATAACCGGGCGCGGGGACGATTCGGAGGGTCACCTCGCCCGGCGCGCGCTGAACGATCTGCGCCTCGCGGACGTTCATGACCTTGTCCAATATGGCGCCGACGCGTCCGATTTTTCGGCCGTCGGCCACCACCACGTAATCTTCGGCGCGTCCGTCTATCTTCGCCACCCGCCGTTCCCCGTCGCGTCCGCCGGCGCTTCCCGGATCGTCGTCAAGGGACGCAATGTCGCCGACGTCATAGCGCAACAGAGGGAATGCCGGATTCGAGAAATTGGTTCCGATGACGCGATGGCCCTCCATACCGTTCAGCGGAACGAATTCAGTCGCGGCGAAGTCCTCGTCCACATAGAGGTAACCGTCGGGCCGCTGCGAAAAGTTGGCGACGGCTTCCGCCATTCCGTAGTGCGTAAGCGGCTGAATGCCGAACGCCCTCGTGATGGCGCTTTGTTGCCAAGGGTGCGTATTTTCCGATGCCAGGGTGACGAATTCAATTTGGCAACCGAGATCGACACCTTGGGTATTCATGTATTCCGCGAGACAGGCGACCGCCGAGGGATAGCCGTGAATCCATGGCACGTTTGTCCGGCGGAGTTCGTCGACGTATGTCCCCAAGGATTTTTCGCTCATGTGATAGACGCTGAAGAGCGTTTGCCGCAGGGGCCGGTTTTGCCGCCAGTAGGGAGGGCTGTCTTGCTCGGAGGGTACGACCATTCGCCCGCCGAAGTAGGCGCACGGTGTGCCGAACCGTATGCCGTGGCGCATCCAGTAACGCCACCAGACGGCATATTGACGGTGAATGGCCTCGGATGTCCTCGGAAACACGAGGCCCGAGCCGGTGGAGCCGCTCGTCGAGGCCGACCGATGCAGCCGCTTCGGGACGGCGTCCGAAACGAATTCGTGGTGGCTGGCCTTGACCGTGGCTCTGTCGAGTATCGGGACAGCCCGCAGGTCCTCGAGGGTTTCGATGTCCCGGTGATCGATGCCGCGTTCGCGGAACATGCGACGATAATACGGCACGGTCTTGGCGCAATGTTCCACGAAATGGCGCAATCGCCGATCCCGAAGTTGGATCTTGGCGTCTTGGCTCAGGGCGTCGAAGGCGAGCGCCTCCTCCAGGCACCGCCAGAATGCCCGGTTGTAACGGGTTCGAGCGATGCGGAGTCCTTCGGCGCTGCAGGCCAAATCCTGCAAAGCGATCGGAAGATGCCGATAGAGCCGCTCAGCCGCGCTCATTTCGTGTCACCGAAATTTGATTGAACTGGCATCATACTCTGCTCCGGGAACCGTGGGTGACGTCCGAAGTGGACGTTCAAGGGGGATCGTCCGGTATTATGGGGGCAACATGTTTATGTTATCTTGCAGCGGGCCGGACGACCGTGGTCGAGCCACCGAGCAGACGATCGATCATGCCTTTGATGGCGCGGATCTGTTTGCCGTTCTTGGTGGCATAGCCGTCGCCGGTGAAGCCCCACCAGTCCCAGCATCCCTTGGGGTTGGTGCGGTCGAGCGAGGGGCCGTCCCAGGCGATGGTCTGCGGATAGAGAACGATGATGTCGTTGGCCTCGGCCCACTCGTTGTAGCCGGCGCTCTCGAAGAACAGGTGGGGCGGGCATCTGCCCTCCCGGCCGCATTCCTGCTCTATCCTCTCCTGGTATTGCTCGCAGCCGTGCAGGGCCACGTGGAGGCGGCAGGTGGCGCCGGCGCGGCAGCTCTCGGGAACATAGACGTGGCCGATGTCGTTCATGCTGATGCTGCCGTCGCCGCCGTCGCCGCGACCCGTGCCTTCGGGAAAGAACTCCGTCTGATCGAAGGCGATCAGCGATTGCCGATTCCAATCCATCGGCGGATTGAGGGTCGCCTCCGGCCGCCTGTAGAAAAATCTCAGCATGGTTCCTGCGGCGTCGTAGTCGCAGTCGTTGATGTAGGGCAGTTCGAAGTCCAGGCAGTTGTTGTCGCCGGGCCTCGCGACGATCATGGCGTGGTGCGCGTCCACGCGGTTCACGTACAGGATGCTCTTTTCCGGCGTGTCCATAAACGTGCCGAAGATCTCGGTGTAGTAGGCGTGGAGCGCATCCATTACCGACGGGGGTACCAGGGTGTCCTTGGCGCCGGAGAACAGCCAGACGCGATCGTCGCGCATGTTGTCCACCGCGTCGATGGCGCCGCTTTCGGCGTTGGCGCGGGTGGCCGCCACGGATCGATCGGGGTCCGGCGGTCCGAGAAACGGCTGGATGACGCCGAACACGGGGATGGCGCCGGCCTGGTGGGAGCAGACATAGACCGCGTTCCACAGCTTCTTGTAGTTTCCCAGGTAGTCACCGAAGCCGGCATTGACGCGGGCGCACGCATAGGGGCCGCCGGCGACGATTCCGGCGCCCATGATCGTTGCCGAATGGGCCACGTGGAACTGGTTGGCCATGAAGCCGCCGGACGAGATGCCGGAGATGGAGATCGCGCCCGGGTCGATGGCGTAGGATCCGAGACGCTCGGCGGCCCACACCGTGCCCGGGGGCAGGGCCGCGAGGATCAGACCCAGCGCCAGTGACATGCTTGCCGCGATCTTCCCGTGCATCGATTGTCCCCCCATGCATGTGAACCGGAAAAGCATACGACGGGATGTGCCCGTTGCCCTCAAGGCGCCCGAAGAATAGACCTTTCGATGACCATGGGTCCACGATGACCGTATCGGCGGGCGACAAGGCGGCGAGGGAACTCTCGGAAATGAAGACCGAAAACCTTTTCGACGGACTACCCGCGGACGGGACCGCGGGGGAGGCAGAGGCGTTGACCACTGTCGTGGACGCCGCCAGTTTCCGGCTGGTTCGAATCGTGTCCACCGGACAGGCGACGCCGGAAGGCGAATGGTACGATCAGGACGAAGCGGAATGGGTGGCGGTGATCCGGGGACACGCGGGATTGCTGATCGAAGGGGAGGGGGAGGCGCGAATTCTGAACCCCGGCGATTATGTCCTGATCCAGGCCCATGTCCGTCACCGCGTCGAATGGACCGATCCCGATCAACCGACCGTCTGGCTTGCGTTGCACTTTGGCGAGCCCCGGCCGGCGACCGTTTCTTCCTCGCGACCGTGACGAACACCGCGCGGGAAATCCACCTCCCGATCCCGGTGGGTTAAAGCGCCGGCCTCGCCCCGTTATCAAGGCACCCCTGATCTCAATGTATTGGAGGCAATTACGATGCGGGCGTTGTTCTCGCGGAAGTGGACCGAAATCCTGATCATCGCGTCCATCGGAATCGCTTGGTTCGTGTTCACCGCGGTCGCGGGCTGAAGCGCGCCGTCCATACCTACCAGATTAGGTAGGTAGATAACTCTCCCCGGAAAAGTTAACAATTCATCAACGTCCTTGGTGCTTTGAATGTTCATGAAGGCCTCGGCGGGACACGAAACCGACGAAGCCGGACAGCAAAACATGAAGGAACGTTTGGGCAAGCCGCATCATGCAACTGTTCTACTGGCAGAGGAGTAAATTTTCTCAACCTGACTTTTACTCAGTCCCTTAAAGAGGCACAGAGCCTAAGGTCGCTTCCCCGGCGACCCTAAAAAAAGCCGAAGAGCCATCCCCTCTCTCTCGCTCTCGGCAAATCTCTGAAGACCCTCTCTCCCCTCCCCTCCTCAACTTCGGGCTGGTTTTTAACCAGCCCTTTTTTATACCCGGAAAGCGGCCAAACGGCATTCCGAGAATCTTTCAATTTCAGCCTTCGGCCTTCCTGGCCAGCGGGCCGGGGAAGGGGACGACCTCTCCACCCCCCTCGGGTCCACCGCCTTGAGGGGGCGGCGCGGAGTCCAGCGCGGCCGGGTTGTGGGGGATCTGATGCCAGATGCCCGGGCGCTCCAAGGGTTCCTGCCGGCCGCTGATCTTGTCGAGCAGGGCCCTGAGCCGGTCGCGGCTGGCCGGGGTGCTCTTGCGCGCGCCGGTACCGGGAAAGACCGCGGCGATACTCTGTCGAGACAGGGTCTTGTAGCTGGTGGCCTGCAGCGCCCAGTCGCCGGGTCCATCGGGCAGGGCCCACGTCAAGGTGATTTGCAACCCACGGGTGTCGTTTCCGGCGGACGACCTCATATGCTCGCGCAAGCGCCGTTCGACGGCGGCCTCCACGTCGATGTGGCGAGCGTCCTTCATTTCCATGAAAATATGCGCCAAGTCATTGAACAGGGAACGCTCTGGATCCGGTGACGTGCTCATGGGCTGACCCTCGGTGATTGGCCTGAAGGTCGAAAGCCTAATGGCAAGCGCTTTCCAAAGAATTAAGCGGCACACGTTTTGGTGGTAATCGCCGGACTTTCTTGATGGCCGGCCGTCGCGCCCCGGCGCAAGCGGGGACCGGTCAGAAGGATTTCAGCATCAACGGCTTCAGGTCGTCGGGGCGAAGCGCCGTGACCTTCACGTCGAGGTCCGCCGGCACACTGGAGCCGATCCTGTTCCGCAGGCGGGTGCTGGGAGAATCCACGCCGTCGCTGGGCGTTTCCGGCATGTAGACGAGAAAGCCGTTCTCGGTTTCGATCACCACGTCGGTTTCGCGTGTTTCCTCGCGCAGGACCTCCGCCACCCGTACCGACGCCGTCGTCAACGAACACGGGGTGTCGGTGTCCCGCGACACCGTATCCTCGCCGAAGGTGATCTTCAGAATGGCGAGCGGCCGTCCATAGCGGGTATGCAGACGCAACGCCTGGCGGACCACGGCCTCCTGGGGGCTTGGTCCGATTCTCGGCGCGTCGCGGTCCTGCCATTGTTGATTGGTGAGCAGCGCGCGCTCGCCCTTCCAGAGTCAGCTCGTACTTGTAGAAATCCCGCGTCGCGATGGCGTCGGTGTCGTGCCGGGCCATGCAGTCGATGCAGACGAAACCAACCGACGACTGGCTGTTGATATGGCCGCAACATCCGCAAGCGTTTGCGCGCCCCGGTTTTTCGTAATCACCGCCTTCGACGCGCAGTTCGTGATGACATTTCGGACAGATCAGGAGATTGTTCTGGCGGAATTCGGCCTCGAGGCCCCGGTGTCCGCATCGAAGATGGTGAACCAGCGGTTCGTTGGCCAGATCCGCGGACCGGCAGGCCACGCATTCCTCCCGGGCATTCAGCCGGGAGGAACCGCAATCGGGACAGGCGTGCAGTCGATCGAAGAACATGCGGGTGAAGTAGCCGGCATTGGTCATTCGCTCCGCGCAACGGCCGGTATCCTCGATCAGGCCGCCCACCGGGTAGATCACGCAATCCCGGACGCTGGGATCGTAAACCGGTTCGATGACCCGCTTGCGCGAGTAGGCCCGGGCGAGAAGGATCGTCTCGGGGGAGTCGCTCATCCGCACCTCTTCGGGGATCGCTCGGATAAGCCCGGCGATCCGCGAGAGCTCTTCGATGGCCCTGGCCATGGTTTCCGGGGTCCGCGCGGCCGCCTCGAAGTCGGCGAATGGAAGAGGCGTGCCCGACAGGTTCGCCACCGGCGCCAGATAGTTGTTCGATTGGCGGATAACCGTCCTGACGTTCTCGACACCCTGGCCGTCGAGGACAATGATTCCGTCGAAGCCGCTTTCGGCGCCAAACACGAACGTGCAGGCGAGCCCCATGGAGAGCTCGCGCGGCGCGGAGGACAGAACCAGGAACCGTGGGGGATTCCAGGCATCGTCGGGCATGCGATCGGAACGGGGGAAGGGAAAATTCATGGCGGCTGATTTTTATCGGCTACGTATCATTACGTAGTTATACACATTTTTGGGAGCAGCGCAGCAAAAAATACCCCATACGGGGCTAATATTGCCCGGATGGGGAAGCGTGGCGCCCGCTCAGGCCGCGCCGCGGCGCGCCTCTATCCTCCGTAAAGCAGGGAACAGATGAAAACCGCGGCGGCGATGCCGGCGACGTCGGCGGTCAGCGCCGCCACCAGGGCGTGGCGGATGCGGCGGATGCCGACCGCGCCGAAATAGACCGCGAGCACGTAGAACGTGGTTTCGGTGGATCCCTGAAAGGTGCTGACGAGATAGCCGGTATAGCTGTCCGGCCCGATCGCCGGGTCGTCGATGATCGATGCCAGGATGCCATAGGCGCCGGAGCCCGAGAGCGGCCGCAGCAGGGCCATCGGCAGCGCTTCCGGCGGCAATCCGAAGAGCTCGCGTCACCGCGCCCAGGGGAGTGATCAGAAGGTCCAGCGCGCCGCTGGCGCGGAACATGCCCACCGCCACCAGGATGGCCACCAGGTAGGGAATGATGCGGATGGCCACCTGGAAACCGTCCGCGCGCGCCGTCGACGAAGACCTCGTAGACCCGCACCTGGCGCGCCACGCCGAAACCCAGCAGGCCGACCATCAGTCCCGGGATGATCCAAGGCGCGATCACCTTGCCGTAGAGCAGGGTCAGCGGCACCAGCGCGGCGATGCCGGCCAGCGCCAACGCGGAAACCCAGGCCGGATAGCCTTCGCCGGCTTCGATCCGGTGCCGTCGTCTTCCGGTGTCGTCTCGGGCTCCGGGGTGTCGACTTCATCGGCGGCGGTCCGGCCGGTCTCGGAGTCATCGGGGAAGGCGCCGAGGGGGCGGCGGACACCGGCCAGAACCGCTGGCACAGCTTGGCCATGACGATGGCGACGGTGGTCGAGCAGATGGTGGCGAACAGCGTCGTCGGCAGGATGCCGGCCGGGTCGACCGATCCGGCGGCGGCGCGCAGCGCGATGATCCCGGTGGGCAGCAGGGTGACGCTGGAGGTGTTGATGGCCAGGAACAGGGCCATGGCGTTGGTCGCCGTGCCCTTGTCGGGGTTCAGCTTGTCCAGTTCCTGCATGGCGCGGATGCCGAACGGCGTGGCGGCGTTGCCCAGGCCCAGCACGTTGGCGGACATGTTGAGGATCATCGCGCCCATGGCCGGATGATCGGCCGGCACATCGGGAAACAGCCGCAGCATCAACGGCCGCACCGTCGGGCGATGATGACCAGCAGGCCGCCGGCCTCGGCGACCTTCATCAGTCCGAGGAACAGGGCCATGACGCCGACCAGGCCGATGGCCAGGGTCACCGAACTGGCGGCGCTGTCCACCATCGCCGTGGCGAGGCTCTGCATGGGCTCGACCTGGATCGGCCCCCACCGCCGGACCGGCGATCTGCCGGAAGCCCGCGACGAGGAAGGCGATCAGGACAATGGCGAAGAATATTCCGTTCACGGTTTCGGCCCGGTGGCGAGGGAGGTCGGGGTCGAGCGGAGGATAGCAGCGCCGCCATCGGGAGCAAGCCTGCCGGTCTGACGGTCTCGATCCCGGGCGTTCATTAAAATCCTTCTTGCCTCATTAAAATTGTTTTCACCCCATTCGTGTACCTTTTTCCGCGTCGAAGCGGATAAAGGGTTTGCGATATGCGTGCTGCGATGATCGCCGTCGGCCTTCTGGCCATTTCCGCCGCCGCTGGCGGTGGCGTTTACATGGCCTGGATCGAGCCGGAAACAGTGTCCATGGAACCGGCGTCGGAACAGGGCGTCCGCGCCGAAAAAGCGACTGTATTCGGCGGCAGGGCGAACGCGGCGGCGCGGACGGACGACGGCGGCGGCCATGGATCCGAACGGGCCGGGCAATCCGTGCCGCCGGGGGGCGGCGCGG
The DNA here is from genome assembly GCA_963701445.1 of uncultured Alphaproteobacteria bacterium. Lineage (GTDB taxonomy): Bacteria > Pseudomonadota > Alphaproteobacteria > Rhodospirillales > Defluviicoccaceae > CAKZLS01. The sequence continues at coordinate 15,467 of CAVPAM010000033.1, forward strand.
GCGGTCATGCGCGCTCGGCCGGCGAATCCCCGGAAGCCGGCGACGACGCGGCCGGAGCCGCGCGCTACGAGCCCGGAGAAGTGCTTGTCGCCAACCCGCCGCCGAACCTCGAGAGTATCGTCGTTTCGCAGGGATATCGGATCGCCGACGTGGCGCGGCTCCGTTCGCTCGACTTGAAGGTGCTGAGGCTGCGCACGCCGCCCGATGTTTCGGTCCCCAACGCCGTCCGGTCATTGCGCCGGCAGTTTCCCCAGGCCTCCACCGACGCCAACACGCTGTATGAATTGAGCCGGGGCGAGGGGTTTCCCGAGAGCTATGCCCGGGATGTTGATCGGCTGGCCGGCGTTCCGCAAGAACTGCGGCGCCGGCGTTCACCTCGGGATGATCGACGCCGCCATCCAACCCGATCACCCGGCGCTGTGTGGGCCGCGATATTCGCTGTCGCTCCTATACAGGCCGGTCGCCAACCGCGATCGGCGAATCATGGGACGGCGGTGGCCGCCATGATGGTCGGGTAAAGCTCCAGCCCCGGAAACGGCTGGGGAGGTTGCTGCCTGGCGCGCACCTGACCGCCGCCAATATTTTCAGTTCGGCGCCAACAGGGAGGTCACGGCCACCGCGCGCGGGATACTCGAGGCCATCGATTGGATGGTCAAGGAGCAGGTACGTGGATGGTCGACATGAGCATCGCCGGCTCCAACAACACCGTGGTCCGCCAGGCGGTCGGAGATCGCGGGACGGACCAGCGCCGTGGTGCTCGTCGCCGCGGCTGGAAACTGGGGACCGTCCGACCGGCCCGCCTATCCGGCGGCCTACGCCGACGTCATCGCCGTAACCGCCGTCGATGCCGACCGGCGCATCTGAGTTCGCCGAACCCACGGAGAATACATCGATTTCGCCGCCCCGGGCGTTCGCGTCTGGACGGCCATTCCCGGCGGCGGGCAGTATCAAAGCGGAACGTCCTTCGCCAGCCCCTACGTCAGCGTCCTGACCGGGCTTGCGGTGTCCCGCGGCCATCCGAGGGATCCCGAAGCCGTTCGGCAAACCTTGCGGCGCAGGGTGGTGGACCTCGGAATGCCCGGCCGCGATACCGTATTCGGCTGGGGTCTGGTGGACATGCAGCCGCAGTGCGTGAGGCTGGCGCGCGCGGAGGCCCGGTAAAGCCTCGTGGTTCCCTATTCCTCGGAGGTCCTTGGATCGAAGGGGTTTTTCATCACCGTGTCGTCGTCGTCGAGAGGACCGTCGGCGTCCGCGTCGATATCGGCGTCGGAAATCGACGTTGGTCAACTCGTCCCCCGACCAGAGCCCTAGACGAGATAGAACAGCCGCTTGCGGACCTGCGGGTCGGCGATACGGAAGTAATTGTGGGCCGACTCCGAGGCATGGCGCGAGTTCATGGGCTCCATCTGCGAGCCGGACCATGGGCTGGTCCGACATGCCCATGGCGGCGGCCGTCTCGGCGACGTGCAATTCGGCTTCGACACCCTCGAAAAAGAACGACACGTCCACCCCGAGGGCCTTGGCGATCTTATACAGGTTGCTGGAGCCGACCCGGTTGGCGCCGCTTTCGTACTTCTGAAATCTGTTGGAAGGTGACTCCGATCGCTTTCTTGCCAAGGTTTCCCTGACTAATTCTCAGCCCCGTGCGCTTGCCGCGGAATCCGCTTACCCACGTACCTGTCGATGGGATCCGGACCTTCATCTTTAAGAGGATTTCTCATATTGCGATGATTATGCTCAGTTGAAATGTTTATGGCGGCGCACGCTTCACGTAGTGGCGCCAATCATTCACTGCACATAACGTATACCGGCTATTTTTGCAAAACAACTCGCGAGTTGCGCCGTGTACTGTCTATTGGTCAAAGCGTTAGGCCGGACGAGCCCCCTTTCGGGTCTAGAAGGGCCCCCGCGCCGCCGACCGGGTTGTATAAGCCTCGCTGAATTCGAATGAATGCTTTTGCCACTCATTCCGGATAAAGACAAGAGCATGTGAAAGGCACGGCAGCATGATCGGAGCCATTGTACCCAGGGGGAGGGGGGGGGGTAAAAGCAAAAAGTGAAAAACAACCCCTTGCACAGTAGAATTCGGTCGTCCGGGGGATGCGGGCCGCTCGCTACGACCGGCAGGCGGCGAGGCTTTTTTCCAGGTCGCGGATGAGATCGTCGACGCTCTCCAGCCCCACGGACAGCCGGATCACATCCGGTCCGGCGCCCGACGCG
>CAVPAM010000034.1:0-75695 GCA_963701445.1 uncultured Alphaproteobacteria bacterium
GATATAGGTGAACTTGCCGGAGTCGTCGTCCCCGAAAGACAACGCGGTGTTGCCGAGGGTGGTGCTGAAGTAATCGAACCCGCTGAGGTTTTCCCAGAACGTGTCGCTGATCATGTCGCCGGAGTCGATGCTGATGCCGCCGTCGGGGGCGGTCACGTGCAGCAGGTAGCTGGCGTTGTCCTCGTCGCCGACGATCAGCCGGCCCAGGCTGTCGCTCTGGACGTAGAGATACAATTCGTCGATCTGGTCGCCTTCGGTGTTGGCTTCCAGCTGAACGTCGACGCCGAAGGTGATGCCGTTATCGAGGGTCGTCTCGCCGACGAAGCAGATTTCGCTGTTGTGCTTCTGGTCGACGGGGCTCGTCTTGAACCGGTTGCTGGCTCCGCCCGGGGTCGCCTTCGAGTCGATGTCCTGATTCGCGTAGACGCCCCACTGCTGGTGGTAACCGTGAACGCCCACCTTGATCCGGTTGTCGCCCTGATTGGCGGCGGCGGCGTCGCCCGCCAGTCCGGCGATCAGACCGGCCGTCGCCAAGGCGGTGGTCGCTAGGAGATGCTTTTTCATATTGTCCTCAAACTGTTCATCAAGAGTTTTCTTGGACCCATCATTTCCAGCGGAGTCCCCCCGGCGAGACGTCCGATTATTTCATAATTTGTTCATATTTTGATTGTGTTATTCGCATTCTCCGTCGCGGGATTCAAGGCGTTCGCGCGGGATGCGGGAACATTTCCGCGCGGTGTGGCGGCTAGAGCACACACGGAGTGTCATCGGCGACCGCCGCCCTTTTCAACGGTCAAGAATGGTAGGATCTAGAAGTCGAGCTTGATGCCCGAAGCGAAGCCCCAGCCTTCGTTGTCAAAGCCCACTTCACCGTCACTGCTGCCCTGCGTGTCGAAGTCGTAGGCGAAGAACCCGCCCACCAAACGGATGCCCGGCCCGAATGTATAGGTGCCGCTGATGTTGGCCTGATCGAGTCGGAAATCGCCAGTTGCGTCGTTGAAACCATCGTTCACGCCACGTTGGTAGGTGAGGCCGATCCTGTAGGGGCCGATTTCGTAGGCGCCCCCCGCCGTCCAGCCATATCCGTCAAATTCCGAGGCTTCGGCGCCGGTCGCCGCGTCAATATCCTTGGTTCCGCTGAACGCTCTCACGTAAGCGCCACCAACGGTGAACCCGGCGAAGCTGAACTGAGCACCGGTGCTTGCCGCGGACAGATTGTTGTCGGATGTCTGGGCACCCAGCCATCCCGCCGACACCTTGACGCCGAAACCGTTGAAATCTTCGGTAAAGTTGGCGCCGACCGCGACACCGTTGCGTTGTTTGTCCACTTGGCGCGCGCCGCCGAGTGTCGCCTTGTAGACGCTGGAGTTGTCGTCGCCACCGCCGGGCTCGAGCTGGGGTATGTAGGACGCGCCAAGCTGGAAGCCGGCGAACCGGGGCGAGATGTAGGTGAACTTGCCGGAATCGTTGTCGTTGTAGCGCAGGTAAGTGGTGCCGAGACTGGTGTCGAAGTAATCGGCTCCGGAGACATTTTCCCAGAACAAGTCGTTTACCATATCGCCGGAGTCGATGCTGATGCCGCCGTCCGGAGCCGTCACGTGCAGCAGGTAGCCGGCGTTGTTCTCGTCGCCGAGGATCAGCCGGCCCATGCTGTCGCTCTGGACGTAGAGAAAGGATTCGTCGATCTGGTCGGATTCGGTGTTGGCTTCCAACTGCACGTTGATCGCCGAAGGTGATGCCGTTGTCCAGGGTCGTCTCGCCGGTGAAGCAGATTTCACTGTTGTGCTTCTGATCGACGGCGTTGGTCTTGAACCGGTTGCTGGCTCCGCCCGGAGTCGCCTTCGAGTCGATATCCTGATTCGCGTACACGCCCCACTGTTGGTGGAAACCGTGAACGCCCACCTTGATCCGGTTGTCACCCTGATTCGCGGCGGATGCGTCGCCGGCCATCCCGGCAATCAGACCGGCTGTCGCCAAGGCGGTGGTCCCCAAGAGATATTTGTTCACTCTGTTCCTACACACTGAATAAGACACCCCGCTGAAACGACAAAGAGGGCGGCAACCGCCGCCCTCTTCAACACTCGAGAAACTTCGAAACTAGAAGCCGAGCTTGATACCGGAAGCGAAGCCCCAGCCCTTGTTGTCAAAGCCGTTAGTGCCGTCGCTTCTGCCCTGCGTCTGCTGATCCCAGGCGAAGAAACCGCCCACAAGCCGCACACCCGGACCGAACTGGTAGGTGCCGCTGATGTTGGCCTGCTCGAGTTCGGGCTTGCCCGATGAACCCTTGTTGCCGTCGTTCTCGCCATACTGGTAGGTGAGACCGATCTTGTACGGGCCCGTCTCGTAAGTGCCGCCCGCGGTCCAGCCGTACCCATCGGCCTGGCCCAGCGCGTTGCCGGTGGCATCGGTGCTTTGCGTGCCCTGGAACGCCTTGACGTAGGCGCCACCCACGGTGAACCCGGCGAAGCTGAACTGCGCGCCCGCGTTGGCGGCCGACAGATCGTCGTCGGAGGTCTCCGCACCCAGCCAGCCCAACGACGCCTGGACGCCGAAGCCGTTGAAGTCTTCGGTGAAGTTGGCGCCGACCGCGACGCCGTTGCGTGTTCTATCGATAACATTCACTCCGGCAATTCTCGCCTTGTAGACGCTGGAGTTGTTGTCGCCGCCGCCGGGCTCGAACTGCGGGATGTACGACGCGCCGAGCTGGAAGCCGGCGAACCGGGGCGAGATGTAGGTGAACTTGCCGGAGTCGTTGTCGCCGAAGCGCAGGTTGGTGGTGCCGAGGGTGGTGTTGAAGTTGGAGAAACCGCTGAGGTTTGCCCAGAAATCGTCGCTGACCATGTCGCCGGAGTCGATGCTGATGCCGCCGTCGGGCGCGGTCACGTGCAGCAGGTAGCCGGCGTTGTTCTCGTCGCCGAGGATCAGGCGGCCCATGCTGTCGCTCTGGACGTAGAGATACGACTCGTCGATCTGGTCGCCCTCCGTGTTGGCTTCCAACTGAACGTTGATGCCGAAGGTGATGCCGTTGTCGAGGGTCGTCTCGCCGGTGAAGCAGATTTCGCTGTTGTGCTTCTGATCGACCGCGTTGGTCTTGAACCGGTTGCTGGCTCCGCCCGGGGTCGCCTTCGAGTTCGATGTCCTGGTTCGCGTACACGCCCCACTGTTGGTGGTAACCGTGAACGCCCACCTTGATCCTGTTGTCACCCTGATTGGCGGCGGACGCGTCGCCAGCCATCCCGGCAATCAGACCGGCCGTCGCCAAGGCGGTGGTCCCTAAGAGATATTTGTTCATGCTTTCCTCACACTGTTAATAAGGAGTTCCCTTGAACTCGTCATTTCCAGCGGAGCCCCCCTGGGGAGACACCCGCCACCTGGAATGTTTCGTATGAATGCACGATCATTGGCGGTGATCAAGCGGCACCTGTCGGGAATTGTGTACATTTCTCCGCACTGTGGCCCGGCTGCAACAAATGCGGGTGCGAGGGGGAAACGAGCCGGTGTTGACAGGGCGGTCCGTGGGGATTACCAGCAATGGAGGCATGATGGGAATACGCCGTATGAATGGTAGGATTCGAATCGGTTTGGCACCTTTGTGTGCCGTTGGGATCTGTTTCGCGGTCCTTGGCGCGTGCTCGGGCGTCCAGACGGAAGGCGTGTATCCGGACCGCCGCCAGGGTGATTCGACACCGTATGGCAACGTCGAGGCGCGGGGTTCCGTGTTCGGCGACCAGGGTCTGGGTTACGACTCCAACCCAGATACCCCCGAGGGCGGGGGCGGTGGGGGCGGCGGGATTGGCGTCAACAGCTATTTGTGGCGGGCGTCCCTGGACACGGTCTCGTTCATGCCGGTGAACTCGGCCGATCCGTTCGGCGGCGTGATCATCACCGACTGGCACGCGCTTCCGGAAACGCCCCGCGAGCGATTCAAGATGAACGTTTTTATCCTCGGCCGCACGCTTCGCGCCGACGGCGTGCGGGTGTCCGTGTTCCGCCAGGTGCAGGATCCGTATGGCATGTGGCAGGACGCCGACGTTCCGCAAGGCGCGAACATCAAGGTGGAAGACGCCATCCTGACGCGGGCGCGGCAGCTCCGATTCGATGTGATGCAGCAATAACCCGGCGGCTTCCGCCGGACATTCCCCAGCCAACCAGAGTGGCCAATCGGTCCCCGGATACAGTCGATCTCATGTCACGTTACAATTTCAAGGAAGCCGAAACGAAGTGGCGGACCACCTGGGAGGAACGCCGGTGCTTCGCCGTCACGGAGGATCCGGAACGCCCGAAGTATTATGTTCTTGAAATGTTCCCGTACCCCTCGGGACGTATCCATATGGGGCACGTGCGCAACTACACGCTTGGCGACGTGGTGGCCCGGTTTCGGCGGGCCCAGGGTTACAATGTCCTTCATCCCATGGGCTGGGACGCGTTCGGACTGCCGGCCGAGAACGCGGCGATCGCCAACAAGGTGGCGCCGGCGCGGTGGACGCGCGACAACATCGATACCATGCGGGCGCAACTCAAGGCCATGGGGCTGTCCTACGACTGGTCCCGCGAAATCGCCACCTGCGACCCCGATTACTACCGACATGAACAGAAGATGTTCCTGGACTTTCTCGCGAACGGACTGGTGTACCGGCGGGAAGCCTGGGTCAATTGGGATCCGGTGGAAAACACGGTCCTCGCCAACGAACAGGTGATCGATGGCAAGGGGTGGCGTTCGGGGGCGCCGGTGGAGCGGCGCAAGCTGTCCCAGTGGTTCCTGAGGATCACGGAATTCGCCGAGGATCTGCTGGAGGCCCTGCCGGCGCTCGACCGATGGCCGGACCGGGTTCGGCTGATGCAGGAGAAATGGATCGGCAAGTCGGTCGGCGCGCGGATGATTTTCGACCTGAAGGGCCGCGACGACCGGCTGGAGGTGTTCACGACCCGGCCGGACACCATCTTCGGCGCGTCTTTCTGCGCCATTGCCGCCAACCATCCGCTGGCGCTCGCGTTGGCGGATTCGAACCCGGCGCTCGCCGAATTCATCGCGGCCTGCGGCCGGCTCGGCACCAGCGAGGCGGCCATCGAGACCGCCGAGAAGGAGGGTTACGATACCGGGGTTCGCGCGCTCCATCCGTTCGTGGAGGGACACGAGCTTCCCGTGTACGTCGCCAATTTCGTGCTGATGGAGTACGGGACCGGTGCCATCTTCGGCTGCCCGGCCCATGACCAGCGCGACCTGGATTTCGCCCGCAAGTACGGGCTTCCCGTTACGCCGGTGGTGGCGCCGGCGGACGTGGACCCGTCCGCGTTCGCCGTTGGCGACGAGGCCTATACGGGACCCGGACGGCTGGTGAACTCGGCGTTCCTCGACGGCATGGCCATCGACGAGGCCAAGGCGGAGATCGCGGGCCGGCTGGCGGACAGGGGCGCAGGAGGCCCGGAGATCAATTTCCGGCTACGCGACTGGGGGGTCTCCCGCCAACGGTATTGGGGATGCCCGATCCCGGTCATTCATTGCGCGCAATGCGGCATCGTGCCGGTCCCGGCGGCGGACCTGCCCGTGGTGCTGCCGGAGGACGTGACGTTCGACCGGCCGGGCAACCCGCTCGACCATCATCCCACCTGGAAGCATGTTTCGTGTCCCGAGTGCGCCGGCCCGGCGCGGCGCGAGACCGATACGTTCGACACGTTTTTCGAGTTGTCGTGGTATTTCGCCCGTTTCTGCGCGCCGCGCCCGGACGTGGCGTTTACCCGGGAGGCGGTGGACTATTGGTTGCCGGTGGATCAGTACATCGGCGGCATCGAGCATGCCGTTCTGCACCTGCTGTATTCGCGTTTTTTTACCCGGGCGCTGAAGCGCTGCGGATACCTGAGCATCGACGAGCCGTTCGCCGGGCTGATGACCCAGGGCATGGTCTGTCACGAAACCTACCGCGGGGCCGATGGCGGGTGGCTGTCGCCGAACGAAGTGACACGGGTGGCCGACGGCGCGGTCGATCACCGGACGGGAGCCGCCGTGACCGTGGGCCGGTCCGAGAAAATGAGCAAATCGCGGAAGAACGTGGTGGACCCGGAGGCGATCATCGCCACCTATGGCGCCGATACGGCCCGGTTGTTCATGCTCTCCGACAGCCCGCCGGACCGCGATCTCGAATGGACCGACGCCGGCGTCGAGGGCGCCTGGCGGTTCATCAACCGGCTGTGGCGGATGGTCTTCGAACCGAGCGCGGCGGTGGCCGCGAAAGACGCGCCCGCGCCGGACGCGGACTCGCTCGACGGGAAGACGCTGGAGACGCTGCGCGAGATGCACAAGACCATCGCCGGCGTCGGCGACGACCTGGAGAAGTTCGGGTTCAATCGCGCGGTCGCGCGCATCCGGGAGTTCACCAATACGCTGGCGGACCTGCCGGGAGCCGATCCGGGAGCCGCCTGGGCGCGCCGCCGGGGACTGGAAACCCTGGTGACGCTGGTCGGCCCGATGATGCCGCACCTGGCCGAGGAGCTGTGGCAACGGCTCGGCCATGAAACGTTGCTGGTGGATGTGCCGTGGCCCGAGGCGGATCCGGCCATGCTGGTTGACGACACCGTCACCGTGGGTGTTCAGGTGAACGGGAAACTTCGTGGAACGGTGCAGTTGGGCAAGGACTGCAGCGAGGAGGAAGCGCGGGCGGCTGCCCTGTCGCTTGACAACGTAACAAAAGCCATGGGCGAAAAGGCCCCTCGAAAGGTCATCGTCGTGCCGAACCGTATCGTCAATGTGGTTGTCTAGACGCGCTGTCGTCCTTCTATCGGTTCTGGTGCTCGCCGGATGCGGGTTCCGTCCGCTCTACGGCACTGGCGGCGCCGACAGCACCGTGGCCGACGACTTCGCGTCCATCAAGATCGACCTCATCGCCGACCGGACCGGCCAGCAGCTCCACAATCACCTGCTCGATCTTTTGACCCCCCGCGGCCGGCCGAGCACGCCGCGGTACCTTTTGAAAGTGACCCTGACCGAGCGGAAAAGCAGGGTAGCGATCAAATCGACGGGCCTGGCCACCCGGACCAACGTTCGGGTGGAAGCGAAGTTCGCGCTGCTCGATATCGCGACCGGCGAACTCCTGACCAACGGATCGGCGCGGACCCTCAGCAGTTACAACCTGACCGATTCGGAGTTTTCGAACCTGACCGCCGAACAGGATTCCCTGTCGCGGGCTACACGGGTGATCGCGACCGACATCCGCTCCCGCCTGGGCGCGTATTTTTCCGGTCGGGATCCGGTCTAGGGACTTCATGCAGCGATGAAACTCGCCGCCGGCCGGATCGATTCCTTTGTGCGGAGCCCCGATCCCGGCGTCCGCGCCGTGCTCGTTTATGGAGCCGACCGGGGGCTGGTCAAGGAACGCGCCGATGCGATGCTGGCGGCGGTTACCGGGGATCCCTCGGACCCCTTCCGGTCGGTGGAGATCCCGGCGGATGCATTGAAGGCGGATCCGACGCGGCTGCTGGACGAGGCGGCGGCGTATTCGTTCAGCGGCGGCCGGCGCGTGGTTCGCGTGCGCGGGGCGACCGACGCGGTTTCGGAGTTCTTCGAGGCCCTCGCGGATGCGAAATCCGGCGGCGCCCTGGTCATCGTGGAGGCGGGCGAGCTGGGACCGCGATCCGGCCTTCGCAAGCTGTTCGAGGGCGGATCGGACCTCGCGGCGTTGCCCTGCTATCCCGATACCGGAAGCAATCTCGACCAACTGGTTCACGAGACCCTCGCCGCCCATCGGTTGAAGGCGTCGTCCGAGGCGGTGGAGTTCCTGGTTGCCAACCTGGGGGGAGACCGGGCCGTCAGCCGGCGGGAGTTGGAAAAATTATGCCTGTACAAGGGCGCGCCGGGGACGATCACGCTCGAGGACGCGGAAGCGGTCGTCGGCGACAGTACGCGAAGCTCGCTGGACGCCGTGGTTTTCGCCGCTTTCGGGGGCGACGGGGCGACGCTCGACCGGGCGCTGGAGAAGGCATTCGCGGAGGGCGTGCAGCCGGTGGGCATCCTGCGATCGGCCGCCCGCCATCTGTCGCGGCTGCATCTTGCGCGGGGATTGATGTCGGGCGGGCGGTCCGCCGATCAAGCCATGCAGGCGTTGAGGCCGCCGCTGTTTTTCACCGTCAAGGACGCGTTTCGGAGCCAGCTTCGGGTTTGGGACGAAAAGCGCCTGGGCGGCGCCATGGAGATCCTCACCGAGGCGGAAATCGCGTGCAAGACCACGGGAACGCCCGCCCGGGCGGTTTGCGGTCGCACGCTGATCCGGGTGGCGGCGGCGGCCAGAAGCGGCGCGGGAACGCGCTGAATTGGTGGCCTCTCAGCCCTCGGAACTCTTGGTCCAGGTGTCGATGTCGTCGGTGTGGTCCGTGGCGGTGGTATCGGTCCGCTCGTCATCTTCGGCGAATTCTAGCGTCGCGCGGTCACCCTCCACGGGGTCCACGGACTCCGGCTCGGCTTCTTCGCCGGAGGCGGCGGGATGGTCGCCGGATCCTCTCGTTTTGGCGGCGCGGGCACCGTTGGAGCCATGCGATCCATGGCTGAGACGCTGAAGGACCTCGTCGAGCTGATCGAGGGACCGGTAGTGCAGGATCAGGGATCCGCCGGCGCCGTTGAACTTGATTTCCACATCCAGGCCCAAAAGGTTGCTCAGGTCGCGCTCGAGGGCGATGGTATCGGTGTCCTTGTGCGGTGCCTTGCGGCCGGGCTTGGGCGCGGCGCCGGCGGTCTTGGCCAGGCGTTCCGTCTGGCGGACATTGAGGCCGCGTTTGACCACGGCCTCGGCAAGGCTCGCCGGATCGGTCGCGGTGAGCAGGGCCCGCGCATGGCCGGCGCTGAGGGCGCCGGTATCCAGCATGCTCTTGACGGGCTCCGGAAGGTTGAGAAGCCGCATCATGTTGGCCACATGGCTCCGGCTCTTGCCGATGCTCCGGGCGAGGTCGTCCTGGGTGTGGCTGAATTCTTCCATGAGACGCTTGTATCCGTCCGCCTCCTCAAGCGGCGAAAGGTCCTGGCGCTGGAGGTTTTCCACCAGGGCGATTTCAAGGGCCTCGCGGTCGTCAAGCTCCTTGATGACGATCGGCACTTCGTGAAGCTGGGCCTTCTGCGCCGCCCGCCAGCGGCGTTCGCCGGCGATAATCTCGAAAATATTGGCTTCGTCGGGATGCCGGCGCACCAGAATGGGCTGCAGAACGCCTTTTTCGGCGATGGAGCGCGCCAAATCGTCGAGATGGTCCTCGTCCATGCGATGGCGGGGCTGGAACTTACTCGGCCGAAGCAGGTCGATTTCGATGGTCTTGTAGGCCCGCATGCGGTCGAGCCTCGCGTAATCCTCGTTTTCCTCGCCGCCGAGCAGCGCCGACAGGCCTCGTCCGAGGTTGGGGCGCTTCGCGTCGGCCGCCATCATGCCACCACCCGCCGCTCGCGCCGCAAAACCTCGCCCGCAAGATGGAGGTAGGCGCGCGAACCGGCGCAGTTGATGTCGTAGATGAGGACGGGGCGGCCGTGGGACGGCGCCTCGGATACCCGGACATTGCGCGGGATGACCGTCTCGTAGACCTTGTCGCCGAAATGGGCCCGAACGTCGGACGCCACCATGTCGGACAACCTGTTGCGGGTATCGAACATCGTCAGCACAATACCTTGTATCTCAAGGGTCGGATTCAGCGTCTGCCGGACCCGCTCGACGGTCCGCAGCAGGTGACTGATGCCTTCCAGGGCGAAAAACTCGCACTGCAAGCGGCACCAGCAGGGCGTCGGCGGCCGCGAGGGCGTTGAGGGTCAGGAGGCCGAGCGCCGGAGGGCAGTCGATCAGCACGTAGTCGAACTCCTCGGCGCCGCGGCGGATCGCGTTCTTGAGATAGAATTCGCGGTCCTTCATGCCCACCAGTTCGATTTCGGCGCCCGACAGGTCCACGCCCGACGGAACGATGGACAGGCCGGGGATGTCCGTTTCCCTGATGGCTTCCGCGATGGTCGCCTGCGCGATGAGCAGGTGATAGACGTTGAGCTGCCGGTCCGCGCGCGGGACCCCGAGGCCCGTGCTGGCGTTGCCCTGGGGATCGAGGTCCAGGATCACGACGCGCTTCTTGGTGGCCGCGAGAGCGGTGCCCAGATTGATCGCGGTGGTGGTCTTGCCCACTCCGCCCTTTTGATTGGCGATCGCAATCACGCGGGGGCCGGATCGCTTCGCTGTGCCCGGTTCAGGTGTCATGGCGTGGCCTGATGTTGGAGATTTTAAGAATGGCGCCGTGAGAGTCGGTTTGACTGGGGACCGTGGCGATGCACATCTTCCATGCTTTCCGTGCCTCCGTCAATTCCGTCTCCGCGGATTTACCCTTTAAGAATATACTAAATCCTGTGTCAGACAAGAGCGGTAACGCAAAGTTTAGTAGTTTTTGCACGGACGCGCACGCCCGGGCGGTCACCACGTCCACCTCCTTGACGCCGGCGCTTTCGATTCGCGCGTTGTGGATCCCGACGTCGGTCTCCGTGACCCGCGCGGCCTCCCGGAGAAACGCGCACTTTCGCGCGTTGCTCTCCACGAGATGAACCCGGGCCGGCGTCATGATGGCGAGGACAAGACCCGGAAAGCCGGCCCCGCTGCCAAGATCGGCGACCACCGGGTTTCCCCGGGGCAACAACGGGATCAACTGCGCCGAGTTCGAGAAAATGGCGGCGCCATGGATCGATCAGGGAATCGGGCCCGACCAGGTTGATCCGCCGGTTCCACTTTTCGAGCAGATCAAGGTACACCCGCAAGCGCTCCATGACTGTATCGCCGGCACCCGTGACGGTTTTGAAGTCCGAGAATGACAGTTTGTGTTTCACGTGAAACACGGTGCTCCCGACTAAGCGCTCAGGCGGCCCTCATCGTCTTCGCCGCTTTTCCGTCTCCGAACGTATCCCAGCAAGGCCGTCAGCGCCCCGGGAGTGATTCCCGATATCCGGGCCGCCGCGCCCAACGTCGCCGGCCTCGCCTCCGACAGCTTGGCCCGCACCTCGTTTGATAGTCCCGGAATCGCCTGAAAGTCCAATGTCTCCGGAATCTCAAGCATTTCATCACGTTTGAAGGCACGGATGTCCGCCTCCTGCCGTTCCAGATACCCGGAATACCGCGAATCGTTGCCTAACTGTTCCAAAACCTCCGATGCGACCTCCCGGATTTCCGGCCAGATCCGGCGCATCGCTATCGCGTCCATTCCCGGGTACGACAGCAGTTCAAGGGCATTTCGCTTCCGTCCCTCGCCGTTGACCGGGACCCCGTTCTCCCGCAACGTCGTCGCACTGGCCGTCAACCGGCCGAGACGCTCCCGCGCCGCCGCCAACTCCCGGTCCTTTTGGCGATACCGCGCCTCGCGTTCCGTCCCAACCAGTCCCCATGCCGCTCCGATGGAGGTCAATCGCTGGTCGGCGTTGTCGGCCCGAAGCGACAACCGATACTCCGCCCGCGACGTGAACATGCGATAGGGTTCGCTCGTTCCCCGCGTCACCAGGTCATCGATCATCACGCCGATATACGCTTGCGAGCGATCCAACCGCACACCGTCGCCGCCGGCCGCGGCCAACGCCGCGTTCGTCCCCGCCATCAGACCTTGGCCCGCCGCCTCCTCGTATCCCGTCGTCCCGTTGATCTGTCCCGCGAGAAACAACCTCGGCGCCCGCCGAGTTTCCAGGGTCGGGCGAAGCTCGCGCGGATCCACATAGTCGTACTCGATGGCGTACCCCGGTCTCAGCATCACCACGTCCTCCAGTCCCGGGATGGTCTTCAGCAGCGCCATCTGAACGTCCCTCGGAAGCGACGTGGAAATACCGTTGGGGTAAACCGTGTGGTCGTCCAGCCCCTCGGGCTCAAGAAATATCTGGTGCCGTTCCCGGTCGGCGAACCGCACCACCTTGTCCTCGATGGAAGGACAATAGCGCGGCCCAACGCTTTCGATCTGTCCCGAGTACAGCGGCGCGCGGTGCAGGTTTTCCCGGATCACTCGATGGGTATCCGGGCCCGTCCCGGTGATATGGCAACTGATCTGAGGCGTTGAAATCCGGGTGGTAAGGAACGAGAAAGGTGTCGGGGGTTCGTCCCCCTTCTGCTCGTCAAGAGACTCCCAATGAATCGTCCGTCCGTCCAGTCTCGGCGGCGTCCCCGTTTTCAACCGCCCCAACCGGAACCCCACTCTCCTGAAACTATAGGCCAAACCCACCGCCGGTGGGTCGCCGGCCCGGCCGGCGGGGATCTGCGTCTCACCGAGGTGAATCATCCCTCGGAGAAAGGTCCCCGTGGTAACGACAATCGCCCCGGCCGTGACCACCTCCCCGCCCTGCGTCTTCACGCCGGCGACGCGATTATCGGGGCCGAACACCAGGTCCTCGACACCCCCCTCCACCAGGAGGAGATTGTCCGTTTGGTCGAGCAGATCCCTGATCGCTCGCCGATACAGCACACGGTCGGCCTGCGCTCGCGGTCCCCGCACCGCCGGCCCCTTGCTGCGATTGAGAATGCGGAACTGGATCCCCGCCATGTCAATGGCCCTGCCCATCAACCCGTCGAGGGCATCCACTTCCCGAACCAGTTGACCCTTGGCCAGCCCCCCAATCGCCGGGTTGCAAGACATTTCGCCGAGCGTTTCCAGCTTGTGCGTCATTAACAGGGTCCGGGCGCCCATTCGCGCGGCGGCGGCCGCAGCCTCGCATCCGGCGTGCCCGCCACCGACAACAATAACGTCCACGCCGTTCATCGCGCCTCTTTTCCTCGATCCGCCATCCCGTTTTTCGAAAACCTGTTTCACGTGAAACATCATTTCCCGATGCAGAAGTCGCGAAAGATCACGTCGAGAACCTCCTCCACGTCAACCCGTCCGGTAATGCGCCCCAACGCCCGCGCCGCCAAACGCAAGTCCTCCGCGATCAACTCCGCGTCCGCGCCGGCCTCGCACCGGCGGAGCGCCTCATGGCACTCCCCCAACGCCTCCCGGTGCCGAATCCTCGTCAACGCCGGCGCCGCCGTTTCCGCGAATCGATCCATTAACCATTGCTTAACGCTTTCCACAAGCCCTTCCAATCCATCCCCCGTCAGGGCGGACGCCACCACGGTTTCCCGGCCCTCCACCGTCAGGCCCGGCCGCAACCCAAGCAGATCCGATTTGTTGATCACGGCGATGGTATCCGGGTCCATGAGTTCCCTCGTGTCGCGGTCTGTCTCCGGCCACTTTTCTCCATCGAACACCGCTAGTTTAAGATCCGCCATCTTCGCTTCGTTTCGCGCGCGGCGAATGCCTTCTTCTTCGATCTCTCCGTCCGCCTGCCTGATCCCCGCCGTATCGGCAAGCACCACCGGAAATCCGCCGAGGTCAAGACCGACCTCGATCACGTCTCGCGTGGTTCCCGGATGGCGCGACACGATGGCGGCCTCCCTCCTCGCCAGGGCGTTGAGCAAGCTGGACTTTCCGGCGTTCGGCGGGCCGATGATCGCTATCCGTATCCCCGACCTGACCCGTTCGCCGCGGCGGCCATCCTCCAAATGTCCCTTGATCTCGACCCGCAGAGCGTCGATTTCACCAAATACCTCGCGTTCCAAGCCCTCCGGCAGATCTTCGTCGGCGAAATCGATCGCCGCTTCCATATGCCCGATAACGCCCAGCAAACGTCCCCTCCAGGACTCATAGACCCCGCCCAAGGCTCCCCTCATTTGCCGAAAGGCCTGGCGCCGCTGGGCCTCCGTCTCCGCATCGATCAAATCGGCCACCCCTTCGGCGGCCGTCAGGTCGAGCTTCCCATTCTCGAATGCGCGACGGGTAAACTCTCCCGGTTCCGCCGGACGAAGCCCGTTTGACGAGGCCAGCTCGTCGAGGACTCCGGCCACGACGGCGGGACCTCCATGCAGGTGCAACTCCACGACATCCTCGCCGGTAAAGCTTCCGGGCCCCGGAAACCAGAGAACCAAGCCGTCATCGATGACATCGCCCCGACTGGAATACACCGACCGCCGCGACGCCACCCTGGGCTTCGGGAGCGGCCGGCGGGTCAGCGCCTCAAGGACGCCGCCGGAACCAAATCCCGATATCCGGACGATGGCGATACCCGAGCGCGCCGACCCCGTGGCCAGCGCGAAAATGATATCCGCCGACATTCCGTGTTAGCCGCCGTGGAAGAAATTCACTCGGAGCGGTCTGGGCCGTCCGAAACGCGCAACATCAGCCGATCGACCCGCCCCCGGCCGAGAACATGCACCTTGAGGATTTCGTCCACGTCCTCCCGGGTCTGATACCGGTACCAGATCCCTTCGGGGTAGATCACCATGGTCGGACCCAATTCGCATCGATCCAGACATCCGGAAGAATTTATCCGAACCTTCTCGAGCCCCAGTTCCTTGGCCCGGGCCTTCATATAATTCCTCAGACGCACCGATCCCCGGCGCGAACACGATCCTCGCGGATGCCCCGCTGGACGTTCGTTGGTGCAGCAGAATACGTGACACCGATAATAAAGTTCCTGATCGTCCTTCCGCGCCGGCACCACCCTATTCCTTCTTCTTCTTGTCCTCTTTTTCCGCCGGGTCGGACGCGCCCGTAAACCGCGACCAAAGGAAGTTCTGCCACTGCTCGAAACTCTGGATACCGAGCGGCATCCACATTTTGATCAGCGCCTCCGGTTCCGTCGACGCCAGGGCCTTCTTCATCCGATCCTCGACGTCCTTGAGCAACGCGGCCTGCATCGGCTTGACGTCCGGAAGCCCGAAGAGCGTACGCGCTTCCTCCGGCGTGCAATCGATATCGATATGAACCTTCATCGTGCCTACCCTTTTCCATGCGACCGCTTATTCCGCGGATGCGCGCCATTTCGCAGCGCTTACAGACACTTGGGGCTTGCACCCCCAAACAACAACGCCAAATTAAGCAGGCGTCTCTCTTTCCGCAACGCCTCTCGACCCCGAATTTGCCCTATTTAACGGATTACTGGACTTTTCTCCATGACGGCGAACCTTCTTTCGCAAGAAACAAGCCCGTATCTTCTACAGCATCAACACAATCCGGTCCATTGGCGCCCCTGGAACGAGGATGCCTTGGCCGAGGCGCGGAAACAGAACAAGCCCATTCTCCTTTCCGTTGGATACGCGGCGTGCCACTGGTGCCATGTCATGGCTCACGAAAGCTTCGAGGATCCGCAAATCGCCGACACCATGAACGAGCTGTTCATCAACATCAAAGTCGACCGCGAGGAAAGGCCCGATATCGACTCCCTTTACCAGTCCGCTCTCGCACTCACCGGCCAGCAGGGTGGCTGGCCCCTCACCATGTTCCTGACGCCGGAGGGCGAGCCGTTCTTCGGCGGCACCTATTTTCCCCCAACGCCACGGTACGGCCGGCCCGCATTCCCGGATCTCCTGGTCGGGGTCTCAAACGCCTTCACGGCCGAACCGGAGAAGGTGAGCCAGAATGTCGTCGCGCTTCGCAACGCTCTCGCCCGCTTGGCCAACCCGCAATCAGGCGCGGGCATTACCCCCGCCGTGATGGATCAGGCAGCGGCAACGGCTCTTCGCCTTGTGGACCCGATCCATGGCGGCACGGTCGGCGCTCCCAAGTTCCCTCAACCGGTTTTCTTTCGGTTCCTGTGGCAGTCCTACAAACGCACCGCCTCCGAACCCTATCGCGATGCCGTCATCTCCACCCTCACGTCGATCTGCCAAGGCGGGATCTACGATCATCTCGGCGGCGGCTTCGCCCGCTATTCCACCGACGACCGATGGCTCGCCCCCCACTTCGAAAAGATGCTGTATGACAACGCCCTGTTGATCGACCTGCTCACCGACGTCTGGCTGGACACCGCAAACCCCCTGTTCGCGGAACGCATTTCCGAAACCGTCCAATGGCTGCTGCGGGACATGCGCGCGCACGGTGACGACAGCGGGATTTTCGCCTTTGTCAGCGCCTTCGACGCCGACAGCGAGGGCGTCGAGGGCAAGTTCTACGTCTGGACGGAAGACGAGATCGACGCGATCCTCGGCTCCGACTCCGATATATTCAAGCCCGCCTATGACGTCACTCGCGGCGGCAACTGGGAAGGTGTCACCATCCTGAACCGAACCGGCACGGCCGCCTTCGGGTCCCGAGAGCACGAAGACACCCTCGCGCGGTGTCGAGAAAAGCTCCTGGACGTCCGCGCGGGCCGCGTCCCTCCCCAGCGCGACGACAAGGTTCTGGCAGACTGGAACGGCATGCTGATCGCGGCGCTGGCGAAGGCCGCGGCCGTTTTCGACCGCCCCGAGTGGCTGGACGCGGCGAAAACCGCGTTCACCTTTGTCACGGAGCACATGCGGGACCACAGCCGTCTCCACCATGTCTGGTGCGCCGGTCATGCCCGCCACCCCGCGGTCATCGACGACTACGCCAACATGGCCCGAGCCGCGCTGACCCTGTTCGAAATCACCGGAGAAGCCACCTATCTCGCCCATGCCCGGACATGGGTCGCCATCGCCGACCGTCACTACTGGGACGATCAAGGCTCGGGATATTTTCTTTCCGCCGACGACACCAAGGATGTGATCTCCCGGTGCAAAAACGTCTCGGACAACGCAACGCCATCCGGCAACGGAATGATGCTCGAAGTTCTCGCCCGTCTCTACGGTCACACGGGAGACGCCTCGTATCGCAACCGCGCCGAGGCACTGGCACTCGCCTTCTCGGGCGACAACCCGAATTACCTCTTGAGTGTTCCCGGCCTGCTCGCGGCTTACGAATATCCTGGCCAACCCGGTGCAGATCGCAATCCTCGGCCAACCCGGCGACCCTCTCGCGCGGGAAATGCGGGACGCCGCCCTCCGGGCGCCCGTCCCCTGCAAGGTGATCGCCGTGATCCCGCCCGGCGAAACACTCCCCGATCATCATCCGGCCGCCGGAAAAACCCAGGTTGAGTCGCGGACGACCGCCTACGTCTGCGCCGGTCCCCGCTGCGGCCTGCCGGTCACATCCGTCCCCGACTTGCGGCACCAGCTCTCCTCTCTTTAGGATCCATCCGTGCCTCATCTGACCCTCGCGACGCCCGTGGGCGACATTACTATTTTCCAGGCCGATGACGCTCTTGTCGCCATCGAGTGGGGACGGGCGCCCGAAAGTTCACCCACGCTTCTTCTCGAGACGGCCCGCGCTCAGCTCGATGCCTATTTCGCGGGATCGGCCGCCGCCTTCGACCTGCCGCTGCGGCCCTCGGGCACGCCCTTCCAGCAAAGCGTATGGCACCATCTCCAACGCATTCCGCATGGCGCCACCGCTACCTATGGGGAACTGGCCACCGCCCTCGACACCAGCCCGCGAGCCGTGGGAATCGCGTGCGGACGCAATCCCCTTCCCATACTTATCCCTTGTCATCGCGTTGTCGCCGCCGCAAACAGGCTCGGCGGCTATTCCGGCGGACACGGCCCCGAAACTAAACACGCTCTTCTTTGCCTCGAAAACGGACGCAGCTCTGTTAATTCCTAATTTTCAAACCTTCATCGAACCAAAAAAGCGGGAGGCACCATGACCAACGCAATTCGAATCCATGAAACCGGCGGTCCCGAGGTAATGCGATGGGAGTCCGTGGATGTCGGCGACCCCCAGCATGGACAGGTCCGCCTCCGCCACTCGGCCGTCGGTCTGAATTACATCGATGTCTATCATCGCTCCGGGCTCTACCCGCTCCCGTCGCTCCCCGCCGTGATCGGCATGGAGGGAGCCGGGGTCGTGGAGGCCCTGGGCGACGGCGTTTCGGATCTCAAGGTGGGCCAGCGCGTGGCCTACGCCAGTCCGCCTCCCGGCGCCTACGCGGAAGCCAGGATCATGCCGGCCGATCGCTTGGTCCCGCTGCCCGAATCCATCAGCGACACCCAGGCGGCGGCCATGATGCTTCAGGGCATGACCGCCCACTACCTGCTTCGCCGGACCTACCCGGTCAAGCCCGGGGATACCATCCTCATCCACGCGGCCGCCGGTGGCGTCGGGCTCATCGTCTGCCAATGGGCAAAGCACCTTGGAGCGACCGTGATCGGTACCGTCGGCAGCGAACAGAAGGCGTCGCTGGCGCGAGACAACGGATGCGATTTCCCCATCATCTACACACGCGACAACTTCACCGACAGTGTCCGGAACATCACCGGCGGGGCCGGTGTCGACGTGGTTTATGACTCGATCGGAAAGGACACGTTCGAGGGTTCGCTCGACTGTCTCAAGCCCCTCGGCATGATGGTCAGTTTCGGCAATGCCTCGGGTGCGATTCCCCCGTTCGAGCCGGCCATTCTGTCGGCGAAGGGATCCCTGTTTTTCACCCGCCCCACCCTGATGACCTACACGGCGAAAACGGAAGACCTCCGGACCGCCGCCCGTGAGTTATTCGAGGTGGTCGGGAAGGGAGCGGTCCGGATTTCCGTGAACCAGACCTATGCCCTGAAAGACGCCGCTCAAGCGCACCGGGACCTTGAAGCCCGAAAGACAACGGGGTCCACGATCCTGATCCCATAGCGGTAACGCAAGAGAGTCTTTTCTTCCGCGCCCGGTTCGCCGGGCGCGGCGGGATCAGCTGTTCATCGCGTCGAAAAAGTCGGCGTTGTTTTTCGAATGTTTCAGCTTTTCCAGCAGGAATTCCATGGCGTCGACGACGCCCATGGGCATCAGAACGCGCCTCAGCACCCACATCTTGGACAGCGTTCCCTTGTCCACGAGCAACTCTTCCTTGCGGGTCCCGGACTTGGTGATGTCGATACTCGGCCAGGTTCGTTTGTCCGCGAGCTTCCGGTCGAGAATAATTTCCGAGTTGCCGGTGCCCTTGAACTCCTCGAAGATGACTTCGTCCATGCGCGATCCGGTATCGATCAGCGCGGTGGAAATAATCGTCAGCGATCCGCCTTCCTCGATATTGCGCGCGGCGCCGAAAAACCGCTTCGGCCTCTGCAGGGCATTCGCGTCCACGCCGCCCGTCAGCACCTTTCCCGACGAGGGAACCACCGTATTGTAGGCGCGGGCCAACCGCGTGATGGAATCCAACAGGATCACCACGTCCCGCTTGTGCTCCACCAGGCGCTTCGCCTTTTCAAGCACCATTTCCGTAACCTGAACGTGCCGCGACGCCGGTTCGTCGAACGTCGAACTCACCACTTCGCCCTTCACCGATCTCGCCATGTCGGTGACTTCCTCCGGCCGCTCGTCGATCAGCAGAACGATCAGATAGCATTCGGGGTGATTGCCGGCGATGGAATGGGCGATATTCTGCAACATCACCGTCTTGCCGGTGCGGGGCGGCGCCACGATCAGCGCCCGCTGTCCCTTGCCGATCGGCGTAATCAGGTCGATCACGCGACAGGTGATGTCCTTGTACGTCGGATCCGCGATCTCCATGTTCATGCGTTCGTCGGGATACAACGGCGTGAGATTGTCGAAATTGATCCGATGCCGGACGTCTCCCGGATCCCCGAAATTGATTTTGTTCACCCGAAGAAGCGCGAAGTATCGCTCTCCGTCCTTTGGCGAGCGGATTTCACCCTCGACCGTGTCCCCGGTGCGTAAACTAAATCTCCGAACCTGACTTGGCGATACATAAATATCGTCGGGACCGGGCAAATAATTCGCTTCCGGAGATCTTAAAAATCCAAAACCATCCTGCAATACTTCAAGAACCCCGTCTCCAAATATCGCGGTTCCATTTTCCGCCAGCCTTTTTAATATTGCAAACATCATCTCCTGTTTGCGCAACGAGCTGGCGTTCTCGATATCTAATTCTTCGGCATAGCTTAGAAGTTCAGCCGGAGGTTTGGCTTTTAGTTCTTTCAGGTTCATGATCGATTGGGAGCTCCGAAGGCATATTCAACGAAGAGCGGTTTTTCGCCACGGAGGTCCCGTGGCGAACATCGTTTCGTATCCGACGTAAGAGGTGATCCGGCCGTTCGGCCCGGGTCCGCGTCGCAGAAACTGTGAGGAAGTCGGCTAGCTGACAGGTGACACAACCTTAAGGCTGGGAGAATGGACCAAATGCCAGCACCCTGTCAAACAAAGAATCGCTGGGCACACAAGCCTCAGAAGGGCTTGACCACGGCCAAAATCACGATGGCGATCATGAGCACGGTGGGCAGTTCGTTGCAGACCCGGAAAAAAGTCTCCGAATGCCGATTGCGGTCTTCGGCAAAGGCTCGCCGCCATCGCGCCATCAGCCCGTGCAGCACCACCAGTCCCACCAGACACGCGAATTTGGCGTGCAACCAGCCCATGCTCCACGCGGCCTCGCCCAGATACCAAATCAATATGCCGCCGAACAGGAACGACGCCACCATCGCCGGATTCATGATGGCCCGCAGCAATCGCCGTTCCATGATCTTGAACGTTTCCGACGCCGCGGAACCCACCGGCTGTTGTGCATGGTAGACGAACAATCTCGGCAGGTAGAGGAGACCCGCCATCCAGGCAATAACACTGATGATATGGAGCGCCTTTGCCCAAATATATACGTCCACGACACCTCCAGACGGCTAATTGCTAGGAAACGCCCCCGCAAACGCATTGCGAACACGCTTGAGGACAGAGCCTCGTCCCCCCCGCCGGGCTCGGAGAGACTTCCCTCGATAGCGCGTCCATCGCCAATGCCGCAAGACCCTCGATGAACTCCGGGGCAGCGCCGACCGTCGGAACGCGAACATACGCCGGCACTCCGAGATCCGCCGCCTTTTCCCGGTATTCGACGTCCAGCTCCACGAGCGTTTCCGAATGTTCCGAAACGAAGGCGATGGGCACGACCACCACCGGAACCCGATCCTCCGCCGCCCTCGCGAGTTCTTCCTCGGTGGCGGGGCCAATCCATTCCAGCGGACCGACGCGGCTCTGGTAGCAAATGGCGTGATCGACGGGACCGAGGTCCGCCTCCAACCGCTCAACCACGGCGCCCACGGTCATCTCCACCTGGCGCTGATAGGGGTCGCCGCGAGCGATAACCTTTTTCGGCAACCCATGCGCCGAGAACAAGATCCGGGGCTGTCCCGCCGGCCGCGCCTGTTCGAGCCCGGCCTTGATCAGCTCGATCTGCGCGCCGATCAACCCGTGTTCCGTCGGATAACAGCACACCGCCCGATGCGGAACGGACAGACCTTCGCGCTTCGCCGCCTGTTCCCAGTCCTTCAGCGACGACCCCGTGGTCGTGGTGGAGAACTGCGGATAAAGCGGCAGCAGGACGACCCCGTCCGGCTCGAATCCGACGACCTCGGCGGCCGTTTCCGCGCTCATCGGGTGCCAGTAGCGCATGCAGACGAAAACGCGGACGGGTCCCGTCCTCAAGGCCGCCAGCCGTGCTTCCAGGGCTTCGGCTTGACGATTTGTCTGCTCGAGCAGCGGCGACCGACCGCCGATGTGCGAATAGATCTCCCGGGCAACCGGCCCCCGGCGCCGCGATATCAGCTTTGCCAGCATGAACCGGAACGGTTGCGGCACGCCGATGATCGCCGGATCGCGGAACAGGTTGAACAGGAACGGCTCGACGGCGTCCAGACAATCCGGACCGCCCAGATTGAACAGGACCACCGCCAACCGGCCGGAACCGGTGTCTAGCCGCGCCGCCAATTCCGCACCAATTCGGCAACGAGCCCGACATTCTCGGCCGGTGTCCGGGGAAGAACGCCATGACCCAAGTTGAAGACAAACGGGCCATCGCCAAGCGCGCCCAGGATCCGCAACGTTTCAGCCCGGAGCGCTTCGCCCCCCGCGACCAGAAGCTGGTTGTCCAGATTGCCCTGAACGACGCACCGCCGCTGCAGGGCCTCGCGCGCCCACTCCAGGGGTATGCCGGCGTCGATGGCGACTCCGTCGACCCCGGTCTCCAGGACGTAGTCCTCGCATAGGACACCGCTGGCCCTCGGAAAGCCGATTATCGGGACGTTCGGAAACTCATGCTTTATCCGCCGGACGATCTCCGCCGTGGGCGCGATGACCCAGGACCGGAACTGAGTTTCCGAGAGGATCCCCGCCCAGCTGTCGAACAGCTGCACCACTTCCGCCCCGTTCGCGATCTGACATCGCAGATGGACGACCGTTGCCTCCACCAGCAGGCGGATCAGCGCGCCGAAGCTGTCGGGGTCCCTGTAGGCCCATTGCCGAGCGGTCTCGCAGGCGGTGCCGCCGCGTCCTTCGACCATGTAGATCGCCAACGTCCACGGCGAACCCGCGAACCCGATCAACGCCGTCTCCGCCGGAATCTCGCGAGCCAGCCGCCGCACGGTTTCATATACGGGCCGCAGATGCTCCTCGACGCCTTCCAATTTCAAGCCCGATATATCCGTGGCGGACTTCACCGGCTCGAGGACCGGTCCCTGTCCCTCCACGAAGCGGACATCGCATCCGAGCGCGTCCGCCACAACGAGAATGTCGGAAAACAGGATGGCCGCGTCGGGATGAAAGCGCCGCAGCGGTTGCAGGGTGGCTTCCACGGCGAGATCCGGCGTGTAGCAGAACCGCAGAAAGTCCGGCGTCTGCCTTCTCAGCTCCTGGTATTCCGGGAGATACCGGCCGGCCTGGCGCATGAACCAGAAGGGCGGCCTTTCGGGCAGTGGGCTTTCAAACGCCCGAAGAAAAAGCTTTTCGGTCATGATGGCCGCAGGTTGGAGGAAGGGTTTTCCCCATGTGTCCTAGCCCTCACTACATCATAACCTTTCAAGAATCTAAGTTTAGTTGTTGTAGTAGGGGGACGGAGAATTGGGGATTGTTGGCCGTCCACAGGTTTTCCAGGGATTAGTCGGGAGCAAAAATGATATATGGGATGAGTGTGGGTAACTGGCTCATTAAAACTCTGTTCGAACGGTTTAACGGGGCGTTCCTATGCCCGGGAAGAGCGGGGAAAACCATGCGCTCCGAGCCCGCTAGGCATGTCTGCGCAAACCATACCGGCGATGTGAGCGGATTTTGCCACAACGGATAACAACGATACGTTCGATCGGATAATTCGGATTGACCGCGCATCGACCATCAAAGGGGCAACTTATCCCCTTTTTGCCCCCAGCTTCCGAAGCGCCGGTTCCGGTCTCGCGGATCCCGGTTTTTTCGTCTCCCCGGCGGACAGGGACCTCGGACCCTTGACCCGGAACCATCCCCTCGTTCTGGCCTCGGCCAGCAGCGCCCGGGCGTCCATGCTGGAAAACGCGGGTGTACCGTTTGTTCGCGAACCGGCCGACATCGATGAAGATGCCATAAAGGCCGAACACCGATCGAGGGGAGCCAGCGGCAAGGAAACCGCTCTGGCGCTGGCGGAAGGAAAAGCCCGGCACCTGTCGAGCCGCCATCCCGGCGTTCTTGTCGTCGGCGCCGACCAGATCCTGGAATGCCAGGGTGCCTGGTTCGACAAACCCGCCAACCGGGCGGAGGCGGCCCAGACGCTGCGAGCGTTGCGCGACCGCGTCCATGTCCTGACCAGCGCGGTGACCGTGGTGCGCGACGACACCTGTCTCTGGCGGTTCGCCGATACGGCCAGCCTCACCATGAGGCCCTTCAGCGAAGCCTTTCTTCGCCGCTACGTGGAGCAGGCCGGCGAGGCCTTCCTCGAATCCGTCGGGGCGTATCGCATTGAGGGCACAGGGATACAACTGTTTTCCCGTATCGAAGGCGACCATTTTACCATCCTCGGAATGCCGCTTCTGCCTCTTCTGGATTTCCTGCGGCGGAACGGTTTTATTCAGGACTAGCGGCAGGCGTCGGCGGGCAGATGGCTATCAGGAAAAGATCGGCGAATTCATGAGCATCCTCTCGGGAAAGGCCAAAATCGCCGGGGTCATGGGTTGGCCCCTGGCGCATTCGCTGTCGCCCCGGCTCCACGGTTATTGGCTCGAACAGTATGGCATCGATGGCGCCTACGTGCCGTTGCCCGTGAGGTCGGAAAATATCGTCGACGCCATGAAGGCCCTGCCGAAACTCGGTTTTTCGGGAGCGAACGTGACCGTGCCGCACAAGGAGGCGGCTTTTGCCTCGGTCGATAGCATGACCGATACGGCGCGAAGGATCGGGGCGGTCAACACACTTGTCGTTCAACCGGACGGTCGCCTGCGTGGCGACAACACCGATGCCTTCGGATTTGTCGAGAATCTCAAGTCCGGCCATCCGGCATGGACGGCGACGCGAGGTCCGGCGGTTGTCTTCGGCGCCGGTGGAGCCGCGCGGGCGGTCTGCGCCGCGCTGCTGGACGAGGGTGTCCCGGCACTGAGACTGTGCAACCGGAGCGGGGATCGCGCCTCGAGACTGGCGGCCGATCTCGGCGGCTCTATCGAGGCGATCCCCTGGGACGCGCGATCGGAGGCGCTGGAACATGCGGCGCTGATGGTCAACACGACAACGCTTGGGATGATCGGCCATCCTCCCCTCGATCTCGATCTCGCCAAGCTTCCCGTCGATGCGGTGGTTACGGATATTGTGTACAATCCCCTGCGTACCCGCTTTTTGACGAAAGCGGCGGAACGTGGAAATCCGGTGGTCGACGGCCTTGGAATGCTCCTTCACCAAGCACGGCCCGGTTTTTCGGCGTGGTTCGGGGTCGATCCGGCGGTGACGGACGATCTTCGCGCGTTCGTTCTCGGGGGGATCGGCGGCTGATGATGATCCTGGGACTGACCGGATGCATCGCCATGGGAAAAAGCGCGGCGGCCGATATGTTCGTCAGGCTCGGCGTCCCGGTGCACGACGCGGACGACGCCGTTCATCGTCTGCTAGGACCGGGGGGCGGAGCGGTCGCGGCGGTCGAAAGCACGTTTCCCGGCTCGGCCCGCGATGGCGCCATCGATCACGAAGCCGTCGCGAGGCGCGTTTTCGGGGACCCAGTCGCGCTGAAGCGATTGGAGGGTATTTTGCATCCGCTCGTCAAAATCGATCAGCGCCGTTTTCTCGCCAAGGCGGCGCGACGGGGGGAGCGGCTGGTGGTGCTGGATGTGCCGCTGCTGTTCGAAACCGGCGGGGACGAGATGTGCGACCGAGTGGCCGTCGTCTCCGCGCCCCGCTTCGTTCAAACCGAGCGATTACTCAAACGCCCGGGAATGACCCGCGAACGTATCGACACCATTCGCGGTCTGCAGATGTCCGACCTGGAGAAAAAACGGCGCGCGGACTACGTTATCCCCACGGGTCTGGACCGGGCGTTTACGATGCGCAGGATCGAGAAAATCGTGAACGATCTGAAAACGAACGCAAGGCGGGGAAGTGCATCGCGGCCGCGACGCCACGACCGGTCCCGTGTCCTTGTGAAGGGAGAATATCGTGCGTGAAATCGCCTTGGATACCGAGACCACCGGCTTCGACCCCAGCCAGGGCCACCGGATCGTGGAAATCGGGTGCGTCGAACTCCTCAATCACGTTCCCACGGGCCGGACGTATCAGGCCTACGTCAACCCCGAGCGCGCCATGCCCACGGAAGCTTTCGAGGTGCATGGCCTTTCCGATGACTTTCTCGCCGATAAGCCCGTCTTCTCCGAGATCGCCGATGCCTTCACGGCGTTCCTGGCGGATTCACCCCTGGTGATCCACAACGCCACTTTCGACATGGGGTTCATCAACGCCGAACTGAACGGCCTCGGACGGCCGCCGATCGATACCGCCCGGGCCATCGATACGGTCCATATGGCGCGCAAGAAGTTTCCAGGGGCTCCGGCCAATCTCGACGCGCTTTGCCGGCGCTTTCAGATCGATATTTCGGACCGCGCCCTCCACGGGGCGCTGAAGGACGCGCGCCTGTTGGCCGACGTTTATCTCGAGCTTCTCGGCGGGCGCCAACCCGGATTGAAGCTGGTCTCGCAGGAGGGCCAAAAGGCGGTCGCCCAGTTCCGCCGCCAGCGGCCGCCGCGCGTCCTGACACCAAGTCCCGAGGAGGAAGCCGCGCACGCGGACTTCCTCGCGAAGATCACCGATCCCCTGTGGAAGAGCGCCGAGTAAGACCGATGATCGACGCGTGATCACACCAGCTTGGCGTCGTTATCCTCAAGCGGCGGTGCCTCTGGCTGACGCTCTTGCGCCTGTCTCTGGTAAAGCCCCGCAAAATCCACCGGACCGAGCATCAAAGGCAGGAAACCGCCGTTGACGGTGGTCATGGCGACGATCTGGCGAGCGAACGGAAACAGCATCCGCGGGCATTCGATCAGCAGGACGGGTCGAAGGTGCTGCTCGGGAACGTTCAGCGTGAAGACGCCGCCGTACGAGAGTTCGAGAATGAAGGCCACCGCCTCCCCGATCTTGCACTCGGCCTTGATGCTGAGAACCACTTCGTAGGCGGGTGGGGCGATGTTCTGCGCCTTGACGTCCACGTGAACCGAAATATTCGGTTGCTGGTTCTGCAGCTCCTTGAAAATCTGGGGCGTTCCCGGTGCCTCGAAGGACAGATCCTTGATGTATTGGGCGTTGATGGCCAGCGCCGGCTGCGAGCCTTGAGCTTCGCCGGTCTGGCCTGGCGCGGTGTCCCCACCGGCGTTCGCCGACGGCGCCGGAGCCGCGCCTTCTGTTTCGTCTGTCATGATGATCCCTCTTTGTTCATGAACCGTCTGGCTATCATGGATCCTCTGGCGGGACAACCTTCGGTGGCCGCCGACCGCGCCACGGATTGGAGGAACCATCGGACGGCCCAGGTGACCCCCGCGGGGTGTCTTGGCCGGATTTCGCGTCGCGGTCGCCCGGGCCGACTTCCTCGAACTCGCCGTCAATGACCGGACCGCCACCCGGCGGAGGCGGCGGAGCACGACCGTCGTCTGGCGCCGGCGGCGGCATGTCCGTCCAGACGTTCACCTCGGCCTTGTTGGCGAGATATCGGCCGGCCAATCGCCGCAAGGCGGCGCGAACCGGCGGAACCAGGAGAAGAAAGCCGAAGCCGTCGGTGATGAAGCCCGGCGTCAGAAGCAGCGCGCCGCCGACAAGTATGCACAACCCGTCGAACACTTCGGTCATCGGAAGACGGCCGGCCGCCAGGTTTTCCTGGGCGCGGGCGAGGGTGGACAGGCCTTGATGGCGAAGCAGCGCGCTACCGACGATCGCCGTCAGGATCACCGCGCCGACCGTCGGCCACAGGCCGAAATAACCTCCGGCCTCAATAAAAACGACGATTTCGAGGATCGGCACTCCGATCATCGCAAGTATCAGAATCAGGACCATGGTTGCGCTGAGATCCGCAAAGGCTTATCTATTGATCAATAGCGTAGCGATGGGCCAACAAGCGGACTGGTGGCTGGAACCGGCCATGACCCACCTTCGAATTCGGACAGTGTTTCGACGCCAGGCCGCCCAATCTTTCAACCGCGTGCACATGATTAAGATAATATTATGAGCGGTGGCTATCAGTTTCTCGATATTATTCTCTTCGCGCTCGTCGCGGCATTCCTGATTCTGCGTCTTCGCAGCGTCCTTGGCCGGAGGAACGGCCACGAGGGACCGACCAGCGATCCGTTCGACAGCGCGTCGCGCCGGGAGAAAACCGACGAGAAGGTCGTCCGGCTTCCGGACCGATCCGAAAAACCGGCGGAGACCGGCCCGACGATCGACGAAGAAACGGCGTCTCGCGAGGGAACCCCGCTGGAAGTCGGGTTGACCCAGATCCGGGTCGCCGATCCGAAATTCAACATCAACGAATTCCAGTCCGGATCCCGGATCGCCTTCGAGTTGATCCTTACGGCCTTCGCGGCCGGTGACACCGCGACCCTCAAGAACCTGCTGAGCCCGGAGGTTTTCGGGAATTTTTCGCAATCCATCCGCGAACGCGAGCAGGCTGGCGAGACCATGGAAACCACGTTGGTCGGCATCAAGTCGTCCGACGTCGTCGAGGCCTACATGGCCGGTCGCACCGCCCACATCACCATCAAGTTCGTCACCCAGCAGATCAACGTGATGCGCGACAAGGATGGGGAGATCGTCGACGGCGATCTCAGCACCATCAACGACGTCATCGACTTCTGGACGTTCGCCCGCGACACGCGCAGTTCCGACCCCAACTGGATGCTGGTGGCGACCGGCAGTCTTGACTGACACGCTCATTGCCCCGGCTCCGGCGCCGGGGCCCAGCCAATTGAAAAGCAAGACACGGCTGGCCACCGCTCCCTGGCGGATCACCATCACCGCTGTTCTTCTCCTCGTTCTCGCTCAGTGCGGGCCGCCGCCGCCATCCCGCTTGGTCTTGACCCCGACGGCCTTCGACGCCCTGGCCGATTGGCGCCGGGACGACCAGTCCGGCGCCCTGGCGGCGCTGCGAGAGACGTGCGCCCGGTTCGACCGGCTCGAAAATGACCGGGGCGTTGGCCCGGAATCACTAGCGGGGACCATCGCCGACTGGCGCCCCATTTGCGCGGCCGCCAGCGACGTGGAAGATACCGCCGAGGCCGCCCGCCGTTTTTTCGAGGTCTGGTTCGACCCGTATCTCGCGGCCGACAACGACAACGCGGACGGCCTGTTCACCGGTTATTACGAGGCGGAACTCCATGGTTCGCGGACCCGGGAGGGACCGTACCAGACAGCGATCTATGCCCGCCCCACGGATATGGTGACCGCCGACCTCGGCGAGTTCCGCGAGGAGTGGAAGGGAAAGACACTCGTCGGCCGGGTCGTGGACGGCCGCCTGCGCCCGTTTCCCACGCGCTCGGATATCGAGGAGGGAGCCCTGAAGGACGAAAACCTGGAGATCTTGTGGGTCGACAGTGCCATCGACGCGTTCTTCCTGCATATCCAGGGTTCCGGGCGCGTGACGATGAATGACGGGGGAAGTGTCCGGCTCGGTTACGCCGCGCAGAATGGCCACTCGTATGTCGCGATCGGCCGGGAGCTCATCGAGCGGGGGGCGATTTCCCGCGACGAGATGTCGATGCAGGCGATCCGCTCGTGGCTTTCCGCCAATCCCCAGGAAGCGCCGAAACTGATGGCCAGCAATCCGTCGTTTATCTTTTTCCGCGAACTCACGGGTCCCGGACCCATCGGCGCGCAAGGCGTTCCTCTCACACCCGGCCGGAGCCTGGCGGTGGACCGCAAGTTCATTCCCCTGGGCATCCCCGTGTGGCTCGACACCACCGAACCGCTGTCGCCGGACACTCCGTTGCGGAGGCTCGTCGTGGCCCAGGATACCGGCGGCGCCATAAAAGGCCCGGTCCGCGGGGACCTCTTCTGGGGTTTCGGCGAGGAGGCGGCGAGCAAGGCCGGTCAAATGAAGCAGACGGGGCGTTACTATCTTCTTTTGCCAAAGGCCGTATCCCGGAATTGAGGACGGCGCGCGCGCCGGAACGCCGCATCCGCTCCTCCATGGCTTGCGCTCGCGTCGGGAAATCCTCATTCTGTAATCATGACTGTTTCCCGTCCGAAAGTCGGCCTTTTCGTCACCTGTCTGGTGGATCTCACGCGCCCCGCCGTGGGGTTCGCGGCGGTGAAACTGCTCGAGGACGCGGGCTGCGAGGTCTCCGTTCCGGTCGCCCAGACCTGCTGCGGACAGCCGGCCTACAATTCGGGCGACTCGAAGGACGCCGCCGCCATTGCCCGGACGGTCATCGACGCCTTCGCTGGCTTCGATTTCGTCGTGCTTCCGTCCGGGTCCTGCGCCGGTACGATCAAGGTCCATTACCCGGAACTCTTCGCCGGCGATCCGGCCATGCTGGAGCGGGCGACGGCGCTCGCGGCCCGGACGTTCGAGCTGACCACGTTCCTGACCGACGTCATGAAAATCGATGGGATTTCCGGGGAGTACGAGGGGGTTGCGGCGTACCACGACTCATGCTCGGGATTGCGCGAGTTGGGTATCAGGAACCAGCCGCGACGATTGCTTTCCGGCATCCGGGGCCTCGGCATTCAGGAAATGGAGACGGCGGAGAGTTGCTGCGGGTTCGGCGGCCTTTTCTGTGTCAAATATCCCGATATCTCGGAAAAGATGGTGGATGCCAAGGCCGACGACATCCAATCCACGGGCGCCGACACGCTGCTCGGCGGCGACCTCGGCTGCCTGATGAACATGGCTGGCCGCCTGCGGCGCCGAGGATCGGAAATCAAGGTGCGCCATGTGGCGGAAGTGCTGGCCGGAATGACGGACGAGGCACCGCCGATCGGCCAATCCAAACCGAGGTCATGACCGCCGGGGCCGGCGCGAGGAAACACCATGGAATCGACAGCGCACAGTTTTGTCCATAACGCCCGAGTGGCCATCGACGACGCGACGCTCCAGGAAACCCTGGCGCGGTTCAGCAAGGGCTTTTCCGGCAAGCGCGCGCTGGCGGCCGAACGGTTGCCGGAATTCGAGGAACTTCGCGACGCCGCCAGGGACATCAAGACCGAGGTCCTCGAAAACCTCGATGCCTACCTGGAACATTTCGAGCGGAAGGTCGTGGAAAACGGCGGCCAGGTCCACTGGTGCGCGGACGCGGAAGAGGCCCGCCAAACGGTCCTGAAGATCTGCCGGGACGCGGACGCGCGGACCGTGACCAAGGCGAAATCCATGATCGGCGAGGAAATCGGCATCAACGACTTCCTGGAGGCGCACGGTGTCCGCCCCGTGGAAACGGACCTCGGCGAATACATCATCCAGTTACGCCATGAACCACCGAGCCACATCATCGCTCCCGCCGTGCACCTGACCAAGGAACAGGTTGCCGACGCCTTTCGCGAACATCACACGCAGTTTCCGGCCGATCGCTCCCTCCAGGAACCGACGGTCATGCTCGAGGAAGCCCGGGTCGTGCTCCGCGACGAGTTTCTCGCGGCCGACGTGGGGATTACCGGCGCCAACATGCTGATCGCGGAAACCGGCTCCATCGCCCTGGTGACCAACGAGGGAAACGCGGATCTGACCCAGACCCTGCCGAACGTTCAGATCGTCATCGCCAGCATCGAGAAAGTGGTGCCGACCCTCGAAGACGCGACAACGATCCTGCGCGTGCTGGCGCGTTCGGCGACGGGTCAGGAGATGTCGGTCTACACGACCTTTACCACCGGCCCCCGCCGCCCCGGCGACCTCGACGGGCCGGAAGCGTTTCATGTCCTGCTTCTGGACAATGGCCGGACGAAGATGCTGGGCGGCGACTTTCACGACATGTTGAAGTGTATCCGCTGCGGTGCCTGCATCAATCATTGCCCGGTGTACTCGGCCATCGGCGGTCATGCCTACGGTTGGGTGTACTCGGGTCCCATGGGCGCGGTCCTGATCCCGAACCTGATCGGCGACGAGGAAGCGGGCCACTTGCCCAACGCGTCTACCCTGTGCGGCCGCTGCGAAGAAGTTTGCCCGATGCGGATCCCCTTGCCGCGCATGCTCCGCAAGCTCCGCGAGCGGCAGTTCGAGCAGGGAACGACACCCACGGCCATGCGCTCCGGGCTCCGGATCTGGGCATTTCTAGCCCTCCGGCCCGGCCTCTACCAGCTGGCGACCCGGCTCGGTGTCGCCGCCATGGGCGCGCTGGGTCGGAGGACCGGACACTTTCGCACGTTCCCGTTGGCGGGTGGCTGGACCGCGAGCCGCGACCTCCCCGCCCCGCAAGGTCGGACCTTTCAGCAGTTATGGTCGGCGCGGGGGGGCCGAAGGCGGTGAGCGGTTCCCGCGAACGTGTCCTGTCCGGCATTCGCCAGGCACTGGCCGGGCGATCCGGGTCCGGAGAAGGCAAGGTGAAATCGGAGGCTCGTCTCGCCCATCCGGCGCCGAACATCGTGCCCGCGCGCGGCCGCCTCGACAGGGGGCCCCAGGTCGAGCTGTTCGTCGCAGAGGCGGAGCGCGTCAATGCGACCACCGAGCGGCTCGAGCGATGGGAGGATGCTCCGGCGGCGATCGCCCGCTACCTGAAATCGGCCAACCTGCCCACCGCGTTGCGCGTGGCGACGGACCCGTCGTTGAGCCGGATCGACTGGTCGCGGGAACCGCTGTTGAGCGTGGCGACCGGCGCCGCCGAAGCCAGCGACAAGGTCAGCGTCACCGGCGCCTTCGGAGGCGTGGCCGAGACGGGAACCGTTGTCATGCTCTCCGGCCCGGAGCATCCGACCACGCTCAACTTTCTGCCGGACATCCATGTCGCCGTCTTCGCGGCGGACCGGATTGTCGGAACCTACGAAGAGATCTGGGCGCGCCTTCGCGAGACTCTCGGTCCCGGCCGCATGCCTCGCGTCATCAACTGGATTACCGGGCCGTCGCGCACGGCCGACATCGAGCAGACGCTGTTGTTGGGAGCTCACGGTCCCCTCCGGCTCCACATTTTGATCGTCGATGACTAAGGGCCGTAAATCCGAACAAGAGGGCGACCCGGACGAGGAGCTGTGGCGGCGCGCCACGGCGGCGGTGAAACCGCTGCGAACGCGCGGCAAGACGCCGACGGTTTCGGAAGCGCCCGAGCCAACCAGACCGGCGGCTCCGCGTACGCCGCCGCCGCCGGCTGGCGAAAAGGTCGCTCCGCCGGCGGTCCGGACCAGACCGCCCTCCGAGCCGGAACGGACGCATGGTGTCGCGGCCGGGCTCGACAAGCGAACGATGGCCAGGCTCCGCCGGGGCCAGATCCCGATCGAGGCCGAAATCGATCTCCACGGCAGCACCCAGGACCAGGCTCATCGCGCGCTGGAGGCCTTTCTTGCCCATTCGATCGCCGCGGGCCGTCGATGCGTGCTGGTGATTACGGGAAAAGGCCTGCGCGCCGACGGGAGCGGCGGCGTTCTTCGCAACGCCGTGCCACGGTGGATGAACGAACCGCCGAACCGGGACCGGATCCTGGCGTTTTCACACGCGACGCCGGCCGATGGCGGCGAGGGGGCGCTGTATGTCCTGCTCCGCCGGGCACGGCCCCGCCCCAGCCGGACCTGAGAATGGGCAAACGCGTGGCGGTCACCGGCCCCGTAGCGGGCCTCAGAGAATGAACTTGGTCAGATCGGCGTTCTTCGCGAGGGCACCCACCGTGCTCCGCACCATCGCGGCGTCGATGGTCACGGCGTCGCCCGAGCGTTCCGACGCGTTGAAGCTGATGTCTTCCACCAGCTTTTCCAGGACCGTCTGAAGGCGCCGGGCACCGATGTTCTCGACACCGTGATTGATTTCCTCGGCGATGGTGGCGATTTCCTGGATGGCGTCTTCGGTGAAGGTGAGCGATACATCCTCGACGCCCATCAGGGCCGTGTACTGCTTGATCAGGCTCGCTTCCGGCTCGGTGAGGATGCGGACGAAATCTTCGCGTGTCAGGGCTTTTAACTCCACGCGGTTGGGAAGGCGCCCCTGTAGCTCCGGCAGCATGTCGGAGGGCTTGGCGATATGAAACGCCCCCGACGCGATGAACAGGATATGATCGGTTTTCACCGATCCCCGTTTCGTGGGCACCATGGTTCCCTCGATTAGCGGCAGCAGATCCCTCTGCACGCCCTCGCGGCTGACGTCGGCGCCCTGCCGCTCGGATCTGGCCGTGATCTTGTCGATCTCGTCCAGAAAGACGATTCCATTGTTCTCCACCGCGTCGATGGCTTCCTTGACGACCTTGTCCTCGTCGAGAAGCTTGTCGGCCTCCTGATCGATCAGAACCTCGTACAACTCGGCGACGGTCATTTTCTTCGGCTTTGATGGCGCGCCGCCGAAAGCCTTGCCCAGCATCTCGCCGATGTTCAGCATGCCCATCTGCGCGCCGGGAACGCCCGG
The DNA here is from genome assembly GCA_963701445.1 of uncultured Alphaproteobacteria bacterium. GTDB lineage: Bacteria > Pseudomonadota > Alphaproteobacteria > Rhodospirillales > Defluviicoccaceae > CAKZLS01. The sequence continues at coordinate 33,575 of CAVPAM010000034.1, forward strand.
GATATCGAAGGTGGGCAGTTGCTGACCGCCGCTGTCCGAAACCTGGATCTCCACTTCCCGGTCGGCGAGTTCGCCGTTCCGCAACATCTTGCGGAATTTTTCCCGAGTCTCCGGTTGAGCCCGCTCCCCGACGAGGGCGGTGATCACCAGGTCCTCGGCAGCCAACTCGGCTTTTGCGACCACCTGTTTGCGCAGGCGCTCTCGCGTCATGTGAACGGCGATTTCCACCAGATCGCGGATGATCTGTTCCACGTCGCGTCCCACGTAGCCGATTTCAGTGAACTTGGTCGCCTCCACCTTGAGGAACGGCGCCTGGGCAAGGTTGGCGAGCCGCCGCGCGATCTCGGTCTTGCCCACGCCGGTGGGGCCGATCATCAGGATATTCTTCGGCAGAACCTCCTGGCGCATCTCCTCGTCCAACTGCTGGCGCCGCCAGCGATTGCGCAAGGCGATCGCCACGGCCCGCTTGGCGTCGTTTTGACCGACGATGTATCGGTCCAGTTCGGAGACGATCTCGCGCGGCGTAAAACTGGTCATAGGGTCTCGATCACGATCTTGGAGTTGGTGTAAACGCAGATGTCCGACGCGACCGCCATCGCGCGGCGGGCGATGGCTTCGGCATCCATGTCATCGCGGTCGATCAGCGCGCGCGCGGCCGCCAGCGCGTAATTCCCCCCGGAGCCGATGCCGATCAGTCCGTCTTCGGGCTCGAGCACGTCGCCCGTTCCGGTGAGCACCAGCGAAACCGACTTATCGGCCACGGCCATCATCGCCTCCAGGCGCCTCAGGTAGCGGTCCGTCCGCCAGTCCTTGGCCAGCTCCACGCACGCCCGCACCAACTGGGTCGGATACTGTTCCAGTTTCCCCTCGAGACGTTCGAACAGGGTGAAGGCGTCCGCTGTCGCGCCGGCGAAACCGGCGATCACCGATCCGTCGCCGAGGCGCCTCACCTTGGTGGCGTTGGACTTGATGATGGTGCTTCCCAGGCTCACCTGGCCATCGCCGGCGACGACGACCCGGCCGCCCTTGCGCACGGCAAGGATAGTGGTTCCGTGCCAATTCTGCCCGTTCTGTTCCGCCATGGTTCCCAGCATTCTGGAGGGATGAACAGGGCGCGGCAACGCCCCCGATGGTCCTGTCCTGGCCAGGATTTATGCGCGTTACCGGGTCCGGTCAAGGGCGCCACCGGCATGTTTTCCCGGGAAAGGCCCGGTTCGCGGCGCCCGACCCGGTCCGCCGGAACGGCCGGAAACCGTCGCAAGCGGATGGCGGTTTTTCTCCGACCCTGTTAAAAGCGTGCGAAACTATTGAAGGGGCACGACAATGCGTGCAGCGACGGTGGAGCGCAAAACCTCTGAAACCTCGGTCACGGCCTCGGTCAATCTCGATGGCACCGGCCAGTACGAAGTGTCCACGGGCGTCGGTTTTCTCGATCACATGCTGGAGCAACTGGCCCGGCACAGCCTAATCGACCTGACCGTCGCGGCGAAGGGCGATCTGCACATCGACCCCCATCACACAACCGAGGATACGGGTATCACCATCGGCCAGGCCGTTTCCGAGGCACTGGCCGACCGGCGCGGGATCCGGCGGTTCGGAACCGCCCTCTCGGCCATGGACGAAACCCTCTCGCGCGTGGTCGTCGATGCCTCCAATCGTCCCTATCTGATCTGGAAGGTTCGCTTCGGGCAGGATCGCCTGGGCGGGCTCGATACCGAGCTGGTGAAGGAGTGGTTCCAGGCCTTCGCTCAGAACGCCGGCATCACCCTGCATGTGGAAAACCTGTACGGTGAAAACAGTCATCACATCTGCGAGTCGTGCTACAAGGGATTGGCCCGGGCGCTCCGCGAGGCGATCGAGATCGATCCGCGCAAGGCCACCGATGTACCGTCCACCAAGGGCGTTCTCGGAGGATCCTTGTAGCCTGACGGGGCATGACCGCGACGAGGGGTCCGATCGCGAAGTCTTCCGTTACGTGCCGCGAAGTTGAAACGAGACGTCATGCGTGTCTACACCGTTCATATGCGCCGCTATGCCCTGGATCCCGATCGTGACGTCGTCATGGTCAAGGAGGGGTTCTGTTGGCCGGCTTTCTTTTTCTCGATTTTCTGGGCGCTGTGGTGCCGATTGTGGTGGGTGGCGCTGGGGCTATTCTCGGCAAACGCGGCGCTCAGCGCCGTGCTGACTTTTTCCGGCATCGATCCCGTGAGCGAGGCGGCCATATCCGTCGGCCTCGCCACCCTGATCGGCCTTCTGGGAAATGATCTCAAGCGCTGGACCTTGAAGCGCCGGGGCTTCGACGAGGTCGCCGTCGTGGCGGCGAGCGACGTGGAAGCCGCCGAACTGCGTTTCTTCGATCTTCATCCCGGGTTGGCGTCGGAGCTTCGATGATGAGCGTGGTCATTGTCGACTATGGTTCCGGCAACCTGCGCTCGGCCGCCAAGGCCTTCGAGCGCGCCATCGCGGAAGCGGACATCGGCCTGGCCGTCAAGGTGACCGGCGATGCCCGGGATCTGCTCGATGCAAGTCACGTGGTGCTACCGGGCGTCGGGGCTTTCGGCGACTGCCGGCGCGGCCTCGATGCCCTGCCGGGCATGGTCGAAGCGCTTCAGCGGACGGTTATCGACAACGGGCGGCCCTTTCTCGGCATCTGCGTCGGCATGCAACTCATGGCCACCACCGGCCTTGAGCATGGCGCGCACCGGGGCCTGGACTGGATTCCCGGAGAGGTCGTCCTGTTGCGGCCCGGCGCGGCGCATCTCAAGATCCCGCACATGGGCTGGAACGGATTGCGCGTGGCCGCGACCGGGCATCCCTTTTTCGCCGGGGTCGAGCCCGATGACCATGCCTATTTCGTGCACAGCTACGCATTCGCCTGTTCCGACCCGCGACACGTGCTCGCCACCGTCGACTACGGAGGACCCGTGACGGCGGTGATCGGCCGCGACAACCTGATCGGCACCCAGTTCCATCCGGAGAAAAGCCAGAGCGTGGGGCTGAGGCTGATCGCGAATTTCCTGAGGTGGCGCCCATGATCTTCTATCCCGCCATCGATCTGAAGAACGGCCAGTGCGTGCGTCTGCTGCGCGGCGAGATGGCCAGCGCCACCGTATTCAACGACGATCCGGCGAGCCAGGCCCGGGCGTTCGAGGCCGCCGGATGCGCGTGGCTGCACGTCGTGGATCTCAACGGCGCGTTCGAGGGTCAACCGGTCAACGCCGGCGCCGTCGAAGCCATTCTCGATGCCGTCGGCATGAAGGTACAGCTCGGAGGCGGCATCCGTGACATGAAAACCGTGGAGGGTTGGCTGAATCGCGGCCTGAGCCGAGTGATTCTCGGGACTGCGGCGGTGCGCGATCCGGCGCTGGTCCGTGAGGCGTGCAAGGCCTTTCCCGGGCGGGTCGCTGTCGGTATCGACGCCCGCGACGGACGGGTGGCCGTTGAGGGCTGGTCGCGGGTTTCCGATATCACGGCGCTGGACCTGGCCAAACGGCTGGAGGATGCCGGGGCCGCCGTGCTGATTTATACAGACATCGCGCGCGACGGTGCCATGGAGGGCCCGAATATCGAGGCGACCATGGCGCTGGCGGGCGCCGTGTCGACGCCCGTCATCGCCTCGGGCGGCGTGTCGTCCATGAAGGATCTGGCGGCGCTCAAGGCGGCGGGCGAGGGCGTCATCGACGGCGCCATCAGCGGCCGCGCGCTATACGACGGGCGGATCGATCCCGCCGCCGCCGTGGCACTGCTGGCCGGCGGCGGCTGAAGAGGGCAAGAGGATGCTGAAGGCCAGAATCATTCCCTGTCTCGACGTCGAGGGCGGCCGCGTCGTCAAGGGCGTGAATTTCGTCGATCTTGTCGATGCCGGGGATCCCGTGGAGCAGGCGCGGGTCTACGACCAGGCCGGCGCGGATGAACTGTGCTTCCTCGATATCACAGCCAGTCACGAGCAGAGGGAGACCATCTATGACGTGGTCGCGCGCACGGCCGAACAGTGCTTCATGCCGCTCACCGTGGGCGGAGGCGTGCGCACCCTGGAGGACATCCGGCGGTTGCTGTTGGCGGGCGCCGACAAGGTGTCCATCAATACGGCGGCGGTTCATAATCCGGAGTTCGTCCGCGACGCCGCCGAGAAGTTCGGCAGCCAGTGCATCGTCGTCTCCGTCGATGCCAAGAGCGTCGGTCCGGACCGCTTCGAGATTTTCACTCATGGCGGCCGCAAGGCCACGGGGATCGATGCCGTCGAATGGTCGAAGCGGATGGTGGATTATGGGTCCGGCGAAATCCTGCTCACGTCCATGGACCGGGACGGCACGAAAAAGGGCTTCAACATCCCGTTGACCCGGACCATCGCCGACGCGGTAACGGTGCCGGTCATCGCGTCCGGCGGGGTCGGCACGTTGGACCACCTCGTGGAAGGCATCGTCGACGGCCATGCCAGCGCCGTGCTGGCGGCGTCCATCTTCCATTTTGGCACCTACACCATCGCCGAGGCCAAGGCCCACATGAGGAATGCGGGCGTGGCCGTCCGAATCGACGGAAAGGCGTGAATGAAAATGACGCGGGACCCCCTCGACAGCCACGTTCTCGAACGCTTGTTCGCGGTCATCGACAGCCGCCGCGGCTCGGACCCCGACGGGTCGTACACGGCTCGCCTGTTCGCCGACGGCCGCGCCAAGATCGCCCGCAAGACCGGCGAGGAGGCGGTGGAAGTAGTCATCGCGGCGTTAAGCGAGGGCAAGGAAAAACTGGCCGCCGAGAGCGCCGACCTGCTCTATCATCTGCTCGTGCTTTGGGCCGACGCTGACCTGAAACCGGACCAAGTCTGGGAGCAACTGGCCCGGCGGGAGGGGGTTTCGGGGCTCGCCGAGAAGGCGGCGCGATCGAATGACGGCAAGAAACAGGGATGAATACGATGGCCTATGACGACAGCAACATCTTCGCCAAGATTCTGCGCGGTGAGATACCGTGCGAAAAGGTCTACGAGGACGAATACGCCCTGGCCTTTCCCGACATCCGGCCGCTCGCGCCGGTGCATCTCCTGGTAATTCCAAAAGGCCCGTATGTCTCCCTGGACGATTTGACCGCCAATGCGCCCGTGGAGTTTGTCGGTGGGTTCTTCCGCGCGGTCGGCGAAGTGGCGCGGCGAGTGGGTGTGGTCGAGAACGGATACCGGATTCTGGCCAACAATGGCGGTGATGCCCATCAGGAGGTCATGCACTTCCACGTACATGTTTTTGCCGGCCGCCAGTTGGGAGGCATGCTCAAGAAGGGCTGAGCTCGGAGGCGGTTTGATGCGCTGCCGAGCTATCCCGCCATTTCGAAAAAACGCCGATCGGTGAGAATAACAACACCAATTCAGGGGATATAATCGGCAAGTTTGCAAATGCGAAGCGATAAGCGTGTCATATTCGGTAACAAGAGTTTACTAAGTGTTTTCTGTTTTATTATCATTGGAGAATAGACGGTAGAGTTTTTTCTGGCGTCGGCCCTTTGTTTCGGCTAAGAGAGTCTTCTAAACCTGCCCTAAATCGATTCTGCCCGACGTGTTCCCGATCTGGTCTCGCGACGGCCGACCCGCAGAGACGATCCGAGGACAGCAGCACCGAACAGGGGCAACAGCTACAGACATGCAATCACACTCAATCGGCGAACGCGGCCAGACGTTCCGGCTGTACCTGATCAAGCCATCCCACTATGACGACGACGGTTACGTGATCCAGTGGTGGCGGTCGGATATTCCGTCGAACACGATGGCGTGTCTGAATGGCATTGCCCTTGAGTGTAACGAAAAGCGCGTTCTTGGCGACGACGTGGACATCGTCGTTACCGCCATCGACGAAACCAACAACCGGGTCAAACCGCGGCAGATCATTCGCGAGATCGAAGCGAGCGGTGGCAAGGGACTGGTCGCCCTGGTGGGAGTGCAGTCGAACCAGTATCCCCGCGCGGTGGACATCGCGCGGGCGTTTCGCGCCGCGAACATCCAGGTATGCATCGGCGGGTTTCATGTCAGTGGCTCGCTCTCCATGCTGCCCCGGATCCCCGTGGAAATCCAGGAAGCCATGGATCTTGGTATTTCCATTTTCGCGGGAGAGGCGGAAGGGCAGTTCGAGTCGTTGCTCCGGGAGGCGTACGACGGCGAACTGAAACCGCTTTACAATGTGATGGCGGACCTGCCGGGACTCGAAGGCGCGTCTTATCCGATTCTTCCCGACGGCATTCTGGAACGCAGCGCGACACCCCGGGGAAGTTTCGATTCCGGCCGCGGGTGCCCGTTCCAGTGCAGCTTCTGCACCATTATCAACGTGCAGGGCCGGAAGTCCCGGTACCGGACCGCCGACGATATCGAGGCCATCCTGCGCGAGCACCATGCAAGGGGCATCAAGAAGTTTTTCATCACCGATGACAACTTTGCCCGAAATCGCAACTGGGAGGCGATTTTCGACCGGATCATCGACGTTTCGGAAGCCATTGGTGTCAAGTTCCGGTTCATCATTCAGGTGGATACGCTTTGCCACCTGATCCCGAATTTCGTGGAGAAAGCAGGCCGCGCCGGCGTCGATCGCGTGTTCATCGGTCTGGAAAACATCAATCCGGACAACCTGACGGCGGCGAAGAAGAAGCAGAACCGGATCACGGAATACCGGACGATGCTGCAGATGTGGAAAGACATCGGCGCCATCACCTTCTGCGGATACATCATCGGGTTCCCCAACGACACGCGGGAACGGGTCATGCGGGACATCGAGATCATGAAGCGGGAGCTGCCCGTCGATCTGGTGGAGTTCTTCTGCCTGACGCCCCTTCCCGGATCCGAGGACCACAAGGTGCTCGACGCCAAGGGTGTCTGGATGGATCCGGACATGAACAACTACGACACCGAGCATGTGACAACCGCTCATCCGCTCATGTCGGACGACGAATTCCGCGAGACCTATCGCGATGCCTGGCATGCCTTCTATACCGATGACCACATGGAAACGGTGATGCGCCGTGCCGCCGCGAGCGGCATGAACCCCAGGAAGGTCATGGGCCTTGCCATGTATTTCTACGGATCTCAAACCATCGAGGGGGTTCATCCGCTTCAGGGTGGTCTGGTGCGCAGGAAATATCGTCTGGACAGGCGGCCGGGCAGGCCGATCGAGAACCCGATAGCCTTCTATGCCAAGTATTCCTGGGAAATGCTCGTGAAGGGGATTCGGGTTTATTCGATGGTTCGGAAATACAAGAGCGTTTGCAAGAGTATTCAAAACGACCCGAATAAGGAAAATTATACGGATCTGGCGTTGACGCCGTCGAACGAGGAAGAATTGCAGACACTGGAAATTTTCAGCGCCACCCAGTCGGCCAAGGACGCGGTCACCAACAGACGGCCGCGACGGGTCCCGTCCATTTCCGTGGCGGCGGCGGAATAGACGAGGGTCCGGCAACCGGCAAACATATTTTCGTCACAGAACGAGGATAACTGAAACGCAATTATCCTTGGTGATAAATGCGCTTTCTGTCTCTTTGCGAAACAGCGCCGAGCACGTAAAATCCTGAAACCCGAAATCTTGCCGATCGGCCTCGGAGTCCCCTTTGAAAAACGCGCCAAGCAACAGCAGACCTTCACGGAAACGAAGCGGCGCCGTCGAACCCTATGACCGTTTCATGAAAGTGACGGACGTTTTGGAAGACAGCCGAAACATCTGGATGGTATCGCACGTCCTCGACCTTGCCGGCTTGCCGCCGCACGTGAGAATCGTCGATGAACGTGCCCCGACGCGGTCGCTTACCGTGGCTGTATGGGCGCTGCTCGATAAACGGCTGTACCATCGCCTGGAATCGGCGGCCGCGCCGGTGGCTCCTCCGACAAGCGAAGCCTCGGGCCCGGAGGGGGTCATGGTCGAGCGGACGTCCGGCGATCCGGATCCCGAGTATCCCGATCCGAGGGGAACCGGTCGCGGGGCGGAGCGCTGATGTCCTTACGGTGTAACGGGCTCGGCCTTCAATCTTGAAATGAGAGGCAGGATCGTCTCGTCCACCACGGACTGATCCAAGGCGCCGGTATGGACGAACGCGGTTCGTCCCGATTTGTCCACGACAACCGTCTGCGGCAACCCAAAGAGGCCCCATTCCTCGGCCACCCGTCCGTCGAGGTCGGATCCGATTCTGCCGTAGGGGTTACCGAATCTCTCCAGCCAGCGGAGGGCGCTCTCCGGATTGTCCTTGTAATTCAGGCCATGGATCGGGACGAGATCCTGTTCCGCCAGTGACATCAACACCGGGTGCTCCTCGCGACATGGTACGCACCAGGACGCGAACACGTTCACCAGGGAGACACCTCCGTCGAGATCGGCGCTGGAGAGACCCCTGGTCCCGCCATCAAGGGCGGGAAGGCTGAATTCGGGCGCGGGACTCCCCAGGGGAATGAGAAGGAGCTGCATGGGGTCGATTGCGCCGGATTCCTCCGTGGCCACGGTCATCGTAACCAGAAGGGCAAGGACCGCGACGACCGAACGGAACACATTACCCGTCCGCGGCGAGCATCGCGCGGGCATTGGGTTTCCAGAAAATGTGGCGTTGGTCATTGTCGGGAGTTCCCTGTCATTGACCGTCCGTATTCGGCCGACCCCTCCGGAGCACGGGTCCAATGGGCTTGGGCACCTCGAACATTTCGATCATGGCTCAAAAGCCGCCACGGTTCGATTCAAACAAAGGGGGTTTGTGGCGGAATGGGGCCGCGCCGGCTTCACGATCGCTTCAAGGCCACGCATCCGCCGGGGGCGGATGGGAACAAGGGACCAGAGGCCCCCATCCCGATGGCTTCCATCGAATGAGCCATCACGTGGCAATGAAGCGGATCACGTTGATACGTTTCGTCAACAAGGGTTCCTAGGAATTGCGAAACCGCTTCAGGCCGAACATCGCCGCGAGCGAGGAGAAAAACAGCCATATCGCCGCCGGCACCGGTGTCTCCATTAGTCTTACGTTGTCGAAGTTCACCTGTTGGCGATCGCCAGACAAGAGAATGCCGATCTGCTGCCCCACGTATGGGGCGATATCAAGGGCGTCCAGCACGAGGACCGCCTGAATGAAGCTGCCTTGGATCGCCGCGTTGAGCGCCGTGCTTCCGACGACCGTCGCGGGATCGCCCGCGAAGATGGCAATGTCGCCGCCGGGAAACGCCGCGGTATCGAACCGCCAACCGATATCGACGGTCAACGTGTATGTGTTCCCGGCTCCGAACGTGCCGCTGGTCAACTGCGACATCGAACCGCCGTTGCTCCAGCCAACCCGCGTGCCGGATGCAAGGGAATTGTAAGCCGGCCCCGGAACGATGGGTTCGAAAACACCGGCCGCGCCGGTTACCGTCCAGCCGGAGACCGACGTCATGGTCCAGTCGCCACGGACGGGATCGATCTGGTCGAGGATCGTCGCGGGATCCTCGAAATCCGCGTTCACCACCGTTACCGCCGCGGCGTTCGCCGTGTTCACCGCGAGTCCGAAAGCGGCCGCCAGTACCAGGAATGTAGCAAGACTCCTCATGGGGTGACCCCTTTCATAGCTTACAAAAAATGTTTCCTCCACGGCGGAATACTACCTATACGGGCAAATTGGGTCAACTCTTTATGCGAGCGTTTATTAAATTTAACACGGCAATAGGTTGTTTTTGTATGTACGTCCGCTATTCCTAAGTCGGCACGGAGGGCGATCCCCGGTCGCGGCCGATTGAGTTTGCGATCAACGATTTGTTCACGATGCTGGCGCTATCATGCGTGACGGAAGTGAGTGCCCAGACCATGATGAATACGAAGAAAGCCTACTATATGGGATTTCGGCATATTGCCGATCTTGCCGCCATGAACCGGATCGTCGACCTCGCGGCGGACAACCGGTTCAACGAATATGCGCTCGAATTGATGGAGGCATGGCGGGAGGGAGCGATAACCGCCCAGGCAATGATCGAGAAAGAGTTGGCGACGATCCAATAGTGGCGATTCGACCCGCGCGCGTTTGATCAAGGCGCCAAGCGCCACCAGTGTGTCCACCGCGCCACTATTAAGACTGGAATGACCGGGGCGGATGGCGCACCCTTAAGGGGCCCGCCGACTTTCCGGGCTGGAGGGAGCATTCGATGACGTCCCATGACTCTCCACCGGCACCGCCGATCTCGTTTTCCATCATTCGCGAACGGTACGGGGACGACCTCTATCGCGAGGGCGCGGAACTGCTTCGCGCGCACATCCCCTATTTCGATCCCGGCCATGACTCCTACTACTACGTGTACCACTACCTCATTCTGGTCTGTTCCATTCTCGCGGCCGGGCGGACGCCTCGGATCGGCAATCTGGGGGCGAATGTCTGCGAGGCGTGCGGAGGCTTGGGCGTGACCTCGAAGGATGCATGCGATGCCGTGTGCCAGCACTGCCGTGGCGAGGGAAACATCATCAGGCTGGTCATCGCCGAAGAGCCGGTGATCGTGGAAAAATAACGGACGGCGCCATAAATTAAAGGGACCGCCGGCCATTGATTGCGGCCGCGCGTCCGTCTGACCATGCCACGAACGGGAGGAAAACCGGACAATGCAGTATCTGCACACCATGGTGCGCGTCGGCAACATCGACGAGAGCCTGAACTTCTATTGCAACAATCTTGGATTGAGAGAGTTCCGGCGCACGGAAAGTCAGAACGGCCGGTTCACGCTGGTATTTCTTTGCGCGCCCGACGACCTGGACCGCGCCGCCAAGGACAGCGCGCCGCTGATCGAGCTGACGTACAATTGGGATCCGGAGGAGTATACGGGCGGGCGGAACTTCGGCCATCTCGCGTTCCGCGTGGAAGACATATACGCCGTCTGTCAGAGGCTGCTGGATGGCGGTGTCACCATCAACCGTCCGCCGCGCGACGGGCGCATGGCTTTTGTCCGTTCGCCCGACGGCATCTCCGTGGAATTGCTGCAAAAAGGCGAAGCCCTGCCCGCTCGCGAGCCATGGTCGAGCATGTCGAATACGGGCGAATGGTAGGATAGGTTCGTCGGGTCGGCGTGGCGCGGAACAATCCGGGTGGACGGAGCTGATACCAACGAGCACTGATAGGAACCCATTGTGACGGCCTATGGAGGTTTCCGGCAAGGAGTGCGGCGTGCCGTGATGCGGGAGCATCACAAGCGGCGTGCGACGCTGCCCGGAAGCCTCCATAGGCCGCCCGGAGGGTCGTATTTCACGGATCCTCGGGGCGTCGAAACCGCTTGACGATGCCCCCGCATCGCCGGCGCGGCCCCTCCTGCCGAGGATCCGTGAAACACGATCACAACGGGTCCCCATCAGTGCTCGTTGGTATTATTCAGCCGCCTCAAGGTCTCCGGCCAAGGGCCGATTTTGATCATCCACGAAAATCACCCGTGGCCGCCATGAGACCGCGTTTTCCCGTGGCATGTCGCAATAAGCGACGATGATAACGAGATGTCCGGTGCTCGCCAGGTGGGCGGCGGCGCCGTTGATCTTGATACAGCCCGAATCCCTCGGTCCCTCGATCACGTAGGTCTCGAAGCGCGCGCCATTGGTGATATTGTATACGTGCACTTGCTGGTGAGGCAGCAGGTCGGCGCGGTCCATCAATTCCCGATCGATGGTAATGCTGCCGTGATAATGGAGGTCGGCGTCCGTCACGGTGGCGCGATGGATCTTCGATTGAAGCATGGAAATGTTCATGGCGGCGCCCAGGGATCCCATCGGCGGTTCTTGGTCCAACCGTCGGCCGGAGTCGGCGACATCGCGGCAAACGCGGGTCAGCTTATAGCGTCGCGGGTCCGAGACATCAAGGAAGGCCGATCATTGCTGTTTTGGGCGACCCGCGGATGGATGGCTGCGCGCCCGGACTATTTCGCGTTGGGATCGGAGCACGTCCACCCGCCGCCGATCTGGCGCCATTCACCGGGACAGGGCCTGTCCGCTCCGGTCCGACCCACCGGGCGCGGTTGCTGCCCCACCGGCGCCGGTCCCCGCATTGCCCTGTCGGCTTTCCAGTTGGTTGATTTTGTCCTCGAGTTTTTGGATTTTATGCTCAAGGGCGCCGATACGAGCGTTCAAGGTCGCGCCGGAAGGGCTTTCGCCGTCTCCATCCCCCGCTTTACCTGAACTTGCGAAAGGCCAAATCACAATGCAGACCACCATCACCGTCCGGGAGACTTTGCGCATACCGCACCTCCGTGGAAACCTGATAGTAGGTGACAAGGGGCTCAATCTCATCAAGTTTTTTTCGCGGTCCGAGCATGGCCGTCATGGTCACCGGATGCTCGCGCCCGGGGGTCGAATAGGGTATTCACTCGGCGGGTGGTCTTGGCGCGGCATGGCTCCGTGTAGGGAGCGAGTTCTCAGGAGGATGGTGATGACCGATAAGCAGTTGGAACCCACGGTCAAGGAAGCGCCCGATCTCCAGGACAATGCCCGGAAGATGGCGCTGATCGTTTACGCGCTCTATCTCGCGAGCTTCATCGTCGGCATCACGTTCCTCGCGGGCGTGGTCGTCGCCTATGTTTACCGCGACGACGCTGGCGACTGGCTCGTATCCCACTATCGCTTCCAGATCCGGACCTTTTGGATGTTTGCGCTGTTCTCCATCGTCGGCGCGCTGCTGGCCCTGGTTTTCGTCGGTTGGTTCGTTCTTGTCTTCGCCGCCGTCTGGCTGATCGTGCGCTGCGTCATCGGGATAAAGCGTCTGGGCGAACGCAAACCCATCGAAGATCCGGCAAGCTGGCTGTTCGGGACGGCGCGATTGGTTTGATGGTGGCCTATCGGGAGCCCGTTGTCCCTTGCCCCGGCCATAGTGCCTGAAATAAGGAATTGGAGGAAAAACCATGCAGTTCGTTGTGATTGCCCATGACGGCGACGACCCACAAGCCCGGGACCGGCGAACGAAAGCTCGGCCGGCGCATATCGAGGGAGCGGTAAAGATGAAGGAGGACGGGTCCATGCTCACCGGCGGCGCCATACTCGATGATGACGGTGACATGATCGGCTCGGTGATGTTTGTCGACTTCCCCTCCCGGGCGGAACTCGACGCATGGCTGGCCTCGGACGCTTACGTGACCGGGGACGTCTGGCGTCACATCGAAGTCCGGCCCTTCCGCGTGGCGGTATAGGGCACGGGCTTATACCAACCTGCATTGATAATAACCCATTGTGACGGCCTTGGGAGGTTTCCGGCAAGGAGTGCGGCGGGCCGTGATGCGGGAGCATCACAAGCGGCGTGCGACGCTGCCCGGAAGCCTCCCAAGGCCGCCCGAAGGGTCGTGTTTCGCGCTTCCTCGGGGCCCATGTTCGACGTTTGGGGGAACCGCTTGACGATGGGTCCCCATCGCCGGCGCGGTCCCTCCTGCCGAGGAAGCGCGAAACACGATCACAATGAGTCATTATCAACGCAGGTTGGTATTAAACGACCAGCCGATCATGGCCGGGCCGATCCATGCGGCGCGGGCGCGGCTTGGCCTCGTGGTCAACGCCGCACATGGAAAGCACCCTGTCGCGGACGACGATCTCGTCGGTGCGTCTGCCTTGGACGATAATGTGAATTTGCCCGTGGAACGCGATCCCGCGTGAATTCACCGTCCCGGGAACCCCGGCGTGAGACTCCGCGCCGTCAATAACATCGGACAGCGCGGTTCGATAACTCCGTTCAACAAAGTCGCGGGCCTTCAGCAGCGCCCGGCCGAGGGCCCGCGAACTCTGCAGCGCCGCGTGCCGATCCCCCCAGTGGTCAAGACGCTGCCCATCGGATGGCCAGCTCACGGCCAGGGTTTCGAACCCTCTGGGACAACGGGCGAGGAAGGGAGCGCTGGCCTCGTCGTCGAGAAGGTCTTCAAGCACGCGGTTGTAGCGCAATCGGATCTGCGCGGCCGACCACAGAGCCTCCTTGAACGTGGTGTCGTACCCGTGGACGTAAAGGATCAGATCCTTCTGTTCGTCGCGGAGAATGCGTCGGAGGTCGGTGTACAGCCGATTGCCGCCCAGGTGGTGATGCTCCGGGGAGTCGTGGATGACTTCCGGAAACACCACGAGATCGGTCAGGTCGATTTCGTCATCGTTGGCGAACTTGCGGGTTCTAGCCTCGTCCTGGGTGATGTCCACCACGGCGGTGCCCATGCGCAGCCAGTGTGGCCCCTTCGGATGAGGGTTGTTGCCGAACCCGACCACGGTACCGCCATTTCTCAGTTCGTTGCGGTTGGTCAGGAAAAACACTCTCGATCCCGAAATCCCACCGACACCCGGGCCGGCGTCAAGGATCGATCGGGAGTGGGTTTCAAAGAATAAAAACATAACAAGAACATACACCGCGACAGGATCCCCTGTCAAGGAATATGTTCCTTTGCTTCGGCCCGGCCAGAATCGGCTCCGGGCCGATTTGGCGCGCTGAATAGGAACTTGGCGGACGCGGCGGCGCCCGCCTTCAAGCGTGGACTTCGCCCTTCATTTTGGTAGAATGATAGTGAATCTCATCCTGCGCGGGCCGAGAGAAGCCATGGCTGAACACCTCGCCGAGCCTGTAAGATACAGCGTCGTGCTGCGGCCGCATCGCAGTGCCAGCGTGGGCGCGGTGCGCACGGTCGTTTGCCTGGTGGCCGTCGCGTGGCTGGTGGTGGGGCTGGTCTTCGTGGCCGTTGGCGCGTGGCCCGTGGCCCCCTTCCTCGGTCTCGAGATCCTGCTCCTATACGGTGCCTTCCGGTTGAACGCGCACGCGGGGAACGCCCTGGAGGCCATCAACCTGACGGATACCGCGTTGACCGTGCGGCGCGTGGATTTCTGGGGAAAACAGAAGAATTTCTCGTTTCCGCCCAATTGGCTTCAGGTCAATTTCGACGAGCCTCCCAGCAACCGGAGTCTGCTCGAATTGCGGTCACATGGGGACTCGCTGATTATTGGAACGTTCTTGCGTCCGCGCGAACGGCTCGAACTGGCTCGGATTCTGCGGCGGGAACTGACCCGGTTGACCGCGTCGCGCAAGGCCGGCTGACCGCTGGGATCAGCGCGTTTCCAGGCCGAGGACCTCGCGCATGGTATACAGGCCCGGCGGCTGTCCCGCGGTCCACAAGGCCGCGCGCACGGCTCCGCTGGCGAATACGGTGCGCGACGCCGCCTTGTGCGTCAGCTCGATGCGTTCGCCGTCTGCGGCAAAAATCACCGTATGCTCTCCGACCACGTCGCCTCCGCGCAGAGTGGCAAATCCGATATCGCCTCTCCGGCGCGCGCCGACCATCCCGTCCCGCACCCGCTGGGCCGCGGCATCAAGGTCGACACCACGGCCGTTCGCGGCGGCCTGCCCGAGAGCCAGAGCGGTTCCAGAGGGTGCGTCCACCTTGTGGCGGTGATGCATTTCGACAATTTCGATGTCGTAAGCGTCGGTCAGAATGGCGGCCACCTGCTGTGTCAGGCCGAGCAGCAGGTTGACCCCGACGCTCATGTTCGCGGCCTGGACCACCGCCACCGACCGCGCCGTTGTTTTCAGGACTTCGACATCCGCCGGCCGCAGTCCGGTGGTACCGACCACAAGAGCCACGCCGCGCTCGCGTGCGAACTCGGCGTGCCGAACGGTCGCATCGGGCGAGGTGAAATCGATGACCGTATCGGACGCGCTGAACAAGGACCCGGCGTCGTCGCCAACGGTCAGCCCGCAAGGCGTTGCCCCGGCGAGGGCCGCTACATCCTCACCGATCGCCCCGTGTCCCGGACACTCGATGCCGCCGGAGAGGGTCGCTCCCTCCGTTTCCAGGATGGCTTCCACGAGCATCCGGCCCATGCGGCCCGCGCATCCGGCTATTCCGATTTTCATGATATCCCCCAAACGTCGGCCCGAAACGCACAGCCTCCACGCAAACGGTTAATCCGCCGCTATTCCCGCAGGTCCTCCCACAGTTCCTTCACCTTCGCGAAGAAGCCATGGGATTGCGGGCTGTGCCGTTCGTGGTTGGCTGCCTCCTCGAATTCGCGCAGCAATTTCTTTTGTTCATCGGTGAGGTCGATGGGCGTCTCCACCAACGCCTCCACGAACATGTCTCCGCGGGCGTGCGATCTGAGAACCGACATACCCTTGCCGCGCAGGCGAAACTGTTTTCCCGTTTGCGTACCCGCCGGCATGGAGATTCGCGCCCGTCCTCCGTCGATGGTCGGAACCTCGGCGCTACCGCCCAACGCCGCCGTCGTCATCGGAATGGGCATGCGGCAATAGATATTCGCGCCATCGCGCTGGAACAGCCGATGGGGAGCGATGGAGACGAAGATATACAGATCTCCGGGCGGTCCGCCCCGCTGTCCGGCCTCGCCCTCTCCGCTCAGCCGGATCCGGGTACCGTCCTCGATACCGGCGGGAATGGTCACCTGCAGGCTCTTCTCCTTCTGAACACGGCCCGAGCCCCGGCAAGTCCCGCAAGGATCCTTGATGGTCTGCCCGGTGCCACCGCATCCGTGGCAGGTGCGTTCGACGGTGAAGAAACCGGACTGGCTGCGAACCCGTCCAGCGCCGTGACAGACCGAACACGTCGCCGGCTTGGCGCCGTCCTTGCCTCCCGACCCGCCGCAATCATCGCACGCGACACCCGTGGAAACGCGGATCGTGGACTTCGTTCCCGCGAACGCGTCTTCCAGGGTAACCTGCATGTTGTAACGGAGATCGGAGCCACGACCGCTTGAGCGGGCACCGCGCCGGCCACCGGCGCCGAAATCGCCGAACATCTCCTCGAAAATATCCGCGAAACCACCACCCATGCCGGCGGCGCCACCGCCAAAACCGCCACCGCCCGCCGCCTGATCGAAAGCGGCATGACCGAAGCGGTCATACGCGGCCCGTTTCTGGTCGTCCTTCAGAACCTCATGGGCCTCGTTGAGTTCCTTGAAGCGCCGCTCGGCTTCCTCGTCCCCCGGATTCCGGTCGGGATGATAGCGCATCGCCTGCTTGCGGTAGGCTTTCTTGATCTCGTCCTTGCTCGCGTCGCGATCAACCCCGAGGATCCGATAATAGTCTTCCTTGGACATCAACCGCCCCCACGCAATTCGCCAGCGGCCCGAAGCTTCGGGCCGCTGGCGGTTCCGTCCTCAAACCCGCCTTTCACGGAAAACTCCGGATCAACCGGCTTTCTTGTCTTTTTCGGGATCGACTTCCTCGAATTCGGCGTCGACCACTTTTTCGTCCTGTTGGCCGCTGTGAGGGCCTTGCGCGCCGCCACCACCGTCTGCGCCCGCCTCAGCCTCCGTCTGGCTCGCGTGATACATGGCTTCGCCCAGTTTCATGGACGCCTCGCTCAAGGCATCGGTCTTCGACTTGATCGCGGCCACGTCGTCTCCGTCCATGACGCCGCGGAGATCTGAAATCGCGGTCTCGATCGCCTGCTTGTCCGCCGCCCCGACCTTGTCGCCGTATTCGCGCAGATGCTTTTCGGTGGTATGGATCAGGCTGTCGGCATGGTTGCGCGCCTCGACCTTTTCCTTCCGGCTCTTGTCCTCGGCCGCGTGCTGTTCCGCTTCCTTCACCATGCGGTCGATGTCGGTATCGGTCAATCCGCCCGACGCCTGAATGCGGATCTGCTGTTCCTTGTTCGTCGCCTTGTCCTTGGCCGAAACATTGACGATACCGTTGGCGTCGATGTCGAACGTGACCTCGACCTGCGGAATGCCCCTCGGCGCCGGCGGGATACCGACGAGATCGAACTGACCGAGCGCCTTGTTGTCGCTGGCCATTTCGCGCTCGCCCTGGAACACGCGAATGGTGACCGCGGTCTGGTTGTCCTCCGCCGTCGAGAACACCTGGCTCTTGCGGGTGGGGATGGTGGTGTTGCGGTCGATCAGGCGAGTGAACACGCCACCCAGGGTTTCGATTCCCAGGGACAGCGGGGTCACGTCAAGAAGCAGGACGTCCTTGACTTCGCCCTTGAGCACGCCGGCCTGGATGGCCGCTCCGATGGCCACCACTTCGTCCGGATTGACGCCCTTGTGGGGTTCCCGGCCGAAGAACTGCTTCACCGTCTCGACGACTTTCGGCATGCGCGTCATGCCGCCCACGAGAATGACTTCGTCGATCTCGCCAGCCGACACACCGGCATCCTTGAGCGCCGCCTTGCACGGGCCGACCGTCCGCTCGATCAATGACTCGACCAAGGCCTCGAGCTTAGCGCGCGTCAGTTTGATGTTCATATGCTTCGGACCGGTCTGATCGGCCGTAATGAACGGCAGGTTGACCTCCGTTTGCATGGTGCTGGAGAGCTCGATCTTGGCTTTCTCGGCGGCCTCCTTCAGGCGCTGGAGCGCGAGGCGGTCCTGGCGCAGATCGATGCCCTGTTCCTTCTTGAACTCGTCGGCCAGGTACTCGACGATCTTGAGGTCGAAATCCTCGCCACCCAGGAACGTATCGCCGTTGGTGGACTTCACCTCGAAGACGCCCTCGCCGATTTCGAGGATCGAGACGTCGAACGTGCCTCCGCCAAGGTCATAGACGGCAACGGTGCCGGTGCCCTTTTTCTCCAGCCCGTAAGCCAGGGCGGCCGCGGTCGGCTCGTTGATGATGCGCAGAACCTCAAGCCCGGCGATTTTTCCGGCATCCTTCGTGGCTTGGCGCTGCGAGTCGTTGAAATACGCGGGAACCGTAATGACGGCTTGCGACACGCTTTCCCCGAGGTAGCTCTCGGCGGTTTCCTTCATCTTCTGAAGAATGAAGGCGCTGACCTGGCTGGGACTGTACTTCTTGCCCGCGGCCTCCACCCACGCATCGCCGTTGGTGCCCTCGACGATCTTGTACGGCACCATCGCCTTGTCTTTTTCCGTCACGGGATCGTTGAAACGGCGCCCGATCAACCGTTTGATGGCAAAAAGCGTGTTCTCCGGATTGGTGACGGCCTGGCGCTTGGCCGGCTGGCCGGTCAGGCGTTCTCCCGAATCCGTGAACGCCACGATGGACGGCGTCGTGCGCGCGCCCTCGGAGTTCTCGATCACCTTCGCGTCGCCGCCTTCCATGACGGCAACACAGGAGTTGGTTGTTCCAAGATCGATGCCGATGACCTTGCTCATGTTTCACCTCAACTTTGTGGCGGGGTTCCACGACCCGGTTTGGCGACGTTTAGAACCCCCCAAATGGACCCAAACGAATGAACTTTAAAACCACTTACCGGCCGTTATATATGCGGCTCCCGGCGCTGGCGCAACCGCCGCGCCCGCGGTTTTCCCCGGACCCGACCCGCAATTTTCGGCGGCTTGACCCCGCGATGCCGCCGTTGTTTCTTTCTCGGGTCTTGACGACGCGCATCAAGAGCGGTCTTTGCGCCGTCGCCGAGGGCGTGGCAGACTGTCCGTCGCGATGATCATATCGGCAAGCTACAGAACCGACATTCCCGCGTTTTATGGCGCGTGGTTTCTCAATCGCCTCGCCGCCGGGTACGTCCGAACCGTCAATCCCTACGGCGGCCAGGTGTCCTTCGTGCCTCTATCGGGCGGCGCCGTCGACGGGTTCGTTTTCTGGACCCGAAATCTTGAGCCGTTTTTCGATGCCTTGCATGCGGTGCGCGCCAAAAACATGCCGTTCGTGGTGCACTATACGGTCACGGGCTACCCTCGCGCGCTGGACGCGGCGACGATCCGTCCCGAGACGGGCGATCGCCCATATCCGCGAGGTCGCGAGCGCCTTCGGCCCAGGGACCGCCGTCTGGCGCTACGACCCCATCGTATTCAGCTCCCTGACCCCGCCCGCCTGGCATCGGCGGAACTTCGATCGCCTCTGCCACGCAATGTCGGGAGCGGTAGACGAGGTGGTGGTTTCGTGCGCTCAGATCTATCGAAAGACAGCGCGCAACATGATGGCGGCCGCGATTGCCATGGATTTCGAGTGGTGGGATCCGCCAGCGGACGACAAGCGCGCGCTTTTAGGTTGCCTCGCCGACATCGCGGCCATGCACGGCCTGCGGCTGACCCTCTGCGACCAGCCGGACCTGCGGAGCGAGGGCGTCGGCGAGGCGAGATGTATCGATGCCGAGCGGCTTGGCCACGTCGCCGGGCGGCCCATCGACGTCCCCAGGCGTCCCCACCGCAAGACCTGCGGCTGCTGGGCATCCAGGGATATCGGGGCCTATGACAGCTGCCCTCACGGTTGCGCGTACTGCTACGCCGTGAACAGCCGTGGAGCCGCCAAACGCCGGTTCGGAGACCATGACCCCGACTCGGAGTTCCTGATCGAGGCGAAGTGATCGCGTCCCCGGAAGGCCGTCAGAACTTCTCATCCAGTCGAGCGCCCGACGAACCCATGTCGGTCTCCGATTGCTTCTCGTATGCCGCCGTCGAACCCTTGTGCAAACCCTCCACGTTGGCTTCGGGCTCGGAGCCGTCCGTCTCCCCGGGGACGCGTTTCGGTCCGCCTTTCGAAACCCCCACGCGGGCCGCGCGCAACGGCCGATCATGAATCATGAAGCCGGGTTCGAGCACGTGCACGACCGTGCCATGGGGAACCGTCTCGTCGGGAATTTCGAGCATGGCCTCGTGGACATTGGGATCGAACGGTTCGCCCATGGCCGCGATGGGCGTGACACCGTACCGCTCGAATACGGTCAGCAATGCCTTCTCGGTCATCTCCACGCCCTCGATCAGGGCCTGGAAAGCGGGATTTCCGTCCCGGTCGCCGGGATCGACACTGTCCACCGCGCGCCGGAGGTTGTCGCTCACCGGTAGAAGGTCCCGGGCGAACGCCTGGATTGCATATTTGCCGGCGTCGGTCTTGTCGCGAGCCGCGCGGCGGCGCGTGTTTTCCATCTCCGCCAACGCGCGGAGATAGTCATCCCGGAACTTGTCCCGTTCCGCCTCGACGGCGGCGAGGTTTTCGGCGACATGCACGTCCGTCCCGCCCGCCATCTCCTCTTCGGCGGCGTTTTCGGCGGCGGCGCTCGAGCCCCTCGTCCCGCTCGGGCACCGAGGAATCCTGTTCGCTGGTCTGCTGTTTTTGATCCACCATGGAGTCGTCCTCTTTTCCGTTATCCAATCAGCCGGCCAACCAGCTTCGCTGTGTAGTCCACCATCGGGATGATGCGGGCATAGTTCATCCTCGTCGGTCCGATGACGCCGATGGCGCCGATAATCCGCTCGCGGCCATCGCGATACGGGCTCACGATCATCGAGCAACCGGAGAGGTTGAACAGCGCGCTTCCCGAACCGATAAAAATCTGTACTCCCTCGGCGGTGTCAACCGTCGACAGAACCTTCAGCATCGTTTCTTTCTTTTCAAGCGCCGCGAATAGCGAGCGGATGTGCTCGAGATCGCCGATCGCCTGCACGTCCTCCAACAGGTTCGCCTGCCCTCGAACGATCAGCGAGCCGCCGGTGTCGCCGCCGGCCCAGATGGCCAGTCCCGACTCCACCACCCGGCTGGTCAATTCGTCCAGTTGCGCCTTGTGCGCCGACAGTTCATGGAGAATGGCATCGCGCGTCTCCGCGATGGAGCGGCCCACGAGCCGCGCGTTGAGAAAGTTTGATGCTTCCATCAGCGCCGACGGCGACAGCTCGCTTGGGGTCTCGATGACGCGGTTTTCCACGACCCCGGACTCGCTCACCATCACCACCAGCGCGCGGCCGTGGCTGAGACTGATCATTTCAACGTGTCTGAGCGGTTCGTCCATTTTCGGCGCCATCACCAGCCCGGCGCACCGCGACAGCCCGGAAAGCGCCGCCGTCGCCTTTTCGAGCATTTCCTCGATGCCGACACCCGAGCCGGCGCACTGCGCCTTGAGGTTTCTGCGTTCGTCCTCGGACAGGTCGCCTACTTCCAGCAGCCCGTCGACGAACAATCTCAGGCCGGCCTCCGTGGGCAGGCGCCCGGCGGAGGTGTGCGGAGCGAACAAGAGCCCGGCGTCCTCGAGGTCGGACATGACATTGCGGATGGACGCGGGCGACAGGTGAACGGACAGGCGTTTCGAGAGCGTGCGCGATCCGATGGGCTCGCCCGTTTCCAGGTACGCGTCCACGACATGGCGAAAAATATCCTTGGACCTCTCGTTCAATTCCGAGATTACGAAGCGGTTTTGGTCTAACGCCATTGACACTGATGCCCGCTCATTCCGTGGTGCGAGGGTTGATAGCGTGCCGTTTTCGGCCGCCGCGTCCCGTCGACGCGTCCAACCGCCAGACCCCGGTCCGGTGCCTGGCGTGGCCTGAATCTAGTCGCGCCGCCGGCCATCGTCAACTTGGCCAGCCTTTACCTCGGACCCCGGGCACGCTAGCTTGCCCCGGCACCGCAACAATGACCGGATGATTTCATGAGACCCTCAGGCCGCGCGCCCGACACCCTGCGTTCGATCAATCTGGACGTGGGGGTGAACAAGTACGCCGAAGGTTCCTGCCTTGCCCGCTTCGGCGATACGCATGTGTTGTGCGCGGCCACCGTCGAATCCCGCGTGCCGCCTTGGTTGCGCGACAGCGGGCGCGGATGGGTGACCGCCGAGTACGGCATGCTCCCCCGGGCCACCGCGGAACGCACCGGCCGCGAGGCCGCGCGCGGCCGTCAAACGGGTCGAACACAGGAAATCCAGCGGCTGATCGGCCGCAGCCTGCGCGCGGTCACCGATCTCTCCGCCATGAGCGAGATGCAGGTGCGCGTGGACTGCGACGTGCTCCAGGCGGATGGCGGCACCCGAACCGCCGCCATCACCGGCGGCTACGTGGCGCTGCACCTGGCGTTCAAGCGGGTGGTGGACCTCGGACTGCTGAAGCGCGTTCCGCTGATCGACCAGGTGGCCGCCATTTCCTGCGGTGTCTACAAGGAGACCGCGCTTCTCGACCTGAACTACGAGGAAGACAGCGGCGCCGAGGTGGACGCCAATTTCGTTCTCACTGGGTCCGGCGGCATCGTCGAGATCCAAGGCACGGCGGAGGAAAAACCGTTCAGCGAGGCCCAACTGATGGAGATGATGGCGCTGGCGCGGAAGGGTATCGGCGAGTTGGCCGCGCTGCAACGCGCCGCCATCGACGGCGGTTCGTCCAACTGAGCGGGTCCAAACGGGGCACAGGCCATGGCACGGCATTTCGAGGGTGGCAAGCTGGTCATCGCAAGCCACAATCCAGGCAAGGTCCGAGAGATCGGCGATTTGCTGCGGCCTTATGACGCGCGGGTGATGTCCGCCGCCGAGCTGAACCTCGAGGAACCCGAGGAGACCGGTACCACCTTCGTCGCCAATGCCGAGTTGAAGGCGCGGTTCGTCGCCGAGGCGTCGGGTTTGCCGGCATTGTCGGACGATTCCGGGTTGGTGGTGGAGGCCCTGGGCGGTGCTCCCGGCGTCGTGTCGGCGCGTTGGGCCGGACCGGACAAGGATTTCGCCGTCGCCATGCGGCGCGTGGAAGACGAACTCGCCGGCGCGTCCAATCGCCGCGCCTATTTCGCCTGTGCCCTGGCGTTGTGCTGGCCGGACGGTCACTGCGAAATCTTCGAGGGTACGGTGCATGGCGATCTGGTGTGGCCGCCCCGGGGCACGCTCGGGTTCGGCTATGACCCGATGTTCGTTGCCGAGGGCCGCGACATCACCTTCGGCGAGATGGATCCGGAGGAAAAGCATCGGATCAGCCACCGCGCCGACGCCTTCCGCAAGCTCGTGGCGGCCTGTTTCTCGTAACCGCCGTGCAAGCCGCCGACCACCCCCGTAGTCCGATCTTGCCCCTGGCCATCTATATCCACTGGCCATTCTGCCTTTCCAAGTGCCCTTACTGCGATTTCAACAGCCACGTGATCGAAGGAGTGGACCATCGGCGGTGGTCGGCGGCATTGCTGCGTGAACTCCAGTATTTCGCCGCCCAAACCCAGGAGCGCGCGGTCGGCAGTGTCTTCTTCGGCGGCGGCACGCCATCGCTGATGGATCCCGACACGGTCCATGCCCTGATCGCCGCGATCCGCCGCCACTGGCCATCCGGACCCGATTTGGAGATTACGCTGGAGGCCAACCCCACGTCGTCGGAGGCCACGCGGTTTGCCGCGTTCCGCGAGGCCGGCGTGAACCGGCTTTCGGTTGGGGTCCAATCGCTGGATGACGCGGCGCTGGCGTTTCTCGGCCGCACCCACTCGGCGGCGGAAGCGCGGAGCACCGTCACCCAGGCGCGAGCCTGTTTCGAGCGCTATTCCTTCGACCTGATCTACGGCCTGCCGGGGCAGACCCGCGAGCACTGGCGCCGCCAGCTCCGCGAGGCCGTGACCATGGCCGGCGACCATCTGTCGGTGTATCAGCTCACCATCGAGCCGGGCACCGCGTTCCACCGCCACGGTGTCGCGGCCATCGACGAGGAAGGCGGCGCGGATCTCTATGAGATGACCCGTGACGTGCTCAACGCCGCCAACCTGCCGGCTTACGAGATATCCAACCACGCGGCGCCGGACGGCGAATGCCGCCATAATTTGACCGTCTGGCGTGGCGGCGATTACGTCGGCATCGGCCCGGGAGCCCACGGGCAGGATCAGTCGAAACGGCCAGACCGAGGCCGTGCGCCAACTGGGCGCGCCCGAGAAGTGGCTGGCCGCCGTCGAAGCCCGGGGACACGCCACCGCCAGCCGCGCTCCCGTCGCCGCCCGCGAGCGCATGGAAGAACTCCTGCTGCTGGGCATGAGACTGAGCGAGGGGATCGACACCGGTCGATTTCGCCAATTGACCGGCTCGTCGCTGATGGACGCCGTCGACCCGCGCGGTCTTGACCAATTGGTGGAAGGCGGCTTCGTCTCGTATGACGCGGAACGTCTGCGCGCCACCCCGGCCGGTCTTCAGCGCCTCGACGCCGTGCTCGAACGCCTATTGGCGTGACGCGGTCACGGTTTGGCGTCCGTCCGGCTTCCGATCTGGGCGGCGAAGACGGCGGCGACCACGAGGGCGGCGCCCAGGAATTGGTGCACCGTAAGATCTTCGTCGAGGAGAACGATGGCGAGGACGATGGTCAGCACCGGTTCCAGATTCATGATCATGGCCGTCCCCGACGCGCCGATCAGACGGACGCCGACAAACATACCCAGGAATGCTCCGGCAAAGGTCAACGCGGCGGCCGCCATCAGACCCCACGCCATGGGTTCCGGCGGCGGCAAGGCCCAGGCGTTCGTCGCGACGGCGAGACCGAGCGCGAGAGCCAGTCCGGTTGCCGCCATGTAGGCGGTCATCACCGTCGGCCGCACCGACCTCAACTTCCGGCCCGTCCAGACGAACGAACAGGATATCGCCATGGCCGCCAGAAAGGCGAAACCCAGTCCGGCCGGGTTCAATCGATCGAGCCCGACGCCGAGACAGATGGCGAGCCCCACCAGGGCCATCACCAGCCACGCGAGTTCCGAAACCGCCGGGCGGCGGCGATCCAGCGCGCTCTCGGCCAATCGGGTCATCAGCGGGAAGGTATAGAGGATCAGGACCGCGAGGCTCACCGGAATGTAGGCGAACGCGGCCACCAACGACCCCGACCCGATGGTGTACGCGAGACCCGCGCCCAGGCAGTGGATCCTGTCACGGCGCCCGACGAGGACCGAGACATTCCGGATCTTCAGCCAGGCGCCGCATACCATGAAAAAACAGGCAAACCGAAAGACGAGCAATGTTTCGGGATTGCTTCCGAGGCCATAGACGAAGGGCGCCAGGATATTGGAAAAGCTGATGGTCGTGGCCGTTGCCAGGACCACCAGGACGCCGAGGGCTTTCGGGGACGTGTCCATGGTTCGAGAATTGACCATGACCGGTACGGAGCCAAGCCAAGCCGGATCCGCGTCGTCCGGGATCGCGCGGGCCGCCGGGCCTCAGAAGTTGGTGGGGCCGAAATCGGGTGGGGGCGTGAAGGTCACGGCTGTCAAATGATCCCGGAGGTGCGGTGGCAGGGCTTCCAGGGGCAGTTCATAGGCGACCTCGCCGCCGCCGGAGCGGGCTTGGACGGCGCCCCGTTCGTCGCGAACCAGGGACGTCCCGAACACGCGCTCGAAGGTTTGCACCGGCGCGGTGATGGAAAATCCCATGCCATACGTCGGGCCGACGGCGAAGCCTTGGGCCGCGAACGCCTGCGAGGCCGCCGCTACCGTCTCCGTGGAAGGGGTGTACTCCGACACGTTTTCCGACGTGATGATCGAACGTCCGTCGACGGCCGCGCCGCTTTTCGGCCGCAACAACACCTCGGCTGAAATCGTTTCCGTTGCTTGGAGTGCCACGATCGTGCTCCCGAATGCGGGAACCGCTGCGACGACGGCCAGCATGAACAAGGGGAACGCCAGTGCCCGTCCCCTCCGTAGCCAGCCCGCCGCCGGGCGGTTCCCGGATTTTGCCGCCCGGGGCAACCGCCGCCGGTACCCTGATTTCATCATCCATCCCGTATCGATTTTGCCGTCATCCCCTCCCGCTACTCCGCCGCGATCGCCGCGTCGGATGCGGTTTTCGCGAGTGCCGGTGGCACCGGGATCGCCAGATTGAGGTAGTTGGAACCCTCCTTCGCCATCAGGTGATGGGACACCAGCGAGTCCAGGAAAGCCCGCAGGTTGTGCTCCTCGAAACACTCGTTCGGAAACCGTTCGCGCAGATGCCCGGCGATCACGGCAAACGATCGAGTTTCCTCGCAGAATTCATACGCCTCCTTTTCCAGGCCGGACAAGACAATTTCCGGCTCCACCGCGTCGGAACGGGAATCCACCAAACCCAGCGTGCCGTCCCCTCGTTGAATGGCGCTCAAGGTGCCGTTCTCCGGATTGCGTTTCCACTCCTCGGTGTAGGCGATGACGTTCTCGGCAAAACCGGAGGGATCGTTCGACGGCGCGTAGTCGTAGTCGAAAAAGACCGCGATCCGGGCCAGGCTTTGCTCGTCGAACGGATAGATGTAGCTGTACACCTCCAGGGGACGAACGTTGGTAAAGCCCAGCGCCGCCGGATTGGTGAAGTAGGGGCTGAACCGATCGAGCCGCACCGAGCCGCACGACGACGGCGGCGTGAAAAACCGGATGGCCCGAAGAAGCCGCAATGTACTCTCGTAATCCTCCCGCGTTTCGCCTGGAAAGCCGTAAAGCAGGTTCCAGTCGGGATGGACGCCGTACTGCTTGCACCACTTCAGGAGCTGAACGTTCTGCAAGGCGGTCGTGCCCTTGCGCATCAGCTTGAGGACATGGCTGCTGAGGCTTTCGATTCCCGGTTGGATCCGCTGCACGCCGGCCTCGGCGAGCATCTCCACGTGCCGGCGCTTGAGATTGGCCTTGACCTCGTAGAACAGCGCCACTTTCCTGTCGGCGCGCGCCAGTTCCGGCACGAAGTGTTTGAAGTAGTTCATGTCGAGAATATTATCGACCACCTCGACAAAGTTGCTGTCCCAGCGATCCACCAGGTAGTTCATCTCGGACAGGGCCCGTTCCTGGCTCTTGCTCCGATAGGTCATGGTGTCGCCGTTCAGGCCGCAGAATAGACAGTGGGACTTCGCGCCCCACCAGCAGCCCCGGGACGTTTCGAGCAGCAAGACGGGAACGGTGTCGGTGACCGCCGTGCCCCGCTCGAATGTCCCGAAATAGTCGCTGAAGTCCGGAATCGGCAAGCCGTCCATGTCCCGTACAAGTTCGGCCCGCCCCGTGAAGACGGATTCGCCGTCGTCGCGGAACACGATCCCGTGGATCGCGCGCAGGTGTTCCGGGTTGCCCGAAAGGCCGCCCAGGACGGCTTGCGCCAGCGCCGGAAAACTGTCGTCGGCCTCGCCGGAGCACGCGAAATCGACGAACGGAAACTGGCGATGCAGTTCCACGCCCATCTCCGCTTCCCAGTTGGCGCCGCCGAAGGCGATCGCGATGTCGGGATGCTCCACCTTGATCCGCCTGGCAAGGGCCAGCGACGCGATGTTCTGTTCGAATGTGGAGGTGAAGCCGACGAGCGCGTAATCCTTCCACGCCACCGACGCCATGCAGCGCTCGATGAAGTCGGCGACGAACGCGCGTAAGCGCAACAGCCGTTTGATATCGGCGCTTTCGAGATGCCAGGTCCGGTCGAGAATTCTGTCGATAAACTCGCGATCCACCGCGGGGCGATCGCCATAGAGTGTCGGCGTAAACAGCCAATCGCCCGCGAACGCCACGTGGGGAATCCCGGAACAGACCCAATTGTAGTCGTCTTCGCCGATGTATTCCACGAAATCGAGGTTGAGATAGCGGATATCGCAGGGGATATCGAACTGCGCCAAACGCGCCTTGAGCAGGCTGATGCCCAGGGCGGGCCGCTCCAGAGCGCCAAAAGGCATATGAATCAGCAGAATCTTCTTCATCGCGCGACCCCCAATGCCATCGATGCCGAACGCGGAACGCCGAGGAGAGCGGCCGCCACGGACGAAGGGTCCGCGGCGGCCGTCCCACGAGGTTCAGTCGTCAGGAACCGATGTCCTCGTCGTTGACGTCCGATTTGATGATCATGTCTTCAAGTGCGTCGATATCGTCCGCGGAAAGGGCCTGACCGCCCTCCCCCTGGTCCGTTTCATAGCCCTCTCCTGGTCCTGAACCGGCGGACTGATCCTGAGTCCCGATCGGTAGCGGCCGGATCGGCCCGCGTGGCTGGATCGGTTCACGCGGTTGGATCGGTTGACGCGGCTGTATCGGCTCGCGCGGCTGTATCGGCTGGCGCGGCTGTATGGGCTCGCGCGGTTGGATCGGTTGACGCGGCTGTACGGGCTCGCGCGGCTGGATCGTCCGCACCGGTTCACGCGGCTCGATCGTGCGAATCGGCTCGCGGGCGACGATCGGCCGAATCGGCCCGGTGCACCGAACCTTGGCGACCAGAACGGCCTTGTGGGCATCCAACAAACCGTTTCCCGTCGCGGTATCGGGGCCGACCACCGCCGGATTGGCGCCGGTGCTTGGGCTGCAATTGCCCGCCGTGACATCGCGAGCGGTTTTCATCAGGATGTCCTTGACTTCAGCCGGCGTCAGCCGCGGACAGGCCTGCTTGACCAGTGCCGCGGCACCGGCAATCTGCGGCGCCGCCGCCGATGTACCGCTGAAGGCGCCCCAGCCGTCATTGGCCGTGGTCTCGTCGCCATTGGGGAAAGTTCCGCCCTGAAGCCCACCCGAACTCGCGGGAGTCGAGTCGATACTATCGCCGGGCTCCACCGGCAGCATGATGTAGATCGCTTTCGGACGCATGCCGACGAGGCCGGAGAGATCGGGAACGCGCCTGTTCGGATAGATGTTGCTCATGAAGCCGCTGGCGTAATCGGACGCCCGCAGGGATTCGTCGTGGTCCATGAACACGCCACCGGCCGAGATCACGTCCGGATGCTGCCCCGGAAAGCCCCAGTGGCCGTTACCGGCGGAGAAAACCACGATAATTCCGTTCGCGACCGCGGTCGCGATGGCCGTTGCCAGGGTTTGGTTGGCGGCGCTCAACGGACCGTTCTGGACGCTGCTTCCCCAGCTGCACGTGATGATGTCGGGACCCAGTCCCACGGCGGCGTTGAAGGCGCCGACGGAGTTGACGAAGTTGACCTTGACCGGAAGAAGTTGGACATCCGGGGCAATGGCGAAGACGTTGGCGGATTCGCCGGTCCCGTGGCCACTCTCGTCATGGGTCGGATTGGCGGCGGCGGGGCCCAAGACCACGGGGGACGCGCGGTATCCGCGATTGACGAAGAAGCTGTGCTGGTACCAGCCCGAGTCCACCATCGCCACCTTGATGCCGCGACCCGTGGTTCCTCCGCGGTGTGCTCGACTGGCGTTGCACCCGACAGCGACGCCGTCCGGTACGTTCAGATGCCAATACTCCTTGAGCGGCGGGAACATCGATTCCGCCATTTCGTAGCGCGGCTCCTCGATGGCGACACCCTCGAGCACGTCCTCGAACGGCGTACCGGCGACCGAGATCAGGCCCGGGAGGTCCGCGCTCGGCGAGTCGATGAACGTTCCCATCGTTTCCACCGCGCCCGGCTTGATGACCGGCCGTTCCTCGGTGTAGAGCTTGGTGTTGAACGCTTCCTGGTAGGTCTTGGGACTGCCGGCGATGTTGATCGTCGCGTCGGTGACCTGCAGGATTTCGAACCCCGCGTCGCGCAGTCGAAGCGCCGAGCGTCTCAACAGCTCGTCTTCCGAGTAGAAGTTCGCGACCGTGTTCGCGGTGATTTGCTCATGCACGTCAAACATCGAGACTCCGCCCTGCGATCTGGGCGACGCTTGCGCGAAGATTATTTCAGGCACCCCGGATGTACCGGGCGCCGAGGATGTACGTTGCGATTTTTTCGATTTTTCCGACTTGGTTGCCATGGTAACCCCCAACAATTCGGCAGAAATCACCCTGTGAGATGGCCGGGTGAAAAGACCATAAGTTTGACTCGATTCGCATTTGCAATCAAATAAGAAATATTTTCAGTCATTTACAACCGTTCCAATTCGCGGGCGCACACCAACTTGAAAGGAAATTACTCGTGAATTGTTTTCCCATATTTGTGCAACCTTTGATCGACGGCGCCCCGGGCCGCGCCGTTGCTCCGGAATGGTGCATCGGCGCGGTAGGAAAAGGTGTATTGCCGTAGGCGGCGAATCGGATGATCATTTCCATTCGGGTGAGAATATCGGGCGAATGGCACGGGGAATGTAATCTTGATCACACATGTTCGGTCCTCATCGTTCGGCGAGAATGTTCCGGCGGAGGTCCTGGGGTCGCGGCTGATGGCGAGGGGCGGGTTTGCGGTCTTCGATGGCCTGTTCGACGACCGCTTTCTGATCGCGATGGTCGATGAAGCGTTGAACCAGGGTTCCGTGGCGAGGGAGCAGGAGACCCCGGATTCCGAACCTCTGGAGGACCGAGGAGGCTACCCCGCCCGGCAACTCAGTAGCGCTCAGGGCGGCCCGGTTCAGGATGCTTTCTATCACGCGGCCTGGGTGCGCCGGTTCCTGCGGGAATGGGCCGGAGCGCCGGTCGCTCCGACCGGCGAACGGGGCACCTACAGCTACTACACCCGGCCGGGCGACGGCCTCGGGCTACACCGGGACATCCATACCTGCGATCTCAGCGTTCTCAGCCTGCTCTACGAAGAACGGCCGCCGCGTGGTCCTCTCGGATGCCTTCGGCTCTACCCGGGCCGGCGAGGGGAGCCCCTGTCGGCGATCCGGCGGACCCCGGAACAAGGCGCCGTCGACGTGCCGTTGCGGCCAGGGCTGACGGCGGTTCTGTTCGGCGGTCTGATCCCGCACCTGGTGTCGCCCATGGCGCCGGGCCAGGTCCGCGTTCTCTCGGTCTTGTGCTACCGCCTGCTCGTTAACGAGGGGGAATGACCCTCGGGATTACCCCGGACCCGGTGACCGCAGGCCTCCCGTTTCGAGGATAAACGCGGCGACGTCCTCGAGGCCGTCGCCGGCCCGCAGGTTGGTGAACACGAACGGGCGCGATCCGCGCATGCGCTTGGTATCCCGATCCATGACCTCCAGGCTGGCGCCGACCAGCGGCGCGAGGTCAGTCTTGTTGATGACCAGAAGATCCGAACGGGTAATCCCCGGACCGCCCTTGCGCGGGATCTTGTCGCCGGCGGAGACGTCGATCACGTAGATGGTGAGATCGGCGAGTTCCGGCGAAAAGGTCGCGGCGAGGTTGTCGCCGCCCGACTCGATGAATACGATGTCGAGATCGGGAAACCGGGCAATCATGTCGTCCACCGCCGCCAGGTTGATGGATGCATCCTCGCGGATGGCCGTGTGCGGGCAGCCCCCCGTTTCGACCCCCATGATCCGGTCGGACGACAGCGCGCCGGACCGGGTGAGGAACTCGGCGTCTTCGCGGGTGTATATATCGTTGGTGATGGCGGCGACGTGGTAGTGATCGCGCAACCGGCGGCAAAGCGCGTCAAGCAGGGCGGTCTTGCCCGATCCCACGGGTCCGCCGATTCCGATCCTGAGTGGTAATGTCATGACCGATACAGCCTCGTATATTGGGTTTCGTGTTGCATGGACGTCCAGTCGACCATCAGGGTCGCCGCGCCGATTTCGTCCAGGGACCGGGACAGCGCATCCCGCGCGGATTTCCGGACCGGCGGTTCCAACGCCGCCATCGCCGCGAGGCCGTCGCTTTGACCGAGCGGCACCAGGCGGACGCCGGCGGACACCAGGTTGGCGGCGAAGGCGTGCAAATAGGCCGTCACCGCCAGGTCGCGCGGGATGCCGGCGACGGCCGCGGCGACGCCCACCGCGACCGGGTAGGCGGGAGACCGTCCGGATGCGGCCAGTTCCCCCGCCCAATGGTCGATCTTGGGGTGCGGCCACGCACGACGAACCGCGTCGAGAAACGCCCGGCCCTGGGCCATGCATTCCAGCGCCATCTCGGCGGTTCCGCGAAACGCTTCCGCGTATTCGGCGATCCGCGCCAATTCGCCGTCGTCATCCGTGGCGACCGCGTCCCAAGCCAGGCTGGCGAGGGTCGCGTCCACACCGCCGGAGCCATGGAGAAGAATGCCGCTCACCCACTCGGCGAGAGAGACGCGGTCGCCGACAAGCCCCGCCTCGACGGCATACTCGATCCCATGGGAATAGGTGTAACCGCCCACGGGGAAGGCCGGCGACAGCCAGGTCATCAGCCGGAGCAGTTGGCACTCCGAGAGGACGGTTCCTTCACGGGTCATGATGATGGCCCGGTCCGCTGCCGGCCCGGGCATAGGCGCCGGGCTCCGGTGAAAAGGGCGCGTGCAGGCGGGTCACGATCCCTCCCAGGCCCTCGAGCATGGCGACGATCACGTGGTCGTCGCGAATGCGCAAGGTACCGTCCGGAAGCACCTGCGCGGCGGCGTGACGATTGCCGATATGCCATGCGAGCCGCGCCGTGTCGGCGGGTGTCCGGCCCCGGATGTCGGCGACCGCCTCGGGAGCGGCGCGGACGCGGATGATGCCGCCGCCATCGACAACCAATCCATCGCCGTCGCCAAGAAAGGTCGGCCGTTCCAGATCGAGCAGAAACGGCTCGCCGTTCTCGTCGACCATTCGAAAGCGGCGGCGGTGGCGGGCGTCGAACGCCAGGGTGACCTCGGCGACCATGGCGGCCGCCGGCCAATCGCCCGGGGACAAAACGTCTACGACCCTTCGCATGACCTAAAAGAGGAAGTAGCGTTGGGCCATGGCCAGTTCCGTGGCCGGTTCGCAGGTCAGGAGCTCGCCGTCGGCGCGAACCTCGTAGGTCTCGGGATCCACCTCGATGGCGGGAGTGAGATCGTTGAGAACCATGTCCTTCTTGGTCACCCGCCGCGTGCCCTCGACGGCGATCAGCGGTTTGCCGAGGCCCAGATGCTTGCCGATTCCGGCATCCAGGGCCGCGCGCGAGACGAAGGTGACCGCGCTTTCGGTCAGCGCCCGGCCGAACGCCGCGAACATGGGGCGGTAGTGGACCGGCTGAGGCGTCGGGATGGAGGCATTGGGATCGCCCATGACGGCCGCGGCGATGGTGCCGCACTTCAAGACAAGGTCCGGCTTGACGCCGAAGAACATGGGCTTCCACAAAACCAGGTCGGCGAACTTGCCCACCTCGACGGAACCGACGCAATGGGCGATGCCATGGGTGATCGCGGGGTTGATGGTGTACTTGGCGATATAGCGCTTGATCCGCAGGTTGTCGTTCCTCGCGGGATCGCCGGGGAGCGCGCCACGCTGTTTCTTCATCTTGTCGGCGGTCTGCCAGGTGCGGATGATCACTTCGCCGACCCGGCCCATGGCCTGGCTGTCGGACGCGATCATGCTGAACGCGCCCATGTCGTGAAGAATATCCTCGGCGGCGATGGTCTCGCGGCGGATGCGGCTCTCGGCGAACGCCACGTCCTCGGGAATCTCCGGATCCAGATGATGGCACACCATCAGCATGTCGAGATGTTCGTCGAGCGT
Source organism: uncultured Alphaproteobacteria bacterium (assembly GCA_963701445.1). Lineage (GTDB taxonomy): Bacteria > Pseudomonadota > Alphaproteobacteria > Rhodospirillales > Defluviicoccaceae > CAKZLS01. Next base: position 67,382 of record CAVPAM010000034.1, read on the forward strand.
GTTGACCGTGTAGGGCCGCGTCGGATTGGTCGATGACGGAAGAACGTTGGCCCGGCCGCACACCTTGATGATGTCGGGTGCGTGGCCGCCGCCGGCGCCCTCGGTGTGAAAGGCATGGATGGCGCGGTCCTTGAACGCGGCGATGGTGTTCTCGACGAACCCGGATTCGTTGAGGGTATCGGTGTGGATCGCCACCTGCACGTCCACGGCGTCGGCCACCGCGAGACAGGTGTCGATGGCCGAGGGGGTGGTGCCCCAATCCTCGTGCAGCTTGAGGCCGCACGCTCCGGCGGCGATCTGCTCCACCAGCGATTCCGGCTTCGAGGCGTTTCCTTTCCCGAAGAATCCCAGGTTCATGGGAAGGCCCTCGGCGGCCTGCAGCATGCGGCCGATATGCCAGGGTCCCGGCGTACAGGTTGTCGCGTTGGTGCCTTCCGCGGGGCCGGTGCCGCCGCCCAGCATGGTGGTAATCCCCGAATATAGCGCCTCGTGCACCTGCTGCGGACAGATCCAATGGATATGGGCATCGATCCCGCCGGCGGTGAGAATCCGTCCCTCGCCGGCGATCGCCTCGGTGCCCGGCCCGATGACGATGTCGACATTCGGCTGGATATCGGGGTTGCCGGCCTTGCCGATGGCGGCGATGCGGCCGTCCTTCAGTCCCACGTCGGCCTTGACGATGCCCCAGTGATCGACGATCAGCGCGTTGGTGATGACGGTATCCACCGCCCCCTGGGCCCGGCTCGCCTGAGACTGACCCATGCCGTCGCGGATGACCTTGCCGCCGCCGAACTTCACCTCTTCGCCGTACGTGGTCCGATCCTCCTCCACCTCCAGGATCAGGTCCGTGTCGGCGAGACGGAGCCGGTCGCCGGTGGTGGGGCCGAACATGTGGGCATAGGCCGCCCGGTCGATGGTGAATGCCATTCCCTAACCCTCCAGCGGTCCGGCGACCAGGGCGTTGAAGCCGTGCACTTCCCGGCGGCCCTGGTATGGCACCAGTGTCACCTGACGGCTTTGGCCCGGCTCGAACCGGACGGCGGTTCCAGCCGGGATATCCAGCCGGCACCCGCGCGCCCGGTCGCGGTCGAAGTCGAGCGCCGCGTTGGTTTCGAAAAAGTGGTAGTGCGAACCCACCTGGATGGGCCGGTCGCCGGTATTGGCCACCTTCAAGGTGACGGTGTCGCGGCCGGCGTTGAGAGTGATGGTCCCGTCGGCCGGGAAGAGTTCTCCGGGTATCATGGTCTTGCCTCCGGGGTCGGTCAGCGAATGGGATTGTGCACGGTGACCAGCTTGGTGCCATCGGGAAAGGTGGCTTCCACCTGGATCTCGTCGATCATCTCGGAAATGCCGTCCATTACCTGGTCGCGGGTCAAGACACCGGCGCCGTCGCGCATCAGGTCGGCCACCGACGTGCCGTCGCGGGCGCCCTCGACGACGAAATCGCTGATCAGCGCGATCGCCTCGGGATAGTTGAGCTTGACGCCGCGCGCCAGACGCTTTCGCGCCACCTCGGCGGCCATCGCCACCAGCAGCTTGTCCTTCTCTCGTGGTGTCAGATTCACGAGTTCCTCCCCTCGTTACCAGCTTGCCCAACGGGATCTACATGCACCAGACCCGGGGCAAATCCTCGTCGCCGCCGCGCACATGCCGGCGAAACGCGATCCAGAACGCCCCGTAGGCGGTGCGGAGCGCCAAGGTGTCGTACCCCAACCAGCGAACGATCAGCAAGCCGCCAACGACGGTGGCGCCGGCCAGGGTTTCGGTGTCCACATATCGGGCCAGCAGGGACCGCGCCGCGTCGAGGTGCTCCCGGGTGTCGTCGCCCGCGTAGACCATGGTCGCGGCCGCCACGGCCCCGTTCAGGCAGGACGGCGCGGCCAGACGATCGGCGATCTCCCCTTCCAGGTGAATGGCGTCGGCCCAGACCAGACGGCCGCCGCGACGGACGGCCCAGGCATCCCGCACAAGACCACGGGTCAAGGTTTCGCCGCTGGCGACGCGGCCGAAAACCAGGATCTCGCCGGCCATCGCGCATCCGCCGGCATCCAGATCCAGCTCGGTGACGCGCCGGAGCCGCGCGCCCTCGAACAGGATGGTTTCCTGAGGCAGCCACTCGAGCCAGCCGCCGCTTGCAACCTTCAAGCGCACGGTGACACGGCAATCGTCGCCGGCGGAGCGGTAGATTTTCTCCGCCGCCTGAGCGGTCACCAGGGCGACCGATCCCTCACCCGCGCTGACCGAAACATCCAGGACGTCTCCGCCCACCAGGCCACCCGACGTGGTCACCAATACGGCGGTCACGGTGTCGGCCTTCCCCACTCGGGGAAAAAGAAACCGCAGAGGCGCCCGCTGGTAGAGCCCGGCGAGCCGGGTTCGATCGCCGATTCCCGTAAACGCCACCTCCGCCGCGCCATGGACTCCGGCGCCGCTAGACCGTGATGTGGCGGTGCACATCCTCTTCCACCATGTCCTCTCCCCTGCCCGCGATCACCACCTCGCCGCGATCCATGACAGCATACGCGTCGGCCAGGCGTTGGGCGAACTCGAAATACTGCTCCACGAGCAGGATGGCCATGTTTCCGCGTCCCACCAGGACTCGGATGACGTTCTCGATATCCTTGATGATGGAGGGCTGAATCCCCTCCGTCGGCTCGTCGAGCACGAGCAGGCGGGGCCGCGTCACCAGCGCCCGGGCGATGGCGAGCTGTTGCTGCTGGCCGCCCGAAAGGTCGCCGCCCCGCCGTCCCAGCATGTCTCTCAGCACGGGAAACAGATCGAAGATTTCGTCGGGGACGTGGCGAAGACTCCGGGGAATGGCCGCGAATCCGGTTTCCAGGTTTTCCTTGACGGTGAGAAGGGGAAAAATCTCCCGGCCCTGAGGTACCAGGGCAATGCCGCGAGCCGACCGTTCGTAGGCGGGCAGCGTGGTGATGTCCTCGTCTTCCCAGAAAATGCGGCCGTTCTTCACCGGGTGTTGGCCGGCGATGGCGCGAAGCAGGCTCGTCTTGCCGACCCCGTTGCGCCCCATGACGCACGTTACCGCGTCCTTTTCCGCGATCAGGCTCACCCCCCGCAACGCCTGGCTGGCCCCATAGAACAGATCGATGTTTTCGACTTTCAGCATGTCTCAGCGACCCAGATAGACTTCGATGACCTGTTCATTGTTCTGGACCGAGTCCAGCGATCCCTCGGCCAGGACCGAACCCTCGTGCAGCACGGTCACGTGGGCGGCAAGAGCGCGAACGAACGTCATGTCGTGCTCCACCACCACCACCGAATGCGATTTGGCGATACTTTTCAGGAGCTCGGCCGTCTGTTCGGTCTCGGCATCGGTCATGCCCGCCACCGGTTCGTCGACCAACAGCAGTTCGGGATCCTGCATCAGCAGCATGCCGATCTCGAGCCACTGTTTCTGACCGTGGGAGAGGTCTCCGGCGAGCCTGCCGCGGTCGGCCGACAGCGAGATCGTCTCGAACACCTCGTCGATGCGGTCCCTCTGCTGTCCGTTCAGCTTGAAAAACAGCGATGAAAACACGGCGCGGTTGCCCACGAGGGCGAGTTCCAGGTTGTCGTAGACGGTCTGGCTCTCGAACACGGTCGGTTTCTGGAACTTGCGGCCGATGCCCAGATTGGCGATGCGCGCCTCGTCCAGCCGGGTGAGGTCCGTGCCGCCGTTGAAGATCACATCGCCGGTATCCGGCCTCGTCTTGCCGGTGACCACGTCCATCATCGTCGTCTTTCCGGCGCCGTTCGGACCGATGATCGCCCGCAGCTCGCCGGCGAGAATATAAAGGCTCAGATTGTTCAGGGCCTTGAAGCCGTCGAAACTGACGCTGACGCCGTCGACGTAGAGGATGGTGTCGTGCAGCTGGGGCTTTGCGCGAATGGCGTGTGTCATTTGGCGGCCTCGCCCTGGGGTTCGGCTCCGAACGGCGGATCCCGTCGATCCCGCCATCGCCGCGCGCCCTTGGATACAAGGCCGACGATCCCCTGGGGCATGAACAGCGTGACGAAAATGAACAGGCCGCCAAGGGCGAAAAGCCAGATCTCCGGAAGGGCGCCGGTGAGGTAGGACTTCGCGTAATTCACCAGAAGCGCGCCAAGAATCGCGCCATGCAGGGTGCCGCGGCCACCCACGGCGACCCAGATGACGATCTCGATGGAGTTCGCCGGGGCGAACTCGCTGGGATTGATGATTCCCACCTGCGGCACGTAGAGCGCTCCCGCCACCCCCGCCATGACGGCCGAAAGGGTGAAAACGAACAGTTTGTAGTATTCAACGCGGTAGCCGATGAAGCGCGCCCGGTTTTCGGCGTCGCGGACGGCGATGAGCACCTTGCCCAGCCGCGAGGTGACCAGGTAGCGGCAGACGAGATAGGCGACGATCAGCGCCACCGCCGACGCCACGAACAGGGCGACGCGGGTCCCGTCGGCCTGGAGGTCGTAGCCCAGGATATCCTTGAAATCGGTCAGGCCGTTGTTGCCGCCGAAGCCCATGTCGTTGCGGAAGAACGCCAGCATCAGCGCGTAGGTCATCGCCTGGCTGATGATCGAGAGATAGACCCCCGTCACCCGCGAGCGGAAGGCGAACCAACCGAACGCGAACGCCAGCAGACCCGGCACCAGCCCGACCATCACCAGGGCGAACGGAAAGCTGTCGAAGCCATGCCAGTACCAGGGCAGTTCCTGCCAGTTGAGGAACACCATGAAGTCCGGCAGCTCGGGATTGCCGTAGACGCCGCGATCGCCGATCTGCCGCATCATGTACATCCCCATGGCGTAGCCGCCGAGGGCAAAGAAGGCTCCATGCCCCAGGCTGAGAATGCCGCAATACCCCCAGATCAGGTCGATGCTCAGGGCGAGCAGCGCGAAGCACAGGTATTTTCCCAGCAGGCTCAGCATATAGTTCGGAACGTGGAAGGCGGAGCCCACGGGTGTCGCGAGATTGAGGAGCGGCACCACGACCGCCGCCGCGAACAGAACGCCGAGGGTGATCATCGCCCCGACATTGCTGGTGACGAGGCGGCCGATGAGGCTCGGCGACGTGTTGGCCGTCATCATTCCACCGCCCGTCCCTTGAGCGCGAACAGTCCGCGCGGCCGTTTCTGGATGAACAGGATGATGGCCACGAGCACCAGGATCTTGGCCAAAACCGCGCCGGCGAAGGGCTCCAGGAACTTGTTGACGAGGCCGAGGCTGAGGGCGCCGACGAAGGTGCCCCACAGATTGCCCACGCCGCCGAACACGACGACCATGAAACTGTCGATGATGTAGGCTTGGCCCAGGTTGGGACTCACGTTGTCGATCTGGCTGAGCGCGACACCGGCCATGCCCGCGATGCCCGAACCCAGTCCGAAGGTCAGGGCGTCGATCCGGCCGGTCCGGATGCCCATGGACGCCGCCATCCGGCGGTTCTGGGTGACCGCTCGCATGCGCAATCCGAAGGACGTCTTGCGCATCAACGTCATCAGTAGTCCCAGCACCAGCAGGCTGAATACGATGATCCAGATGCGGTTGTAGGTGAGCGTCAATCCGCCGGTGATCTCGATCGCGCCGCTCATCCACGACGGGTTGCCGACCTCGCGGTTGGTCGGCCCGAAGATGCTTCGCGTCAACTGCTGCAGGACGAGACTGAGGCCCCAGGTGGCCAGCAACGTCTCGAGCGGCCGGCCATAGAGAAAGCGGATGATGCCGCGCTCGATGGCGATCCCGAACAGTCCGGCGACCATGAACGCGGCCGGAATCGCCACCAGGACCGAGTAATCGAACAACCCGGGGGCGAAGGCGCGGAACCCTTCCTGAACCATGAAGGTGGTGTAGGCGCCGATCATGACCATCTCGCCGTGGGCCATGTTGATGACGCCCATGACACCGAAGGTGATCGCCAGTCCCACGGCGGCAAGCAACAGAACCGAGCCGAGGCTCAGTCCCTGAAAGATATTGGTGACGAATCCCATGAGGGCGAGACGGTCCTCGATGGTCTCGAGGGTCTCCTCCGCCGCCAGCCGGACTTCTTCGTCGGGCTCGACGGGCGTCCCGTCGGCGTTCAGCGCCAGAAGGTTTCCGACCAGCGACCGCACGTCCTGCGTCGGGGTCCGCGACAGGACGTCGAGGGCGTCGACGCGCGCGGCGGTGTCTTTCGAGTAGGTCAGGCGGACGGCCGCCAGGGCGGTCTCCATCTCCTCGCGAACGGTATCGTCGGTTTCGCGCTCCAAGGCGGTTTCCAGGAGCGGCTCCATTTCCGGGGAATACCCCTTGAGAATGGCTTTCGCGGCGTCCCGGCGGACCGACGCCTCGGGACTGAGCAGCGTCAGTCCTCCGAGGGCGGCGCGGACGTCGCCGCGCAGGTTGTTGTTGATCCGAATCCTGTCGACGGAGGACTTGGGCGCCTGCTCGATTTCGGCCAGCGTCAGCGGGTCTTTAAGCAGGATCACACTGCCCCTCGGCTCCCCGATCACGACCTTTCCGTCGGCCTCGCGGACGTACAACCGTCCATCGAGAAAGGCCTCCAGCGCCGGCACCACGCGGGGATCTCCGGTCGCGGCGAGCCTCGCGACGGCGTCGGCCTTGTCGCTGAAACCCTTGGCCGCCAGCGCCGCGATATCGGTCTCGATACCCTGAGCCCGCGCGGGGCAGGGAACGCCAAGCACGAGCGCCGGGATCAGGACCGCGAGAGCCAGGACGATGGTTGAGACGACTTTCATCACGCGAACCACATCACAATCAGATCATGGGGAAGACGGGTCGTGGGGTGCCGTGGGGACCCGCCGTTCGACCGGCGTCCCCCACGGCGTCTCTTCGAACGGACCTATGAGGAGGGTTCGAACTTCGGCTTTTCGCAGTTGCCGCAGACCCAAGGGAAGGTCCAGTCGGCGGTCAGCTTGGCGCTTTCCGGAATGAAGTCGGACCAGGCGTCGCCCACGACCACTCCGTCGGTGGACGTGACCACGTCGAACTGCCCGTCGCCCTGAATTTCGCCAATCAGGACCGGCTTGGAGAGGTGATGATTGGTGTTCATGACGGCGACACCACCGGTGAGGTTCTTGACCTCCTGGCCGTACATGGCCTGGCGGACCGCGTCCACGTCGGTGGTTCCGGCCTGCTCGACCGCCTGCGTCCACATCTTGAAGCCGATGTAGGCCGCTTCCATGGGATCGTTGGTGACCCGCTTTTCATCTTTGATGAACTTGTGCCACTTCTTGATGAACGCCGCGTTTTCCGGCGAGTCCACGCTCATGAAGTAGTTCCACGCGGCGAGATGGCCCACCAGCGGACCGGTATCCAGACCCGCGAGTTCTTCCTCGCCGACGGAGAACGCGACGACCGGGGTGTCCTCGGCGTTGATGCCCTGGTTGGCCAGTTCCTTGTAGAACGGCACATTGGCGTCGCCGTTGATGGTGGAGACCACGGCCGTCTTCTTGCCCGCGGACGCGAATTTCTTGACGTCGGCGACGATGGTCTGCCAGTCGGAGTGCCCGAACGGCGTGTAGTTCTCCATGATGTCGTCGTCGGAGACGCCCTTGGAGTTCAGGAACGCCCGCAGGATCTTGTTCGTGGTGCGCGGGTACACATAGTCGGTACCGAGCAGGACCCAGCGCTCCGCGCTGCCACCGTCCTCGCTCATCAGGTATTCGACCGCCGGAATGGCCTGCTGGTTCGGCGCGGCGCCCGTGTAGAACACGTTCCGGGAGCTTTCCTCGCCCTCGTACTGAACGGGGTAGAACAGCATGCCGTTGAGTTCCTCGAACACGGGCAGGACCGATTTGCGCGAAACCGAGGTCCAGCAGCCGAACACGACGGCGACCTTGTCTTTCTCGAGGAGTTCGCGGGCCTTTTCGGCGAACAAGGGCCAGTTCGAGGCCGGATCGACGACCACCGCTTCCAGTTTCTTGCCGAGCAGCCCGCCCTTCGCGTTTTGATCCTCGATCAGCATGAGCATCACGTCCTTGAGGGTGGTCTCGCTGATCGCCATCGTGCCGGAGAGCGAATGAAGGATCCCGACTTTTATTGTATCCGCCGCCTGGGCCACGCCGCTGGCGAGAACCGACGCGGCAACAATCCCGGCGCCCGCAAGCGCGCATAATGTTTTTTTCATGGATGGAGCCTCTGCTTAGGTGACTGAATTTAACCTTGCACGGCGTTAGCAAGAGGCGCGCCAATCGTGCCGCATAAATACGCTAAATCGTGATTTCCCATGAATTAACAGAATATTAACATAATTCCGTCTTTGCGGCGAAATCGTGTCAACGTCACCGGCCCGAGGCAATGTGCCTATAATTTACGCAACAATCACGATGTGCCTAAAAAACAC
>CAVPAM010000035.1:0-54528 GCA_963701445.1 uncultured Alphaproteobacteria bacterium
GCAAAGACCATCGCGACAACGTTTCCGTTCGGCATGGGGTTCAAGTGCTGCCCCGAACGCTGAAAGTTTTCAAAAAATTTGTGCGACTGGCGTGGCCTTGTCGGGCCTTAGCAAGAAATGGTGCCCAGGGGCGGATTTGAACCACCGACACGCGGATTTTCAGTCCGCTGCTCTACCAACTGAGCTACCTGGGCATATTTTTTCGTGCATTCCCCATAAACACCTAGTCCGGCAACGTGGAGGATTGCCGCTTATAACAAGGAACGTGCAAACCTGTCCAGCCACCGCCCTCGAGTTTCAGTCTTCTTCCGGGCACGCGTCCTGCTCGGCCTCTTCCCGCGTTGGAATCCGATAGGATTCGTTGAGCCATCGGCCGAGATCGATGTCGGCGCATCGTTTCGAACAGAAGGGTTGCCACTTGACCTCGGCGGCCTTCCGGCACACCGGGCACGGGACCTTTTTGATGGGGATGACCTTGGCGGGTTCTCCGTCCTTCTTCGTCATGTCTCAATCCTCGCCGCGTCCGACCGTCGTCACATCGAAACTTTCAAGGGCCATGGCCGCGTCCTCGTTCAGGATTACGGCGGTGCCTATTTTCCGCTCGACCTCGGACAGGCCCGGCGCCGCGGTTCCCCGCAACGCGGCCACCACCGGCGGTGACGCGGTGATCTTCAGGGTGGGACCGCCCCCGATCCGCGCCTCCACCAGGACGCGGCGCAGCGCCTCGTGGGCCAACGTCGTCGCCGATCGGACCCGGCCGGTGCCCTCGCACGCGGAGCAGGCCGTTGTCAGGCGGCGTCCAAGAGACCGTTCCCGCCGCTGGCGCGTCAGTTCCACCAGCCCGAACGGTGTGAAGCCGGCGAGCTGAACCGGGCGGCGGTCCCGCTGCATGGCATGGCGCAATGCGGCAACGACCCGCGACCGGTTCTCCCGTTGTCGCATGGGCACGAAATCGATGACCATATGGCCGGCGAGATCGCGCAACCGGATGTGACGGGCGACGGCCTCGGCCGCTTCGAGGTTGACCCGCAGGGCCGTGGCTTCCGGCTCGCCGCGCGAGGCCGCCCCGGTGTCCACGTCGATGGCGACCACCGCCGCCGTCTCGGCGATTTCGATGTTTCCGCCCGAGGGCAGTTCGACATTCGGGCGGAGAAGAGCCTGGATCTGGTCCTCGACGCCGTGCGCGTCGAACAGGGCCCGGACGCCGGTGTGGAACTCCCAGCGTTCCGACAACTCGGGCGCGACGGCTCGAATATCCGCGAGCCGCCAGGGATCGTCGGCGAGGACGCGGTCGAACGATCGGCCGGATTCCTCGATGACGGCGGCGAGTACGGCGTCCTGTCCGCGGCACAAGCATTGGGGCGGTCGCGCGGCCGATCGCCGCTGTTGAATGTCCGCCCAGCGACGGCGGTGGCGGTCGGCTTCCTCCATGATCCGATCGAGGTGCGCGCCGCTGGCGGCGCTTCGGACGATCCAGCCTTCCGTATCGGAGGCCGAGGCCGCGATGGCATCGGCGAGGCGGGACCGTTCGGCCGCGCCGTCGATCCGGCGCGACAGGCGTACCCCCGGTTGTCCAGGCAGGAACACGAGGAGGCGGTCCGTCAACGCGGGCCGCGCCGTCAACTTGGCTCCCTTGGCGCCGACGGGTTCTTGCTGAACCTGGACCAGAACCGGGTCCCCCTCGGACACGTAGTCGCCGATGCGCCCGGATCTGGCGTTCGCCGGCCTGATCTCGGAAAGGCCGAGAAATCCGTCACGGTCGAACCCTACATCGACAAACGCGGCGTCCATCTGCGCGGCGACCTTGACGACGCGTCCGAGGACGATATCGCCGGCGCGGGGCCGCCCGTCGGCGTACGATACCGCCAGACGCGCAAGGACACCGTCCTCCAGAAACGCGGCGCGGGTTTCCGATCCCAGGGCGCTGATCAACAGGTCGTCACCGGGCATCGGCGGTCACACCATGATTGCCTTCCGGCCCTTGAGCACGGCCGCCGTCTCATACAGCGGAAGGCCCACCACGTTCGAATAAGACCCGACGAGCGAGCGGACAAACGCCGCGGCCATGCCCTGAATCGCGTAAGCGCCCGCCTTGCCTTCCCATTCCCCCGAGGCCAGATAGGCGTCCAGCTCCTCCGAACTCAACCGTTTGAACGCAACGGACGTGACGACCAGACGTTCGGTGACGCGGCCTTCCGGTTCAACGAGGGCGACGCCGCCATAAACCCGGTGCCGCCGGCCGGAGAGCCGCTTGAGACACGCACGGGCCTCCAACTCGGTCGATGCCTTTGGCAAGGCCCTTCGGCCGCACGCGACCACCGTATCGGCTCCCAGCACCCGCGATTCCGGGAAACGCTCGGCGACGACCTCCGCCTTGGCGCGGGCGAGGCGGCACGCGAGGTCTCGGGGCAACTCCCCCTTCAGCGGACGTTCGTCGATTTCGGCGGGCACGACACCATCGGGGATCACGCCGATCTGAGCCAGCAGATCCAAACGGCGCGGCGACGCCGAGGCGAGGACGAAACCGGGGGACGACAGATCATCGGAACGGGCAGGCATCGCTATCCACCCCTGTCCAGCCCGTACGCGGCGGATGTCACTTAAAGCGGAATGTGATCCGACCCTTGGTGAGGTCGTAGGGGGTGATTTCGACATTCACCCTGTCGCCGGCCAGCACGCGGATCCGGTTCTTGCGCATTTTTCCGGCGGTGTGAGCGAGCACTTCGTGGTCGTTCTCCAGCTTCACCCTGAACATCGCATTGGGGAGAAGTTCGGTCACCACTCCTTGAAATTCGAGAACTTCTTCCTTGGCCATTCGTTCGACTGCGTTATTTGTGGACAGCCCCCTACATGAACGTGATTTGCATCCCGGTCAAGGGCGCATGCGGAAACCTGATACAATCGCGAAACTATTCCACCCGTGTGGGTCATATCGAAGGCAAGCCCGCGCCTCATGATGCAATCGGCACCCCTACAAGGACGGCCGAGCCGCTGAAACGTCGTGCGCGGGAAACCGCGGCTCGACCAGCGGCAGTTTTCGGGATTGCTCGATGGCGTCCACGTGAAGTCCCATGGGTAGCACCGTGAACTGACGCGCGTACTCGCCCAGGAAGTCATTCATCCAGCCGAGCTTGACGTCGGCCGGAGCGCTCATGCCTGGGAAAAAACCGAGCGCGTCCAAGTCGTCCTTGCCCATGAAGTCGAGCGGGTGAAGGAGCATGGACGGCTGCACGCCAAAGGTTCGGCAGAAGGCCAGTGCCGTGCGGAAGTAGAGGCGGGCCACGGCGGGAGAGTATCCGGCCAGATAGATCAAGTAGCTGAAATGAAAAGGAAGTTTGACAACGGGCATGGTGGTGACCGGAATTTCGGTGAGGGTCCCCTCGGCAAGTTTCCATTGGTACGCGTCGGTACTTCGCAAACCGTCGCGAAATCCGCCAAACAGAAGCTTTCGTTCTTCGCGTTGCTCCGGTGTCAACTTCGCGGTGAAGAAATAGTAGGCGCGCGCGAGGGGCCCCAGGAAGGTGGGGAAGGTGGACGCGTCGAAGCGGTAACCGCGCTGTTTCAAAACCTTGAGAACGCTCGCCGACAGGCTGAAGCCCGGTCCCCGAAAGCCGGTGGGCCGCTGGCCGGTGGCCTCCGCGATGGCCTCTTCCGCTCGGGTAATCTCGGTTGCGAGTTCTTCATCCGAATAGAGCTGGAGCCACGGCTCGTGACGAAACGAGTGATTGCCGACCTCGTGCCCATTTTCGGTGATGGCGCGAAGGGCCGCGTGGTTCTTGGCCAGCGCGGCGTCCTGGCCGACGATGAAAAACGTTATGGTCAGATCCCGCTCTCTCAGAAAATCGAGGACTTGCGGGACCACTAGATCCAGATACGACGGGAAGTCCTCCCAGCCCGGATCGCCGTGGGTTTTCATGTACGACCACAGATTGTCGAGATCGAGAGAGAGGCTGGCAAGCGGTTTGCCGTTGGTCGCCATCGTTGTCGCTCCCCTCGCCTAACCGAGGTTTCCGGACCGCTCGGCGGCCGCCAGCAGCCGCGGCATGGCGTCCTCGGCCAGCGCCACGGTTTCGTTGACGTTGAGCGTACCGTTCACGATATGCGCGGAGTTGACCACGTAAAGGCCGGGCACCGAGGTGATCATGGGCGGAAGCCGATCCGAGTAGTTAAGCGTGGAGATCGCCAGAACCTGCCGCACGCGAGAAAGACGGAAGCACAACACGTCCTCCGGGTCCAGGCCAGGGTACATTTTTCTTAGTCCCGACATGAACCGCTCTTCCACCTCGCCATCGGAAAGCGCCCAGAACGGGTCGTCCGACGTGACATAACGCGGCAGGTAGATCAGGGACCGTCCGTCCAAATGGTCCGTGCCGATCAACGCGGTCATCTCGACGATCGCGGTAAAGGGAATGGTCTCGTCGGTGATGTAGGTCAGATAGTATTCCGCGAGGGGGCGTTTGAGCACCAAGGAGGCGCAGACGATGCCTTGATAGACGATGCCCTGGAGCCGCTCCGTCTCCTCCGCCTTGAAACCGGCGCAGACCCGCGCGGCCAACGGTCCGGCGAACGTCACGACCACCTGGTCGAAACGGTTGTCGCCGAGACGGGATCGCACCTGGATGCCGTCTCCGGACCGCTCGATCCGCTCGACCGGACACCCCAACTCCAGGGCCACGCCGCCGGCGGTGAGCCGCTCGGCGAACCTCTCCAGGACGCGGCCGTAGCCACCCGGAATATATCCGAACATCTCGGTCTTCAGTCCGCTCCGGCGCGCCGCGTACAGACGCCGGATCACCGCCCAGATAAAGGACGCGGACGCCTGGGTGTAATTGTCGCCGAGCTTGGCGCGCAGCAGCGGCCGCCAGATCTGCTCGAACACCCGCCGGCCCGAGAGCTTGACAAGCCAGTCGGTGAGCGGGATGCGCTCGAGCGGCCGCCCGTCCTCGATCCGCGACGCGTACATGATGGTGCCCGCCAGGCGCACCTTGTCGACAAAACCCAGCGGCGGGAACCGGAGGTAGTCGATGGCGTTGTTCAGCCGGAACAGCCGGCCTTCCGCGTAAAACCCCGTTTGCGTGGTTCGCCACTGAAACTCGCCGTCGAGATCGAGTTCCTTGAGCAACGCGCGCAGATAGCTGTCGGACAGCAAGGTGACGTGGTAGTGGCGATCCCACACGATGTCGTCCAACTGCCATGCCGAGGCCAGGCCGCCCAGTTCCGGCGCCGCTTCCATGACCGTGACCCGTTGCCCCGCCTGGGACAGTCGCCAAGCGAGGGTCAGGCCGAGCATGCCGCCGCCGACCACGCACCAACTCCGTTCGGTCGCCGCCATTACGAGCTCCGCGGCGCGGGTTCCCCGGGGGGCGTCAGTTCAACGACGGTCCCGCCATCCAGGCGATAGCGCAACCCGCAGGCATGGCAGGCTAGATCTTCCGAGACGACCGGCATGGGTCCCTCGAATCTCAGGATGGGTTCGCCGCAACGGCAGACGAGGCCGACCGCCCGCGCCGGATGTCCCATCACCAGGTGAAAATCGGGAACGCCACGGGTCACCACCGCTCCCATTCCCACCATGGCAAACCGGCCGATTTCCAAATCGCCGCCGATGACGCAGCGCGCGCCGATGGTGGCGCCCGCCCGCACGCGGGTATGGAGCGTCAGTTCGTCCGGCCCCGAATCGCGCAGTTCGGCGAGATCGGGTGTCGTGGCGCGCGGATAGCGGTCATTGGTGAAGGTGGTGCCGGCGGCGATCATGACGCCCGTCTCGATGGTGACGCCGGTGCAGATATAGACGAAGGCATTGATCTTCACCCGGTCGCCAATCTCCACGCCATAGGCGACATAGGTCTTTTCGCCGATGATGCATTGGGCGCCGATGCGCGACGGCGCCCGTATATGCACATTGTCCCATACGGACGTTCCGTCGCCAATGACGGCACCGTCCTCAACCAGGGCCGTTGGGTGAATGCGCGCGGCCATGGGCGGGGCTAGCCCGCCGTGCCGGTACGAGTCTTCGAAGCGGTTGCGTCGGCTCCGTCGATCGTGACCCAGCCGCCCTTCTTCAAGGACGCGTAGGCCGCCTGGATCACTTCCACCGACGCAACGGCATCGGCGTTGGAGATCAGCAGCGGTTCGGTGCCCTGAACCCGATGGCAGAAATTCCGGAGCTGGCCCTGAAAAGCCTGCACCTTGTCGTATCCGTGGCCGAAAACAATCCAATCGGCACTCGACTTCTGCTTGTAGCGGGACTCCCGCCATCCGATCAGAATGGTGCCGTCCGTTCCATAGATGCGGATATACGTGTCCAGATCCTTGTTCAGGCTCCACGACAGATCAATGTGAGCGGTCGCTCCGCTTTCCGTGTGAACGAACAGCGTTGCCGAGTCCTCGACCGGTATGTTCTGGATGCGGGTTCCTTCCACCGCCAGAACATCGACGATCGGTCCCAGCAGATAGCGCACGATGTCAACGGAATGCGTGCCGTTGTCGATCAGGACACCGCCGCCGCCGATGGCGGGATCGGAGTTCCAGCGCCGCTCCATGTTGACGTTGGACGCGAACGCGTTCTCCATCAGAATGATATCGCCGAGCAGACCAGACGTCAGGATCGATCGGGCCCGGATGACATCCTCCACGTAGCGGAACTTCGACGCCATCGCCAAGATCACGCCATGGCGTTCGGCTGTTTCGCACAGCGCCCGGGCACTCGCCGTATCCGTGCTCAACGGCTTTTCGCACAGAACGGGAATACCACGCTCGATGAAGTAGGTGGCGATCGCCGAATGGGTGACGGGAGGCGTGCAGACGATGACGGCCTGACAGCCGGCTTTGTCGACCAGGTCCTCATGGGACGCGTAGCTCTCGCAGCCCATGGCCTCGGCGGCCGCGGCGGCCGCTTCGACGCGGGTATCGGCGATCCCGACCAGGCGCGCGAACGTACAGTCCTCCAACGCCTTGGTGTACGACTGGGCGATAGCGCCCGCTCCGACCAATCCAAGCTTTAAGTGGCTCGCTCATCTGTCACCCCCCTTTGCGAAGCGATTTATGGGCCGAACGAATAGCGGCACCGATGTAGTCGATATGGGTCTCGTTGTAGAGCTCATTCCACGGCAGGACGAGGATATCGTGGAGCCCCTTGAAGGTTCCAGGGAAGTTCTCCGGGGCGTAATCCACGGCCTCGGGTCTGGCCAACGTGAACGGAAACCGGCTGTTGCCGAAGGTCCGCTGATCGCGCAAGACGGCGCACTGAAACGCCGGTTTCTGAATGTAGCGCGGCGCCGTGGCGATGCCTTTCTTTTTCAGAGCCGCTCCGAGAGCCGGCGATCCGCCGGGCACTTCCGCTTCGTCAACCCAAACGCAATAGCGCCAATAGGAATGAACGGCGTTGTCGGCCTTCCAGGGCGGAGCAATCCCGGGCAGGTCGGAGATCTGGTCCGTCAATCGGCTGGCCATGTCGATCCGCTGCTGGACCCCACACTCCAGTTTATCCATCTGTGCCAGCGCGACCGCGCCCTGCAACTCCGTCAGCCGGTAGTTTGGCGCGAGGAAATAATGATCCGGGTTCGGGTCGCCGTAGCCCCAGGCCTTGTTCACGAACAACCGCATCCGGCGCGCGAGACCGGGGCAGACGGAGACGACCACGCCGCCCTCGCCGGTGGTAATGTGCTTGCCCTGCTGCAGGCTGAAACACCCGATTGCGCCGATGGTCCCGACCATCTTGCCGTCCACCTTGGCAAGATAGGCCTGGGCGCAGTCCTCGATCACGGGAATATTGTGCCGGTCCGCGAGCTTCATGATCGCCGTCATTTCGGCTGGATTGCCGAACAGGTGCGTCACGATGATGCCGCGGGTGCGGTTGCTCAGACGATCCTCGATCGTTTTCGCGGTGACGTTGCATGTCCGCGGGTCCACGTCGGCGAAAACCGGGATGGCGCCTTGATAAATGATCGGCGCGATCGCGCCCATGTCGGTAATCGGCGAGCTGATGATCTCATCGCCCGGTTCGGGATCCAGGGCGGCCACCGCCGTATGAATGGCGGCGGTTCCCGACGCGCACGCCACCGCGTGACGGATTCCGAGAAGCTCCTCGAAGCGCCTCTCCAAGGAATTGACGGCCGTCCCTTTGGTCGATGTCAGGGTCCCGCTTTCGATGACCCCGGTCAAAAGCGCGATTTCTTCCTTTCCCAGGGTCCGGCCGGTGTGATCCTGGTCCGATGGCAGTTCCATCACCGTTTCTTCTACCGCTGTGAGCGGGCTCATGGCACTTCTCCTGTTTGACTTGATTGTTGCGGTCGGAACTGGCGGGAAATCCGTTCCACCACAATGTGGGCAAGCAATTCGAGATGACCGCGAATGGTCTTAAGATTTTTCATTTTCGAATGCCCGAGCAGCCTGACTTCCATGACGGCCGGACACTCCACGACGCCTTTTCCGCTCATGTCCAGTTGGCTCAGAATCTCCGCGATACCGACAAATCCGTCATACCGAAGGGTCATGTTCCTAACGGCCGAGGCCCGGTAGACGCGGAAACAACTGGTATACGTGGCCAGCTTCTGGTGAAGCACGAGACGGTACAAAGCGGAAAGCCCCCTCGAGAGGAACAAACGCCACCCTGGAGCGTTAATGACTTCTCCGAGTTCATGGTAAGGCGACGCCGTGATCAGGTCGACGTCAGGCCCCAACAAGGGAACCATATCTTTCAACTGAGCGGATCATAGGTACCGTCGCAGTCAATGACACAAACGATCTCGGTTTGGGCATGGGCTATCCCGGTCAGCGTCGCCGCCGCCACCCCCCGGTTTCGCTCATGGCGAACCAGGGAGCAGTCCTTGCGGTTTCCAAAGATCTTGTTGAGCCGCTCCCAGGTACGGTCGCTGCTGCCGTCATCGACCAGCACATAGAAAACCTCGTACTCATGCGCCACCGCCTCGCTGAAGCTTCGCAACGTGTTGGCGAGATAGCCAAGTGTCGCCTCCTCGTTATAGCAAGGAACGGCGACGGTTATAGGCAGCACGGTTTTCAAACTGGCGGTAACCGTGCTCGCGCCGAGGGGGACGCCGCGGCGACGCTTTCTCCAACGGTTCGAGTTTGGCGGGCTTGGGCGCCGGCAGCCCCAAGTAATCCGCGATCGGCGAAAAGCGATAATTCGAGAGATAGTAGCGCACCCGTGTCGAGCATCACGTCAAGATTGCGGTAGTGGCGCACGCGCTGCAGCGGCGGCGCGGCGGTGATACGCGGCTGTTCCGGATCCAGTTCCCAAATATGGAAATAGAAAAAAAGCGGGGCCGGAATATCCCGATCCCATCGGGCGACGATCCTGCGAACCAAGCCGTCGGGCAATTGCCGGACGTAGTTGCCGCCCGAAAAGGGGACGCAAAAAGGCCCGAACTTCCAACTCGACAAGGGAATTTCCCATATCTCGCCGTCATCGCATTTGTGGAGATGGGGAAAACGCCGAAACGGTTCGTCCGAGAACTCGGTCCCCAAGAGGCGGACGCTGGTATCGTAACTAAAACCTTCCTGGCACAAGATATCCAGAGCCCAAAGATCTCGCCGCGTAAACCATTCCCTTGCAATACGATAGCCGCGAACCTCCGTGCCGCTGGCGCGTTCAAGGGCCTTCCGCGACCGAATCACGTCTTCGCGGAATTCCTCCGGCGACATTTGACTGATCGACCGATGAAAATAGCCCTTGCTGGCGATCTCGTGGCCACGCAACACAACTTCTCGGATTATATCCGGCTGGTGATCCGCTATCCAGCCGAGCGAAAAAAACGTGGCCTTCACCCCCATCTGGTCCAGCAAATCTAGGGTAAATGAAGTGTTGTGCTGAACACGGCTTTCGAAACGATGCCAATAGCCAAGCGGGACGACTCGGCTTACGGAAGCCAAGTGACAGTAGTCCTCAAGAACAACCGAGAGAATGTGACGGCGCACTTCGCTGTCAGGTTTATCGCTCATCACCGCTTTCCCCAGGCACCGTCGTAACTAGGTCGTCAAGGTAAGTGCGCGGAGAGATTTTTTGCAAGATACACAGAATCCCCATCAGGCGCCACCTACAACGCGGCGCCCATGCCGCCAACCCTGTGTCTCTATGATGTAGACGCTAGCGCTACTGACTTGCCCTCATAGACTTGCGTCTGAAACCCCTCAACAAACCTACTTACCGGTTCGTTTTAACTTTTTGTTCAACCGCGCTCGACCCCCATGCGGGGCTACATTCGAATTTAATGATAAATCGTTCACATACTCGAACGGCCTCTAGCTGGCAACGCGGTCGGCGGATTTTTTGTCGTCCTCGAGGGCTACGACCCGTGGCAGGTACAGACGGATCGTGGTCCCCCGGTCGACCTCGCTGTCCACGAGCACGTGTCCGCCCGATTGCCTCACCAATCCGTAAACCATGCTCAGGCCAAGACCGCTTCCCTTGCCAAACTCCTTGGTGGTGAAAAACGGTTCGAAAATGCGGTTGACCACGTCCGGCGGCATCCCCGTGCCCGTGTCGCTGACCGCCAGCATGACGTAGTCGCCCGGCGCCACTTCCTGGGTCTCGCCGGAGACGTCTCCCCGGAGCATCGCGTTTTTCGTGGAAATCGTCAGCGATCCGCCGTCCGGCATGGCGTCTCTCGCGTTGACCACCAGGTTCAGCAACGCGTTTTCGAGTTGCCCCCGATCGATCATCGCCCTCCAGAGCCCCGGAGCCAGCTTCTCGCGGATACTGATGGTATCGCCGATGGTTCGGCGCAGCAGATCGGTCATCTCGCCGACCACGTGGTTGAGGTCCGTCACCTCCGGAGACAGCCTCTGACGACGAGCGAAGGCGAGCAGACGATGGGTGAGCTCGGCCCCTCTTTCCGCCGACCAGACCGCGTCCGAAACCAGGTCGCGGCTGTCCGGACCCAGGTTCTCATCCTCCTCGAGCAACTGAAGATTGCCCAAAATGATTGCCAGGAGGTTGTTGAAGTCATGGGCGATCCCGCCCGTCAACTGACCGACGACCTCCATTTTCTGCGATTGCCGCAGCCGGTCCTCCGTGGCCTTTCGTTCGGTTATGTCTTCCTTGACCGCCACGTAATGGGTGACGTTTCCGCGCGCGTCCCGAACCGGCGCGATCGACGCCAGCTCCCAGAACACCTCGCCGTTTTTCCGCTTGTTGAGGAACTCGCCGCGCCACACCTGACCGGCGCTGATGGTTTCCCAGAGTTTGCGGTACTCCATGCCTTCCGTATGTCCGGATTTGAGGATCCGGGGATTTTTGCCGGCGGCTTCGGCGTAGGTGTACCCCGTCGTCTCGGTGAACTTCGGATTGACGTACTCGATGCGCCCGTTCACGTCGGTGATCACCACCGACGCTGGGCTCTGTTCGATGGCCTGAAACAGCTTGCGCAATTCACCCTCCGCCCGCCGCTGGGCGGTAACGTCGCGCAAGGACACCAGGAACTGCTGTTTGCCGTCCCATTTCATGGGAAAGGCTTGCATCTCCGCGACCGCCAGGGCATGGCCCGAGCGGATGATCTCGATTTCGGTGACGTCCCCCTCGACAACGGGAAAGCCGAAGGGCGCCCCCATGAGTTCCTCCGATCGCTGGCGGAACAGATTCTCGGCGGCCTTGTTGGCGAAGGTGACCGCGTGTTCGGAGTCGACGATCATGATGGCGATCGATTGCATCTCGATGATGGACCGCAGCCGCGCCTCGCTCGCGCGCAGGGCCTTTTCCGAACGTTTCCGTTCGCTGATGTCCCGCACGGTGGCGGTGAAATAGGGTTCGTCGCCGAGCTTCCAGGACGACACCGAGAGCTCCACCGGCACCTCGGTCTTGTCCTGGCGCACCCCTTCCAACTCCACGGTCCTGCCGATGAGATCGGGTTCGCCGTCCGCGACCGACCGCCGCAATCCGAGCGCGTGCGTTCCGTGGTAGCGGGCGGGGATCAGCGTCGTGAACGGCTTGCCCAGAATGTCCTCGCCGGCATACCCGAAGATCCGTTCGGCCGCCTTGTTCCACGAGACCACTTTCCCCGAGCTGTCGGTGGACACGATCCCGTCGTTGGCCGACTCCGCGATGCTGCGAAATCGCTCCTCGCTCTCCTGAAGCGCCGTTTCGGCCAACTTTCGGTCCGTGACGTCCTCGTAAAGGGCAACCACCTCGGCGCTCGGCAGCTTATAGACGTAGGTCTCCCGCCAGCCCGATACCTTGCCTCCCTTGGTCAGGGTGAACGGGAACCGCTCGGGCCGCCCCGTTTTCCAGACCCTTCGCAGCACATCCACGAACCCCAGGCTGGTTGAACGCGGAAAGATTTCGGTGAGATCGCGCCCGAGCAGCTCCTCACGATTGACGTGATCGATCTGCTCGCCCGCGCGATTGAGATCCTTGTAGACGAAACGGTTCCCGTGCTCCGACACTTCGTAAACCGCCGCCCCGGAGCGCATGCTTTCGAACAGTTCGCGAAACCGGGCCTCTCCCATCTGAATGCGCTCGATGATCGGATCGCTGACGGCGAAAAACACGAAGGTCCCGACGGCGATGAGGACGACGGCGATCCCGGCGATCAGGCCCGTGGCGCGGATGAAGGGAGCGCGGATTTCGCTCATGTCGATTTTGGCGACGATACCCAGATCGACAACGGCCACCGGCTCGTAGGCCGCCAGCACCTCCACGCCGCGGTAGTCACGAGCGATCACCGTCCCCGATTGACCCAGCACGGCCCTCCGCATGGGCTCGGCCAGCGTGGAGTCCAACGGGATCGGCGGGGGGTGACCGTGATCCAGGTGGCGGTGGTTCAGGACGAAGGCGATTCGGTCGCCTTCGCGCCGGCCCAAGGCGAATTCGCCCGTCTCGCCCAGCCCGCCGTAGGTCTGATGTGCCTGCTTTATCTGTTCGATTACGGCCGCTTCCGGGCCTCCCGGATAGGTGCCGTGGATTTCCTGAAAGCGCGCCATGGCTTCCAGGGTCCGCGCCTGGCTGATGGCCAGCTCCGCCAGCCGCCGCCGGTCTTCCTCGACCGCCGTGTTGTACAGGACGCTGATCGCGGCGCCGCCGGTGGCGATGGCGACAATCGCCATGATCAGGAGAAGGGATACCAGTCTCCTGTAGTCCCTCACTCATTCCTCTCTTCTTCGAGGGATCGGCCGGGCCCGCCGCCGGCATTGGCGAGAACCTTGCGCAGTTGCGGAACGCTGACCGGCTTGCTGAGGCTCTTGACCGGACGCAACCCCTTGAACTCGGCGAGAAGCCTGGCGTTGATCGCATAGTCCGGGCTGAACCCGGTGATAATGATGATATCCGCCTCGCACCGTTGCTTGACCAGCCAGAGGATCAACTCGTTGCCATCGATATCGGGCATGACCATGTCGATGACGGTGACGTCCGGCGGCCGCGTCATGTAGGCGCGCTGAAAATCCGCGCCGTGGTGGGTAACCTCGACTTCATAGCCGAGACCCGCCGCGACTTTCTGGACGAACGCCGCGAACTTCGGTTCGTCATCCACGATGAGAAGACGCTTTTTTACCATTCCGTCCGACAATCCACATCAATCCATCCACCGGCGCCGTCACGGATCCCTCGCGTCAAAACAACCACGCCATGGGCGGCGGATTCGCGCTCGACCCCTCACGGTTATAACCTGAAGGATAATAGCGCAACTGAAAAAATATCTTCCGGTATTGTGCCCGATATATTAGTACACTTTTTTTGTTGCGAACGTATTCAGGCAATTCATCAAATGAATGAGACGGCATTCAAGATATTGCTCGTCGAAGACAGTAAAAACTTTGCGGATTTGATTCGAGACGCCCTGGATTCGGAGGCATCGTCTCCGAATTATCGAATTGATGTTGTTTCGCGGGTCGACGAGGCGCTCGTTGTTGCCGGGAAGGGCAAGGTGGATCTCATCCTGCTTGGGCTCGGGTTGCCGAATCCCGATAGCATGGAGGCCATGCGATCGCTGCGCGCTCGATATCCCGGCATTCCCGTCGTCATCCTGACGCGGGAAAACGATCGGGCGTTCGCCGTCAAGGCCATTCAGTCTGGCGCGGGGGACTGTATCGGCGGCGATGAAGTCAACGGGCCGCTGCTGCGACGCGTGGCTCGCTACGCGATCGAGCGCAATCGCATGCAACGGCGCCTTGACGAGACGCGAACGCAAAAAGAGCGGGAAACCGAACTTCTCAAGCTTGGCACGCTTTGTGGGCCCGCCAATCTGACGGCTACTCTCAGGAGCCTTGCCTCCAGACCGTTGATGGATGCCCGTCCCAGGGAGTTCTGCGACGAGATCGAGAATTATGGATTGCTCTTCGATCGACTGTTAAGCGCCACCGGCGAAGACGAGAGGAATATCGTCAAGGAGGATCTCCATGGTCTCGCGGATCGACTTGGCGCCTTGAACGCGGGCCCGAGGGACGTGGTTGAAATTCACAAGGCGGCGTTGTCCCAAAAGTTGGGCGGCCCGTTTCTCACGGATACCAATGCCTCCATCGAGGAAGGGCGGCTGTTACTTCTGCAGTTGATGGGGTACTTGGTTTCCTATTATAGGAGGCTCTCTTGGGGACGGCGGGCCGCCAGCATAAAACATCAGGCCTCGAGCAAGCAGACAGAATCCAAGCAGAGAGAGAAAGACTAATTCCATGGCCAAGTATCTCTTAAAACTTTACATCGCGGGCCAGACCACGCGAACCGAACAGGCGATCGCCAACCTTAGGGCAATTTGCGACACGGATCTGGCGGGGCAATTCGAACTGGCCGTGATCGATGTCCTGGAACGGCCGCAGTTGGCCGAGAACGAGAAAATTCTGGCGACGCCGACGCTCGTCAAGGAACTTCCGCCGCCCCTGAGACGGGTTGTTGGAGATCTGTCTGATCGGGACGCGGTCCTTGTTGGTCTCGATCTGGCCATTTGGGAAGCCTCGGGACAAACAAGAGAGTAAAAAACGAAATGAACAGGGTTGCGCAAACTCCATCCGTGCAGAAGACACCAACAGGAATACCGGGCTTCGACTTCGTTTCCGATGGCGGCATCCCGACGGGGCGAACGGCACTCGTGGCCGGAAGCGCCGGAAGCGGCAAGACGATTTTCGCCGCCCAGTTTCTCGCCGAGGGCATTCGTCAACACGGCGAAAAGGGCGTGTTTGTTACCTTCGAGGAACGCCCGGAGGATATTCGCCGCAACATGATCAGTTTCGGCTGGAACATGGCCACGTGGGAAGCGGAAAAATCCTGGGCGTTCGTCGATGTGTCTCCCGAACCGTCTCACGAGGTGGCGGAAGTGGGCGACTACGATTTCGGGGCCCTGTTGGCGCGCATCGAGCATGCCATCCTTCAGATCGGCGCCAAGCGGGTCGTGCTCGATTCCATCGGCGCCATCTTCGGGCACTTCTCCAACAAGAAGAGGGTCCGGCACGAGCTTTTCCGCATCGCGTCGGCCCTGAAGGATCTGCAGGTGACGGCCGTCCTGACGGCGGAGCGGACCGAGCAATATGGCGAGATCGCGCGGCACGGCATCGAGGAGTTCGTCGCCGATGGCGTTATTATCCTCCGCAACATTCTCGAGGAAGAGAAGCGTCGCCGGACCATCGAAATCCTGAAATTCAGGGGAACCACCCACCGCAAGGGCGAATATCCGTTCACGGTGATTCCGCGCGATGGAATTATCGTCATTCCGCTCTCGGCGATCGAACTCAAACAGAGGTCGGGGGACGTTCGCGTCACGTCCGGCAACGAGCAGCTGGATAGAATGTGCGGGGGCGGACTGTTCCGCGATTCCATCATTCTCGTCTCCGGAGCCACCGGCACGGGCAAGACCCTCATGGTGACTCATTTCATCGATGGCGGCGCGGCGGCCGACGAACGGTGCCTGCTGTTCGCCTTCGAGGAAAGCCGTGAGCAATTGGGCCGCAACGCCATCGGCTGGGGAACCGATTTCGACCAGCTCGAACACGAGGGCAAACTGAAGGTGGTGTGCGAATATCCCGAGTCGGCCAGCCTCGAGGATCACCTGATCCACGTCAAGCAGCAGATCGAGGACTTCAAGCCCAACCGCATCGCCGTGGACAGCCTATCCGCCTTGGAGCGGATTGCCACGGTTCGGGGCTTTCGCGAGTTTGTCCTCGGGATTACGTCGTTCATCAAGCATCAGGAAATCATCGGCCTTTTCACGGCGACCACGCCCTCGCTGACGGGCGGCATGTCGGTGACCGAGTCGCACATCTCGTCCATTACTGACTCGATCATTCTCCTGCGCTATGTCGAGTTGTTCGGCGCCATGCGGCGCGGGATCACCGTGCTGAAAATGCGCGGTTCCACCCATGAAAAGGAAATCCGCGAACTGGTCATCGATGGCGAGGGAATGCACATCGGTGGCCGTTTCAGGAACGTAACCGGAATTCTGGCCGGCAATCCACGGCAAGTCGGCGTGGACGAAATGGAACGCCTGGACCAGCTCTTTCCCGAGTAATCCGCCGCGACCATCCGAACGGTCTCGCCCGCGCCCCCATCAACCGGTCCGCGCGGATCCCGTCCCAGGGAACGGAGCGCGGGGCGGCGGCTACGCCACCGACGAGCGGCCTCGATCGCGCGTGACTTTCACGTAGGCCACCGCGCAATGCTTGGCGCAGTACGGTTTGCCGTCCAACGATCCGTCACCGCAGAAATGAAACCCTTCCTCGCCGGGGTTTCCGATCGGCCAACTGCACATGCCGGGCCGCAGCGAGTCCAACTTGATCACCTCGGCGACCTCCGGTTCCGCCACGGCCGACGGCCGCCGCTTGGGCAAGCCGATCCGGTGAACCTTTCCGATGACGGCGTTTTTCGTGATACCCAGACGCCGTCCGATTTCGCTTGTGGAATGCCCTTCACTCCAAAGCGCGATCAGCGCCGCAACTCTCTCGGGGGTCCAATCGGCGCCCATGTTTCAATCTCCCAGATATTAACCGTCCCATTGTGGCCCGCCGCGCCTTCTTTCAATTAAAAGCTCCGGCAAACCCTCGATCGCATCCATCGCCGCGACCAGTGAAAGCTATATTTGCTCGTTGCGCAGATCATGTCCACAATATATTGGGCTTATAACCTTATTTTGTGGTGGATAAAATCGGAGTGGGCGAAATGAGGTTGCTTGGTGGGCAGGCTTGAATCGCCGGGCTATGGCTGTACGTATGACGCCCAGGAATTTTGTGCTCCGGGGACGAGCCGCGCCGTAATCGGCGGTTTTTCGGTGTTAGCGTTAACTGGTTGGGGATCTCGTCGAACCAGCGGCGTTCGGACGAGAAGGATGCTGCGGATGGCGCCAACCCCGGCTTTCCGGCCGGGGTTGGCTTTGTCGTTGTCCGCTCCGCCGGGGTGGAGCGAACGCAGGGGATAATCGAACCTGGGCGTCCTAGTGACGTTCCCGCTCGATCCACTTTTCGAGGATCTCCACGTGTTCGGACTCCTCTTTGCTGAATTCCTTGGCCATTGCCCGGATGTCCGGAAGTGGAGACGTCTCGGCGAGGTGATGGTAGAACTCGAAGCCCAGGCGTTCGCCCTGAAGGGCGGCCTTGAGGGCGTCGAGTTTCGAGAGCGAGGGGTCTCCAGCCCACAGGGCCGTCTGCTCGGGGGTGACGAGGTCCGGCCAGACGTGTTCCTCCGGCATATACAACTCCATGTCCATCTCGCCCGCCCGCGTCCTGGCTTCCTCGAAGTGGAGGCGGGAATAACCGGAGAGTTTGTAAAAGAGGTCCGCGACCTCGGTGTTGCCGCAACGCTCCATATCCTTGGCCAAGGCCTCGAAATGGTCGGCGGCCTCTTGCTCCACCTTGATCGCGTAACCCAGGAATTCGGCCAAGGAATTGATTTCGAGACCGCCGCTGAAAATGGCCGCGGCGATGGACATGGCGGGCTTCTTGGCGGGCAGCACCTCGTCGCCCTCGAAACAAACGCGAATGTCCTCGTCGCGAACGAAGCACTGGCATGCCAACCGGTACCGTGGCGGCATGTCGTTGACTTCCGTGTTCTCGATTTCTTCCTTGGTGATTTTGCCGAGCTGTTTCAGCAGCTCTTTTTCCTTTTCGGTCAGCCCGATTCCGTAGCGGACCGAAGGATTGAGGTGTTTGACTTCCACGACGCAGGAGCCGCAATCGCCATCGCCGCAATCGAAGGGAATGGGAATTTTGTGGGCCTTGGCGATTGAGAGGATCGTGCCCCGATGCCCGGCTACCGCGTAAACCGTGACGTCTTTCGCCATAACGGGCGACTCGAAGGTAATGTTGGCCATGACTGTACTCCTACCGTAATCGACGGGCCGGCGGATCCCGGTGGAGACAGCGCGCGGGTCGCGACCATGACCCTTCCCCACCGGTATCGAGCCTGGCATCGCCGCGTCTGTCCACGGGACCGCGCCCGTTTCCATTGACCTCGGCTCCACAGCAAGAACCGCGCCAGTCGCATAACGCATTGAAAAGTCGTTAAATTGTTGGACGTGGAGGCAGCAGGCTTGGCGCGAATACGACATGATTGTCAGCGCCGTGTCGGACAGCCGACAGCCGCTGGAGACCAGTCCCAGCTTTGCGTTCGCCAGACCCAGGTGTCATAAAATTACCCCAAATGAGGCATGGCATTGCTCGCGAGGGAGGCAGATTTCTCGGTACTGCCTAAGAACGCGTCATTCAATAACCCTTTTTATTCGAGTGGAGATTTTTAACTTATTGAAATATAATAACAATTAAATCCGCGCCCCATGGCATCAAATTTGCACATTCACCGGCAAAAATGCCGGGAAGATGCGCTCAAGGCTGTCGTTGGCACAACTGGATGTGAGTCCTGGACATGGTGTTGACATCGGGCGCGACGGATACGGACCTTTCGCTCCGATCGGTGACACAGATCCGACAACCGATGTCGGGTCCCGCGCGCTTTGCGAGCGTCCCATTCGCTCAATGAGCGCAACCGCTTGAATTCTGTAGAGCCGGACCGGCCCTCGTGGGCCATGGAAGAGAGTGTTTCATGAACGCCGCCGCCGAGACCAAGGCGTCACGATCTCTCGTCAACGTATACGAGATCAGCAAGATCCTGACCTCGTCCGACGATCTGCGGGCGCAGCTTCGCGCCGTGCTCAATCTCTTGGCATCCTACATGGAGATGCGCCGGGGAATCGTCGCGATAACGGGCGGCGACGGAGAAATGCGGGTCGTCGCGGCGGCCGGCCTCTCGGCGAACGCCGTTAACGATGGCGCCGCCGACCTTCCCGAGGCCATCGCCGAGCGGATCATGGCCGGCCAGGCTCCATTCGTCACCGAGGACGTGGCGGAAGATCCGCTCCTCGCCGAATACGTGCGCCTGCCGAATGTCCTAGAGGACGAAACCGTCTCCTTCATCGCCGTTCCCATCCGAACGGTTGGCAAGCCCTTCGGTTGTCTCGCCGTCGCCCGGGTCTGGCGCCAGGTGACGCAGGTCAACATCGGCGACGACATTCGCTTTCTGACAATGGTAGCCAATCTGATCGCCCAGACGGTTCGCCTGCACGAACGCATGTCGGCGACGGACCATGCCGGTCGCGCCGAGATGACGGACGGGGGCCAGGTCGCGTTATCGCATGATCCGGACGCGTCCTATCGGATGGAAAATGTGATCGGTGCCAGCCGGCCCATGCAGCAGGTCTTCGCGCAGGTTCACTTGGTTGCCCCGACGAAGTCGACGGTCATCATCAGGGGGGAGAGCGGAACCGGAAAGGAACTCGTTGCCCGCGCGGTTCACACGCTCAGTAACCGTTCCGGCGGTCCGTTCATCAAGGTCAATTGCGCGGCCCTTCCGGATACGCTGCTGGAAGCCGAGCTGTTCGGACACGAGAAGGGGGCCTTCACTGGCGCGATGCAGCAGCGCAAGGGCCGTTTCGAACTCGCTCACGGGGGGACGCTGTTTCTCGACGAAATCGGCGACATCTCCTCCGCTTTTCAGGCCAAGCTCCTGCGCGTCCTTCAGGAGCGCGAATTCGAACGGGTCGGCGGAACCTCGACCATCCGCGTCGATGTCCGGATCGTGTGCGCCACCAACCGAAATCTGGAAGAGGCGGTGGCGCGGGAGGATTTTCGCGCCGATCTCTACTACCGCATCAACGTGGTGCCGATCTTCATGCCGGCGCTCAGGGAACGGCGCCAGGACATACCCGAACTCGCCGAACATTTCCTCCGGGCCTTCAACCGGGAAAACGAGCGGAATCTTCGTTTTTCCGAGCAGGCCATGCGCGTGATCACTTCGTGCAACTACCCGGGCAACGTTCGCGAGCTGGAGAACTGCGTCTACCGGGTCGCGACCATGACCCGGGGAGACATGATCGACAATATCGACCTGCCGTGTCAGAGCAGTTTCTGTCATTGCGCGACCCTGTTGCCGGAGGCGGCGTACTCGGCCGGCCAGGAGGCGGAGACCATGACCCAGGTCACTTCGGAGTCACCCGCCGATTGGGGGAAGGTCGACGGCCTCGAGGATCTCGATGCCCTGCCGCAGCGCGAACGCCTGGTCCGCGTGATGGAACGTTCGGGCTGGGTGCAGGCGAAGGCGGCGCGCATGCTCGGGATGACTCCGCGCCAGATCGGCTACGCCCTTCGGAAATACAACGTGGAGATCAAGCGGCTGTAGTGTGTCGTAGGCAGGCCGCGGCCGAGCCCCCGTTGTCGATTGTCCGACAGTCTGTCGCACTGTGGACACGGGCCCGTCGTCCCCCTTGAGCAACAATCCAGCAATTGCAGGCAGTTGTAGAGTTGGCACGCGACTTGCTGTCCTTTCGTTCGGTTAGGATTCAACGAACGATCGGGAAAGGCGGAGCCGGTGCACAAGATCATTCCCCTCGAAGCGGTTTCATCCTCGCCGCCCTTGCCTCGCGATCGGTCGCGATCCGAGGCGTCCGGATGCGCGGCCTCGTCCTGCGGGTCCGCCTCGGGTGCCCCGGACATGTCCACCGAAGTGTGGGACAAGGTGAAGGACCATCCTTGCTATAGCCAGGAGGCCCACCATTTCTTCGCCCGAATGCACGTCGCCGTGGCGCCGGCTTGCAATATCCAGTGCAACTACTGCAACCGCAAATACGACTGCGCCAACGAGAGCCGGCCGGGCGTCGTCAGCGAGCAGCTGACCCCCGAATTGGCCGCCCGCAAGGTCATGTGGGTGGCGTCGCGGGTGCCGCAGCTCTCCGTGGTCGGTATCGCCGGTCCGGGCGACGCTCTCGCCGATCCGCGAAAGACCTTCGAAACGTGCGAGCGCGTCATGGCCGCCCTGCCGGACGTCAAGCTGTGCCTTTCCACCAACGGGTTGGCGCTTCCCGACAACGTGGATGCCATCAAGGCCCACGCCATCGATCACGTCACCATCACCATCAACGCGGTCGACCCGGCCGTCGCCGAACGGATCTACGCCTGGGTCGCGTATGACAAGAGGCGCCTGACCGGGCGAGACGCCGCCGCGGTTCTCATCGAGAGGCAGTTGCTTGGCCTGGACATGCTGGTCGCCGCCGGGATCCTGGTCAAGGTGAACTCGGTGATGATCCCGGGCATCAACGACACCCACCTTGCCGAGGTGAATGCCGAGCTCAAGTCCCGGAATGTCTTCCTTCACAATATCATGCCGTTGATCTCGGATCCCGCGCACGGAACCCATTTCGGCCTGACCGGACAGCGCGGGCCGACACCCGTCGAACTCAAGAGCCTCCAGGACGACCTTGCCGGCGGCGCCAATCTCATGAAGCACTGCCGCCAGTGCCGCGCCGATGCCGTGGGCCTTCTCGGCGACGACCAGGGGCAGTCCTTCAGCCTTGACCAGTTGCCGGTGGAGCCGGTCGTCGACCACGAGGGCCGGCGTAGCTATCGAGCGGTCATCGAGCGCGAGCGGGAGCATCGCCACGGCGCCGTGACCATGGCCACCGGCGAACTGAGCGGCGTTGCGACCGATGAAAGCATGCTCGTCGCCGTCTGCACCAAGGGCAGCGGCCGGATCAATCAGCATTTCGGCCACGCCCGGGAATTCCAGATCTACGAGGCCGACAGGGCCGGGGTTCGCCTGGTAGGCCACCGCCGCGCCGCCCAGTACTGCCAGGGCGGATATGGCGAGGATGACGCGCTCGACGCCACCATCGCTCTGCTAGACGGCGTCTCCGCCGTGCTGTGCGCCCGCATCGGCGAGAACCCGCGCGAGCGATTGGCGGCGGCGGGAATCCGCGCGGTCGACGAGCACGCGCACGAATACATCGAGACGGCGGTCGCCCGGTTCTTCGTCGAGGAACTTGGCGTCGCTGAACAGGCCGCGCGGACCGCATGAAGTTGCGGCCCTCGTGGCCTGACCAATTCAATACCCAACCGTCGCGGGCACAGCCCCGGCAAGCCAGCAAGGAGAAGATCAATGGCCATGAAGATCGTAGTCGCCGAATGCACGGTGTGCGGGTCCTGTGAGTTCGTTTGCCCCACGTCGTCGATCCGGATGAAGGGCGATACCTATGTGATCGATCCCTCCACATGTAAGGAGTGCGTGGGCTTTTTCGACGCGCCGCGATGTGTCGCCGAGTGTCCGGCCGACTGCATCGTGCCGGCATGAGCGGAGAGGGTACAGGTTCGGCGGCGCGGGTGCCCGGCGAAGATCTGCCGGAAGTCTACGGGCCGCCGCGCTTCGCCCCGGGGCAGAAGGTGCGAGCGCTCGTTGCCATCCGCAACGACGGCACGGTGCCGGGGCAGTCGCGGGGCGCGTTCGTGGTCGAGACGGGCGACGTGGGATACGTCGCCGGCGTTGGAGAGTTCCTGCAGCGCTATTACGTCTATACAGTGGACTTCGTTACACGCGGCCGGTTCGTGGGCATGCGCGGCGGCGAGATAGAAGTGATGGAGGATTGAATGAAGGTGACGATCGGCCACCGCGACGGTGTCTATTCGGCGTACGTCGCCAAGAAGGATCTCGAGGAACCCATCGTCGGCATGGAGCGGCCGGATCTTTGGGGCGGCTGGGTCGAATTGTCCAACGGGTGGCGGTTGGACCTGCCGGAGATGGCGGCGGAAACGCGGCTTCCCGTCACCGTGAATGCCCGGCGGATCAGCGGCGACGCGGCATGATCACGCCGTTGCGCCGCCTTGTTCCGTTCGTCGTCGCGGCGCTTGTCGTTTCCGCCGCGAGTTCGGCTTCCGCCAACAACGTTCGCGACACAATCGTGGTCTACGCTGCGGCCAGCCTGACCAACGCGGTGAACGATGTTCTCGATCTGTGTGCCGGCGGCGAGCCCGGAAGGATCAAGGCATCGTTCGCGTCCAGTTCCGTCCTCGCCAAGCAGATCGAACATGGTGCGGAGGCGGCGGTTTTTCTTTCGGCCAATGCCGCCTGGATGGACTATCTCGACAAGCGCGGATTGCTGGCCGAGGGCAGCCGGCATCGGCTGATGAACAACCGCCTCGTGGTCATCGCTCCCAAGTCTTCGCCGGCGGACGACATACCCCTCCGCGAACTGTTCGCCAATCTTCCCGCCGATGGCCGCGTCGCCATGGGCGATCCCGACCATGTTCCGGCCGGGATGTACGCCAAGGCCGCGCTCGAGCACGTCGGTGCGTGGGAGATCGTGCGCAACCGGGCGGCCAGGACCGCCAATGTCCGCGCCGCCCTGGCCCTTGTGGAAACCGGCGCGGCGCCGCTTGGTATCGTTTACGCGACCGACGCCCGGGTCAGCCGGGGGGTCCGTACCGTTGCGATCTTTCCGCCTGAAAGCCATCCCCCTATCGTCTATGAGGCCGCGCTCGTTCAGGGACACCGGACGCCCGCGGTCGACCGTCTCCATGCCTGCATTCGTGGCGCCAGTGCCGCGACGACGTTCGAGCGGCATGGATTTCTGATCTTGGGGACCCCCCGTTATGCTGACGCCCGCTGAAACGGAAGCCTTGCTGCTCAGCCTCCGCGTGGCCGTGTGGTGTGTCGCGGCCACGCTACCGCTCGGGATCGGGATCGCCTGGCTCCTGGCGCGTCGGGAGTTCGTCGGAAAGAACCTAGTGAACGGCGTGCTCCACCTGCCGCTGGTTTTGCCGCCGGTGGCGGTCGGTTATCTTCTCCTGCTTACTCTCGGGCGCACCGGGCCCGTTGGCGGGTGGCTGTATGAGACCTTCGGTGTCAGCATCGCCTTCACGTGGCGGGGCGCCGTCGTGGCTTCGGCGGTCATGGCGTTTCCTCTGATGGTGCGCGCGATTCGGCTCTCGCTGGAGGCTGTCGACCGCCGGCTGGAGAGCGCGGCCCGGACCCTCGGGAGCGGTCCGGCGCGAATTTTTCTGACGATTACGCTTCCCCTGATCGCGCCCGGCATCCTCACCGGATCCATTCTGGCCTTCGCTCGTAGCCTCGGGGAATTCGGGGCGACCATTACCTTCGTTTCCAATATCGAAGGCGAGACCCGGACTCTGCCGCTGGCCTTGTACACCATGGCGCAGACCCCGGGCGGAGAGTCGGGAGCCTTGCGTCTCGTCGCGATTTCGGCGGCACTCGCCATGATGGCGCTTCTGGCCTCGGAAGTGACCGCCGGACGGCTTCGACGTCGATTGGGAGACTGATCATGTTAAATGTGCGGGTTCGTCGCAGGATTGGAGCTTTTGATCTCGACGTGCGGTTCGATGTGGACGCGCACGAAATTGTCGCCGTGCACGGCCCTTCCGGCTCCGGCAAGACGACGCTGATCAATCTGCTGGCGGGTCTGGACCGGCCCGACAGCGGCCGTATCGTCATAGACGACCGCGTACTCTTCGACTCGGCGCGCGGTATCGACATCAAGCCGGAGGCGCGCCGCATCGGCTACGTGTTTCAGGATTGCCGCCTTTTTCCCCACATGTCGGTTGCTTCCAACCTCAAGTACGGCCGGCATCGTGAGGGAAGCAGAACCGGATTCGACGAGATCGTGGCTCTTTTGGATCTGGGCGCTCTCCTGCGGCGGCGGCCTGGATCCCTCTCCGGGGGCGAAAAGCAGCGGGTCGCCATCGGCCGGGCCCTCCTCTCGGGGCCGCGAATATTGCTCTTGGACGAGCCGCTGGCGTCCATCGATCAGAAGCGCAAAGAGGACATTCTGCCGTTTATCCGGCGGCTTCGCGACGAGTTCAAACTGCCGATCGTGTATGTGACCCACGCTCCGGACGAGATCGCCAGGATCGCCGACAGATCGATCCATTTGAAGAACGGCCGCCTGTGCGAGAACCATTGCCATGCCGGCCTGGCCGGTCCCGCTCTCGCCGAAACGGGAATGAGCTTGATCGGCGTGATCTGGGCGCACCATGACGATACCAACCTGACCGAGCTGTCCTCTCCGCTGGGCCGCTTGCTGGTGGCTCGGCGCGCGGAGCCGCCCGGAACCATGGTGCGAATCGCCGTCGGAGCCGCCCGGGTCGACGCCATTCCATCGGTGGACGCGGATAACATCACCGTGCTGCCCATGAGGGTTGGCGGCACGTGAGCCTCAATGTCGGTCGTCAGTTCGAGGCGGGCCGATACTTGTCCGAGATTCGCAGCAATTCCGGAACCTGCTTCTTGATGGCGGTCACCACGTTGGCGTCAAGGGTCCGCAGCCATGACGCGGGGATCAACTCGGCCCCGTAGGTGGCGCCGGACAGCATGCCGGCGAGAGCTCCCGCCGTGTCCGCGTCGCCGCCCACGTTGACGGTCTCGATCACGCAGGTCCGCA
Organism: uncultured Alphaproteobacteria bacterium; assembly: GCA_963701445.1. Taxonomy (GTDB): domain Bacteria; phylum Pseudomonadota; class Alphaproteobacteria; order Rhodospirillales; family Defluviicoccaceae; genus CAKZLS01. The sequence continues at coordinate 25,644 of CAVPAM010000035.1, forward strand.
CCGAATCCGTCAGGAAATAGAAGTGAAGGACGGTGCGGATCGTATCGACGATATAGGCCGTGCACAAGCCATTGTATCGATCGAAACGGAACTGCGGATGAGTGGCGATCAGGGCCTGCGCTTCTTCGCGGCAGTCGCTGACGCCGCCGCCTTTAACGAGTCTTTGCACCATCCGGCCGAGCGCCAGGGCCGCGTCGTCGGACAACGGATGATTGTGGGTGGTATGGCATTGCTCAAGGGTCCAGTCGCGAAACGCGGCCGGATCGTTGAGTGTCGCCAGCGCGACGGGTAGGTTGCGCATGCATGCTCCGTTTCCCGCGTCGCCTTCGTTGAACGGGGTGGTTACGGACCCGTCGAGGATATACCGCCGGATCCCTCGCCGGCAGGTGTTGCCCACATCGGCCGGGACACCGCGCAGCCACTGGGAAAACCCCTCGCACACGCCGTGAACGTCCCAGCCGTCCGCGGCGATGATGGCGTTTCCCACGCACAGCGACATCTCGGTATCGTCGGTCACCTGCCCGGGATCAAGTTTGAGCCAGCCGCCCCCGACGATGCGGCAGTGGTTGCCATACCGCGCGGCGATCTCGCTGGCGGTCATGAATTCCACGGTTGCGCCGAGCGCGTCGCCGACGGCGAAGCCCAGATAGGCACCGAGAGCGCGATCCATCAATTGGCTGGAGTTCATTTTCGTCCGTTTCCCAACGCGGTTCAGTAGTAGGTCGCGCGGACACGGTAGTCGCCGCCGATCACCAGGTATTCGCCCTCCCCGGTCAATGGCGTCTGCGGCATCAAGGCGTTGAAGAACGCGATCTTTTGGATGGGAACTTCGGCCTCGAGAATGTAGGAGCCGAACCAACTCGCGATATCGCGCTGGCTGGAAAACGAAACCAGGTTGTTGAGTCGCACAACGACGGTTCGCCGATCCAACCTCTCGATGATCGGATGCTCATCGAAATCGTTGACGCCGCGGAACAGGGTGACCGTTTTCAGGCCCGGCTGGAACCGCGCCAATGACCACTGAACGAACTCGAAAACCAGATCGAGCTGACTGAAAATCGCATTGTTGTGAAAACGGCTTCCCATTTTCTCTTCCACGTATTGCGCCCACGATGATGATGAAAACCGGAGCAGGGCCTGCTTGTGGTAGGTGGGGAACAGGCCGAAACGGCTTTCCACCCACCCCTTCATGACAGCGCCCTCGGGGCCGTTGCTGTCGTATCCCCACCCGCGAAGCAGCCTGCGATAGCTGGATCGAAACCGCCGGCGCCCATCCCCCGCGTTGCTCTCTCGTCCGCGCTGTTCCGGGTGCAGTCCGAAAACCACCTCCATGTACGCCGTGAACATCCGCGCCGCGTGCTCGATGGTTTCGGCGTGTTCGAGCATCTTGAACAGACCGTGATTGGACTCGCGCACGCCGGCCAACTGAATAGGCGAACACGCCCGATTGAACGCATCGCTCGCGAGCAATGCGGTCGGGATGCCGATCAGGTTGGTGCTGTGTCCCTTTCCAGAGACGACCTCCGGCACCTGGTGGCTGTTTTGCGGTTGCAGGTCTGTCGCGGTCATTCCAGCTAGGCAAGCAAAAATCGTTCCACCGGCCCGAACGCCCGAAACGGGCCGCGCCAGGCCGTGAACGGCGGCGCCGGCCTGTGGTGGTTGCAACAATGTGTAGGGGATTGTCGGGTTCCAAACAGGGGACGATGGGGCAGGGTATGGCCACCCCACTCAGATCTAGCGAATTGTAAATTAACGATAAAGCCTGCCACCGCCAACGGCCGGACGAACTTGGCACGTCTGTTGCAGTTCTGGGCTGCGAGAGCGCGAGAAGCTCAAGATCGGAATTTGCATAAGGAGTTCATCATGAGTGCCCTTCGTCAGATTGCTTTTTACGGCAAAGGCGGAATCGGAAAGTCGACGACGTCCCAGAACACCATCGCGGCGCTGGCCGAGATGGGACAGCGGGTCATGATCGTGGGTTGCGACCCCAAGGCGGATTCGACCCGGCTGATCCTCAACGCCAAGGCCCAGCAGACGGTCCTGCAGATGGCCGCCGACGCGGGCTCGGTCGAAGACCTTGAACTCGAGGACGTGCTGCGCGTCGGTCAGGGTGGAGTGGCGTGCGTCGAGTCCGGCGGCCCCGAGCCAGGGGTTGGCTGCGCCGGCCGCGGCGTCATCACGTCGATCAACTTCCTTGAGGAGAACGGCGCGTACGAGAACCAGGACTACATCGTTTACGACGTGCTCGGTGATGTGGTGTGCGGCGGGTTCGCGATGCCCATTCGCGAAAACAAGGCGCAGGAAATCTACATCGTCATGTCCGGCGAAATGATGGCGCTGTATGCCGCCAACAACATTTCCCGGGGCATTCTCAAGTACGCGACCACCGGCAGCGTGCGCCTTGGCGGGCTGATCTGCAACTCGCGTCAGACCGACCTGGAAATCGAGCTGGCCGAGGCGATGGCCGCGAAGCTTGGTACCAAGCTGATCCACTTCGTGCCCCGCGACAACATCGTGCAGCACGCCGAGCTTCGCCGGCAGACGGTGATCCAGTACGACCCCAACTCGAAGCAGGCCAACGAGTACCGCACCCTCGCGAAGAACATTCACGAGAACAAGGGCAAGGGCGTCATTCCGACACCGATCAGCATGGACGAACTCGAAGACATGCTCATGGAGTTCGGCATCCTGAAGTCGGACGAGGAGATGATCGCCGAGCTGGAGGCCAAGGAAGCGGCACAGAAGGAAGCGATGGCCGTCGCCTGACCGCCAAGACCGCCGTCACCCATTGAAGTCATCTCCACATTAAGGAGGAGAAGATGAGCCTCGATTACGAAAACGACCGGGAGTTTCACGAGCAGGTCATCGAAGACGTGCTCGCGACCTACCCGGAAAAGACCCGCAAGCGGCGCAGCAAGCACCTGAATGTCGTCAAGGAGGGCGACTCCGATTGCGGGGTGAAGTCCAACATCAAGTCCATGCCCGGCGTCATGACCGTCCGGGGATGCGCCTATGCCGGATCCAAGGGCGTGGTGTGGGGTCCCATCAAGGACATGGTCCACATTTCCCACGGCCCCGTGGGGTGCGGTCACTATTCCTGGGGGCAGCGCCGCAACTACTACACCGGCGAAACCGGGGTCAACACGTTCGCGGCGATGCAGGTCACTTCCGATTTCCAGGAGCGCGACATCGTCTTCGGCGGCGACAAGAAACTGCGTGAACTGATCGACGAGATCGAAACGCTCTTTCCCCTCGCCAAGGGCATCACCATTCAGTCGGAATGCCCGGTCGGCCTGATCGGCGACGATATCGAGGCGGTCGCCAAGGATAAGGGAAAGCTTCTCGACAAACCGGTGGTTCCGGTCCGTTGCGAAGGGTTCCGCGGCGTGTCCCAGTCCCTCGGGCATCACATCGCCAACGACACCATCCGCGACTGGATCTTCGATCGGGAAAAGCCGTCCGACCGGGAAAACCCCGACGCCGGGTTCGAGCCGACGCCCTACGACGTGGTCGTCATCGGCGACTATAACATCGGCGGCGACTGCTGGGCGTCGAGAAAAATCCTCGAGGAACTGGGCCTTCGCGTGATCGCCCAGTGGACGGGCGACACGTCCCTGGCCGAACTGGAACGGGCTCCCAAGGCCAAGCTCAATCTCATCCACTGCTACCGGTCGATGAACTACATCTCCCGGCACATGGAGGAGAAGTACGGCACGCCTTGGATGGAGTTCAACTTCTTCGGCCCGTCGAAGATCGAGACGTCGCTGCGGGCGATCGCCGAGCACTTCGACGACACCATCAAGGAGAACGCCGAAAAGCTGATCGCCAAGTACCGGCCCCTGGCGGACGCGGTGATCGCGAAGTATCGCCCCCGCCTCGAGGGCAAGAAGGTGATGCTTTATGTGGGCGGGCTCCGTCCGCGTCACATGATCAGCGCCTACGAGGATCTCGGCATGGAAGTCGTCGGCGCCGGCTACGAGTTCGCACACAAGGACGACTATCAGAGGACCATGTCCCACGTGAAGGACGGCACCCTGATCTTCGACGACGTGACCGCCTACGAGATGGAGAAATTCATCGAGCGCATCCGGCCCGATCTCGTCGGTTCCGGGATCAAGGAGAAGTATCCGATCCAGAAGATGGGCGTTCCGTTCCGCCAGGTGCACTCCTGGGACTACTCGGGACCGTACCATGCGTACGACGGGTTTGCGATTTTCGCCAAGGACATGGACTTGGCCATCAACAATCCGGTGTGGGGAAAATTCAAGGCACCGTGGGTGGAGGCGTAAGCCTCCCCTACCTCCCCTCAACCGTGCATATTTAGGAGATAGGCAATGCCTCAGAACGCGGAAAAGATCAAAGATCACGTCACACTCTTCCGCGAGCCGGAATACAAGGACATGCTCCGCGAAAAGCGGGCCAATTTCGAGTGTCCGCATCCGGAAGAAAAGGTTCGCGAGATCAGCGAGTGGAGCAAGTCCGAGGATTACCGCGAAAAGAATTTCGCGCGTAATTCGCTGGTGGTCAATCCGGCCAAGGCGTGCCAGCCGCTCGGCGCGGTGTTCTGCGCCAGCGGCTTCGAGGAGACGCTCTCCTTCGTGCACGGCTCGCAGGGTTGCGTCGCCTACTACCGCTCGCACCTGTCGCGGCACTTCAAGGAACCGGCGTCGGCGGTGTCGTCGTCGATGACCGAGGACGCGGCCGTGTTCGGCGGTCTCAACAACATGATCGACGGCCTGGCCAACGCCCATGCCCTGTACGAGCCGAAGATGATCGCCGTCTCGACCACGTGCATGGCCGAGGTGATCGGCGACGATCTGAACGCCTTCATCAGCACGTCGAAGGAGAAGGGCTCGGTTCCGAAGGAGTTTCCCGTTCCCTTCGCGCACACGCCGGCGTTCCAGGGTAGCCACGTCAACGGCTACGACAACATGCTCAAGGGCATTCTCACCAACTTCTGGGAGAAGGCCGAACGGATCCCCGGCACGGCGCTCAACATCATTCCGGGGTTCGATGGCTACTGCGTCGGCAACAACCGTGAGCTCAAGCGCATCCTCGATCTCATGGAGGTGGAGTACACCATCGTTTCCGATCCGTCCGACGTCTACGACACGCCCAGCGACGGCAATTTCCGCATGTACGACGGCGGAACCACCATCGAGGAGACGAAAGCGGCGCTCAACGCCAAGGCGACCCTCTCGATGCAGGAATACTGCACCAAGAAGACCCTGGCGTACGCGAAGGACAAGGATCACGAGACCGCCAGCCTGCACTATCCGATGGGCGTGGAGGCGACCGACGAGCTGCTCATGACCATCTCGAAGCTGTCGGGAAAATCCATCCCCGACGCCCTGGTTCGCGAGCGGGGCCGGCTGGTGGACGCCCTGACGGACTCCATGTCCATCGCCCACGGCAAATCCTTCGCCGTGTTCGGTGACCCGGACTTCGTCTACGGCATGTGCCGGTTCCTGATGGAGATGGGCGCCGAGCCGCGGCATGCTCTCGCCACCAACGGCACCAAGCCCTGGGCGAAGAAGATGCAGACACTGCTCGAGTCCTCGCCCTATGGCCAGAATTGCGAAGTCTGGCCGGGCAAGGACCTCTGGCACATGCGCTCGCTGCTCACCACGGCTCCGGTCGATTTCCTGATCGGCAGCAGCCATGGCAAGTACCTGGAGCGGGACACCGGGACACCGCTGATCCGGCTGAGCTTCCCGATCTTCGACCGTCATCATCATCACCGCTTCCCCACCTGGGGATACCAGGGCGGCCTCCAGGTTCTCGTCCGGATCCTCGACAAGATCCTCGATCACCTGGACGACGACACCAACGAAGCCGGGGTTACGGACATCAGTTTCGACCTGACCCGTTAACGACGACGGGCGGCGGTCTCGGCCGCCGCCCGCCAGCCATGCGAGGGCGAGATGCTGAAACAGCGCGTTGCCGAGGTATTCAACGAGCCCGGATGCGCCACCAACCAGGGCAAGTCCGACGCGGACCGTAAACGCGGCTGCTCGTCAAAATCCCTGGTCCCCGGCGCCGCCGCCGGCGGCTGTGCCTTCGACGGCGCCAAGATCGCGCTGCAGCCCATTACCGACGCCGCGCACCTGGTGCACGGCCCCATCGCCTGCGAGGGCAACAGCTGGGACAGCCGCCATTCGGCGTCCAGCGGCCCGCAGATCTATCGAACCGGCTTTACCACCGACATGTCCGAGCTGGACGTCATTCACGGTGGCGAAAAGCGCCTGTACACGGCGATCCGCGAGATCGCCGAGAGGTATCGGCCCGCCGCGATCTTCGTCTACATCACCTGTGTCCCGGCGCTGATTGGCGACGACGTGGAAACGGTCTGCGCCGCCGCCACCGAGCGGTTCGGCCTGCCGGTGATCCCGGTCGACGCACCGGGCTTCGTGGGGTCGAAAAACCTCGGCAACAAGCTCGCCGGTCAGGTCCTGCTCGACCGGGTCGTCGGCACCCGCGAGCCCGAGCGGACCACGCCCTACGACATCAACATCATCGGCGAATACAATGTCGCCGGGGATATGTGGCAGATCCTTCCGCTGCTCGACCGGATCGGCATCCGCGTCCTCGCGTCCATCAGCGGCGACGCCCGGTTTCACGAAATCGCCTGCGCCCACCGCGCCAAGGTCAACATGGTGGTCTGCTCGCAGGCCATGGTGTCCTTCGCCCGGGTCATGGAAGAGCGCTATGCGATCCCCTACTTCGAGGGATCCTTCTACGGAATCTCGGACACCTCGTCGGCGCTGCGCGAGATCGCGCGGCTGCTGGTGGAGCAGGGGGCGCCGACCGATATCCTCGCCCGCGCCGAGACGGTGATCGCCGAGGAAGAGAGGACCGCGTGGCGGCGGATCTCGGCGTACCGCGAACGCCTGCGCGGCAAGCGGGTCCTGCTCTACACCGGCGGGGTCAAGTCGTGGTCGGTGGTCTCCGCCCTGCAGGAGATCGGCATGACCGTCATCGGCACGTCGGTGCGCAAATCCACCGAGGACGACAAGCTGCGCATCAAATCGCTGATGGGGGAGGACGCCGCGTTGTTCGGCCAGATTCCGGCCAAGGAGCTCTACCGCATGCTCGCGAATGGCGAGGCGGACATCCTGATGTCCGGCGGCCGCACTCAGTTCGTCGCGCTCAAGACCAAGACCCCTTGGCTCGACATTAATCAGGAGCGTCACCGTCCCTATGCCGCCTACGAGGGGATGGTGTCTCTTGTCCACCACATCGATGCCACCATCCACCACCCCATATGGCGCCAGGTTCGCATGCCGGCGCCCTGGGACAAACCCGGAGCCGGACAATGAACGTGGCCGAGATCGGAACCAAAGCCTGCGCCGTCAATCCGCTGAAGTCCAGCCCCGCGTTGGGAGGCGCGCTGGCCTTTCTCGGTGTCGACCGAAGTCTGCCCCTCCTGCACGGAAGCCAGGGCTGCACGGCGTTCGCCCTTGTCCTTCTCGTCCGTCATTTCCGCGAGGCCATCCCCTTGCAGACCACGGCCATGAGCGAACTCAGCACCATTCTCGGAGGAGCCGACAACATCGAACAGGCCATCGGCAACATCTTCGAGCGCGCGAACCCGCGGTTGATCGGCCTGTGCTCCACCGCGCTGACCGAGACCCGCGACGAGGACGTCCGCGGCGATCTGCGCTCGATCATGTTGCGCCATCCGGAATGGAGCGAGTTGAGGGTGGTCTACGCGCCAACCCCGGATTTCGCCGGAAGCCTGGAGGTGGGTTGGGCCAGCGCCGTGCAGGCGATGATCGACGCCCTGGTCCCGGAAGAGCGTCGGCCGCGGATCCTCCGCCAGGTGAACTTGCTGCCGGCCAGCTACATGACGCCGGCCGACGTGGAAGCGATCCGTGAAATCGTCGAGAGCTTCGGACTGTCCGCCATCGTGCTCCCCGACCTGTCGGGTTCGCTCGACGGTCATGTTCCCGACGAATACGTGCCGACGACGCTCGGCGGCACCCCGGTGGACCGGGTCAGCCACATGGGGGCGTCGCAACTGACGCTGGCCATCGGCGAGCACATGCGGGGCGGGGCGGAAGCCCTGGAACGCCGCTCCGGCGTGCCGTTCAAGGTGTTCGATCGGCTGGTCGGCCTGGAAGCCTTCGATGCCTTCGTCGAGACCCTGATCAACCTGAGCGGCCGCCCGGCGCCCGAACGGCTGCGGCGCGAACGCAGCCGCCTGGTGGATGCCATGCTCGACGGGCACTTCTTCTTCACCGGCCGCACCGCGGCGGTGGCGGCGGAACCGGACATGCTGCTGGCGGTGAGCCGTTTCCTCGACGAGATGGGCTGCCGCATCGGCGCCGCCGTAACCACCGTGAAGACGCCGGCGGCCGCCAAGGTTCCCTGCGACACCGTCGTCGTCGGCGATCTCGACGACCTCGAACGCCTCGCGTCGGGCGGCGATTGCGACCTCGTGATCGCCAACGCCCACGCGGAAAGGACGGCGGAGGCCATCGGCGCGCCCCTCTATCGCATGGGGTTCCCGGTGTTCGATCGCCTGGGCGCGGGTCATCGGGTAAGCGTCGGATATCGCGGAACCCGGGAGCTGCTGTTCGACATCGGCAACATCTTCATCGATCACCACAAGGAGCATCAGCCGTATTTGCGCCAGGACAGGGAGGTTTCCAACGATGCCAGTGTGGTCAGTGCGTAGGCTGCGATTGGTCGGTTCGGAGCCCGAGAGCGCCCATGACGCCGGCGCGGTGCCGGAAGGAGGACCAATGCGTATTGCGTTTGCCACCCATGACCTTCGAACCATGGACGCCCATTTCGGCGGAGCGCGCAACTTTGCGATCTACTCCGTCTCGACCGAGGAATACCACTTCGTCGAGGCGATCCGGTTCGACGAATCCAGCGGCGAGGACGGTGTTCACGCCGATTCCAACGACGACCGCATCACCCCCCGGGTGGATGCCATCGACGGGTGCGCGCTGCTGTTCGTTCTCGCCATCGGCGGGCCGGCGGCCGCGAAGGTCGTCAATCGCCGGATCCATCCGGTGAAGCTGCCGCATCCCGAGCCCATCGACCAAGTACTCGAGCGGGTGCAGGCCATGCTGAGGACATCGCCCCCGCCCTGGCTGCGCAAGGCCATGGGCGGTGACACCCCGAAGAGCCTCGATTTTCTCGACGAAGACCTGGAGGAGCGGGCGTGATGACCGGAGCCCTGAAGACCGCAGACGGGGAGACCGACGCGGCCAACCGTGAGATCTACCGGGACTCGCTGGTCAAGCTGATGCGCGCCCACGACAACTACGGTGTCTGGGCCAAGAAGGCCGACGACGAGATCCTTCAGGGTTTCGTGCTGACCAAGGAGCAGCGCCGGGCCATTCCCACCATCGGCGATCCCGACGAAAAGGTGCTGTGGCGGCTCGAAATCTTCCATACCGCCATCGCCTACGCCATCACTCGCCAATCCGGGCTCGACGCCACGCCGCTCATCAAGATTTCCGGGGAGGGGTTCGGCCGCGCGCTGATCACCGTGGGCCGGCTGGTGGTTCTCGCCCGCACCCTGAGGGACGTGCACCGGTTCGGCTTCGAATCCACGGACGCCCTGGTGGCGGCGGGCGAAGCCCTGGTCGCCCAAGGCATCGATGTCATCAACCGTTTTCCCGAGGTGGCCGGCGACGAGGATTGATCCCCGCGCCGGCCGGCTCATGACCCCGCGCTGGAGAGGTTTCGAACAATGACCGAGTATCAGGCACTGAGACGCGACGGAACGCCCTGGGATCCCATGTTCATCGACGAGATCAACGCCGAAACCTGCATCGGATGCGGCCGCTGCTACAAGGTGTGCAATCACAGCGTTCTCGCCATGATGGGCATGACCGAGGACGACGAACTCGTCCCCCACGACGACGACGAGGTCGAGCGCGTCATCATGACCATCGCCGACAAGGGCCGGTGCGTCGGCTGCGAGTCGTGTCTTCTGGTGTGCGGGTCGCATTCCATCAAGATGATCCCCGCCGCCGTCGCCTTCGCGGCCTGAGCCCGGGTCCGCCGACCGGCATGGATGGAGAACCGGCGCCATGGACACCCTGCATGGTCGCCTCGTGAATTCGGGTCTGGGAGACCCCTTCGACCGCCACGTGTTCGCGTGCGCGGTCGCCGTGGGGGCGGCGGAGTTCCCGCGTCCCCTGGCGGAGGCGCTCGGCCTTGCCCCCGCCGCCCTCGCGGATCTTTTCGACGCCTATTTTCCCGATGCCCGTCGAAGCATCCCCGCCCATGCCATTGGCGGCGACGCCGGACCGGACGAATTGGAGGAGCCGGACCTGCGCCAGCTTCTCCTCGATCACCGCGCGCGCGGCGCCCCCGAGGAAGCCTGGCTCGCCGCCATCGTGGCGCGCCGGTCGCTGGGCGCCAACCATCTCTGGCAGGACCTGGGCCTGTTCAGCCGCGACGATCTCAACGGCCTGATGCGGCGGCACTTCCCGGGCCTCAAGGAACTCAATGGCGGCGACATGAAATGGAAGAAGTTCTTCTACCGCCAGCTCTGCGAGCGCGACGGCGTCGCCATCTGCAAGGCCCCCAACTGCGACGTCTGCCCCGACGTCGCCGACTGCTTCGGCCCCGAGGACGGCTAATCGGCCGCGCCCGGCCTGCTCGAAACCCAGGCTGTCGCGGTGGGTTAGCGCGCCGTCGAACAGGTAGGTCACCGTCGCCAGCCCGATATGCGGATGGGGCGGAACGTCCAACCCCGTTCCCGGAGGCAGGGTCGCCGGTCCCATGTGATCGAGGAACACAAAGGGTCCCACCGACCTGCGTTGTTTCGAGGGAAGGATCCGGCGGACGTTCAGGTTGCCGATGTCGCGGAGGCGGGGTTCGATGACGAGGGACACGGGGTCGGGCATGGCGGACATGGCGGGCGGGCTCACGGGTTGAAGATGAGAACCAGGTAGACCAGGAACACCACCAGGTGGACGGCGCCCTGCAGCGAATTGGTTCGCACGCCCCCGAAAGTGAGCATGCTGATCACCAGGGTCAGGACCAGCAGCACCATGTCGGTCCCCTCCAGGCCGAGGACCACGTCCATGCCGGTGATAAGGTCGATGGCCAGGACGGCCGGCACCGTCAACCCGATGGTCGCCAGGGCCGACCCGAGGCAGATGTTCACCGAGCGCTGCAGCTTGTTGGCGAGGGCGGCGCTGAAGGCGGCCAGTCCTTCCGGCGTCAGCACCAGAATGGCGATCAGGACGCCGCCGAGGGCCGCCGGCGCCCCGAGGGTGGCGATGCCGTGATCCACCAGGACGGCGAGCTTCTTCGACAGAAGCACGATGGGCAGCATGGTGAGGACCAGGAACACCGCGTGGTAGGGAACGGACCTGGGCTTCAGATGCGTGTGCGCTCCGTCACCTTCGCGCGCGCCGCCGCCATCCCCGTCAGTGCCGCCAGCGCCGCCGTTGCCGCCATCCGGCGCGGGCTGGATGAAAAATCCCCGGTGACGAACGGTCTGAATGGCGAGAAACGTCGCGTAAAGCGCGATGGTCATCGTCGCGAACAGAAGCTTCTGCATGGGCGTCAGCGTGGGGTCGGCCGTCGACGTGGTAAAGCTCGGCAGGATCAGCGATATGGTCGCCAGGGGGATGATCACGGCGAGGAACGCGTGCGCGCCGCGCAGATTGAACGCTTGCTCGCCATGGCGCAGTCCGCCGATCAGCAGGGCGACGCCCACCATGCCGTTGAGCACGATCATGATGACGGCGAGCATGGTGTCGCGGGCGAGGGCCGGATTGCTGGCGCCGGTCAGCATGATGGCCGAGATCAGGGCGACCTCGATGCTGATGACGGCGAGGGTCAGGATCAGGGTTCCGTAGGGCTCGCCCAGCAGATCCGCGAGGCAGTCGGCGTGCCGGACGACCCCGAACGCGCACCACATCATCACCGCGAAGATCCAGGCGAACAACGCGGCGGTTTCGAGGACGTTGGAGAGATCCGCCAGCCACGCGTCGCCATAAACAACGAACACGATGGTGGTGGCCGCGCCGGCGAGAAACGCCAGCTCCGAGCGAATGATCGAAAACGGTCCGGTCCTTGCCATCGGTGTCTCCGTCATGACCCCCGTCCCAGGCCCGTATTCGCCGTGCGGTGGCGATCCCCTACGTCTTGCCGCCGATCTTGGACTCCTCCCCCTTGAGCAGCCTACGGATGTTTTCATGGTGGCGGGCGAACGCCAGCAACGCCATCAGCGCCGCGATCACCATCTGCGGCGTTCCGGCGAGCCAAGCCATGAGGAACGGAGAGGCGGCCAGCGACACCAGGGCCGCCAGCGACGAATAACGGAAGATCACCGCCACCGCCAGCCAGACGGCGCAGGTGACCAGGCCCACGGGCCACGCCAGCGCGAGCAGGACGCCGATGGTGGTGGCCACGCCCTTGCCGCCCTTGAACCGGAGCCAGATCGGGAAATCGTGGCCGATGACCGCGAACAGTCCCGCCAGCAGCGCGAAATCCAGGCCCCACTGGCCCATGAACAAGGCCGCCGCCGCGCCCTTGCCGCCGTCGAGGAGCAGCGTCAGCGCCGCCAGCCCCTTGCTTCCGGTGCGCAGCACGTTGGTGGCGCCGATGTTGCCCGAACCGATGGCGCGGATGTCGCCCTTGCCGGTCAGCCGCGTCAGCAGCAGCCCGAAGGGGATGGAGCCCACCAGGTAGCCGACCACCGCCGACACCTGATGCAGAACCGTGAGGTCCGCGACCGGGTTCTCCATGGCTCAACCGTCCCGCGAGAAGACCCGGCGGCCGTCCACCACGGTCATCATCACGCGGCCCTGTACCGGCCGGTAGTCGAAGGGCGTGTTCTTGGATTTGCTGAGCAGGTCCTGCTCGCGGACCATCCAGGCCCGTTCCGGATCGAACAGGGTCAGATCGGCCGGCGCGCCCCGGATCAGCCGCCCGGCGGCCAGTCCGAGCAACTCCGAGGGCTTGCAGGTCAGCAACCGGAGCACCTGCAGCAAGGACATGATCCTGTTATGATACAGCTCCAGCGAAATGGCCAGCAGCGTTTCCAGGCCGATGCCGCCGAACGCCGCCTGGGCGAAGGGCAGGCGCTTGGCGTCCTCGTCCTCGGGGGCATGGTCCGACGCGATGGCGTCGATGGTTCCGTCGAGCAGCCCCTGGATCACCGCCAGCCGGTCGTCCTCGTCGCGCAACGGCGGCGACAGCTTGGCGAAGGTGCGGTAGTCGCCGACGGCCGTTTCGTTGAGCGCGAAATAGGGCGGCGCGGTGTCGCAGGTGACGTTCAGCCCGCGCGCCTTGGCCTTGCGGATCGCGTCGATGGCGATGCCCGTGGACAGATGGGCGAAATGGAGCCGCCCGCCGGTCAACTCCGCCAGCCGCAGGTCGCGCTCCACCATGATCACCTCGGCCTCGCGGGGAATACCCGCCAGACCCATCCGGGTGGCCATTTCGCCGGCGTTCATGTCGCCGCCGGTGGCCAGCGTCGGCTCTTCCGGGTGCTGGATGATCAGGAGATCGAACGTGCGCGCGTAGTCCAGCGCCTGGCGCATCACCCGGGCATTGGCCACCGCCTTGACCCCGTCGGTGAACGCCACCGCTCCGGACTCGGCCAGCATGCCCATTTCCGCCAGTTCGTTGCCCTCGAGGCCCTTGGTGACGGCGCCGTAGGCGTAGACCTTGGTCAGGCCCAGCAACCGCGCGCGCCGGGCCACGAACTCCACGGCCGACATGTCGTCGATGACGGGCAGGGTATTGGGCAGGCAGACCATGGAGGTGATGCCGCCGGCGATGGCGGCGCGCCCGGCCGACGCCAGCGTGCCCTTGTGCTCCTCGCCGGGCTCGCGCAACTGGACGCGGATGTCCACCAGGCCGGGGCACAGGCAGTGGCCGTCGCAATCCACGACCTCGGCGCCGTCTGGCGGATCCGCCGCGAACAGATCGGGGCCGAAGTCGGCGATGGCCTCGCCCTCGGTCAGGATCCCTCCCGGGCCGTCCAGGCCCGAGGCGGGATCCAGCAGCCGCGCGTTGACATAGGCCACCCGCGCCGGAGAGGGTTCCGGTCGCGCGGTCATCGGGGATCGGTCCTTTTCGGCATCACAGGTTCCGCGGGTTCGATTCGGAGAGGTTGTGGGACAGCTGTTCGAGACAGGCCATGCGCACCGCCACGCCCATTTCCACCTGCTCGCGGATCACGCTGCGGCCGTAATCGTCGGCGACCTCGGAATCGATCTCGACGCCCCGGTTCATCGGGCCGGGATGCATGATCAGGGCGTCGGGTTTCGCTTTCGCCAGATTGTCGTAGTCGAGCGCGAAGAAGTGGAAATATTCGCGGATGGACGGGAAGAAGTTGGCGCGCATGCGCTCGGTCTGCAGGCGCAGCATCATGACGATGTCGCACCCTTCCAGGCCCAGGTTCATGTCGTGAAAGACCTCCACGCCGAGGCGCGCCGCGTCGGTGGGAATCAGGGTGCGGGGCGCGATCACGCGGACGCTCGCGCCCATGGTGTTGAGCAGGTGAATGTTGGAACGCGCCACCCGCGAGTGCAGCACGTCGCCGCAGATGGCGACCCTCAGGCCCGACAGCCGTCCCCTGCGGCGGCGGATGGTCAACGCGTCCAGCAGCGCCTGGGTCGGGTGCTCGTGGCTGCCGTCGCCGGCGTTGATGACGGCGCAATTGACCTTTTCCGACAGCAGCTTGACGGCGCCCGAGGCGGGATGGCGCACCACCAGCACGTCCGGGTGCATGGCGTTCAGGGTCATGGCCGTATCGATGAGCGTCTCGCCTTTTTTGACGGCGCTGGTGGACACGGACATGTTGATGACGTCGGCGCCCAGGCGTTTTCCGGCCAGCTCGAAGGACGTCCGGGTGCGGGTGGAGGCCTCGAAGAAGAGATTGATGATGGTGCGTCCGCGCAGCACCGATTGCTTCTTGTCGGCCCGCCGGTTCTGTTCCACGTAGCCTTCCGACCGGTCGAGAAGCGCGGTGATCTCCGGCGGCGACAGGCCCTCGATGCCGAGCAAATGACGGTGGGTGTAGGAAAAGGCGCTCTCGTCGTCGATCATGGGGCGGACTATAATGCGGTATCGAAGCCTAGGGAACCGTTCTGATCGCCCGTTCGCGCGTCAGCTCACCGCGATCAGGATCAGCGGCATGGTGACGGCGGCGGCGATGGTGGTCAACGTGATCGAACCGGCCATGATTACCGTGTTTCCGCCCATCTGCCGGGCCATCACATAGGCCGACGCCGACCCGGGCAGGGAGGCGTAGAGAACCGGAACGACGGCCGTGAGCCCCTCCAGGCCGAGGCCCTTGCACAGCGCGAACGTGAGCAGGGGCAGCAACAGGATCTTGATCGCCGAGGTTACGGCCACCGTCCGCCCCGCCGAGCGCATGGCCGCCAGTTCCAGGCCCGCGCCCACCGCCAGAAGTCCCACCGGCAGCGACGCGCGGCCGAGGATTTCCAAGAGCGGCCCGACGAGAGGCGGCAGGCCGATGCCGGTGACATTGAGGACAAGCCCCGTCGCGCAGGCAAGGATCATCGGGTTCTTGGCGATGGGCCAGAGCATGGACCGCCAGCCGACTGGCGCTCCCGAGGGCGAGGCGTAACGGACCATGGCGACGACGCTGATGGCGTTGACCGTGGGCACGGCGGCGGCGACGCAGAGGCTGATCAGGGTCAATCCGTCGGTGCCGAACAGCGCCACGGCGGCGGCGAGCCCCACGTACACGTTGGGGCGGACACTGCCCTGGATCAGCGACGTGAAGGACGGTCCGTCGAGGCGGAGCGGAAGCCTGAGCCAGAAGGTCAGCGCCACGACGAGCACGATTCCGGCGAGCAGCGCGCCGACCATGGGAAGGACCGCGAGCCCCGCCATGTCGGCCTTGGCGGTGGTCGCCACCAGAAGCGACGGAAAGAACACGTAAAACGTGATCCGCTCGGCCGCTCCCCAGAAGGCGTCGGGGACGAACCGCCACTTCTTGAACAGGTATCCCAACAGAATGACCGCGAACACCGGTGTCAGCGCGCCGAGGATATGGATCACGGCGGCGGCCCCGCCGGCGCGTTGCGCATGGCGTCCAGCGCGCCCTGGAGGATGTAGGCGGCGGCGGCCTTGTCGATGACATCGCGGCGGCGCTTGCGGCTCATGTCCACCTCGGAGATCAGCATGCGTTCCACCGCCGCCGTGGACAGGCGTTCGTCCCAGAAGGCCAGGGCCAGGTCCAGGACGCCCAGGAGGTTGGCGGCGAACTGGCGGACCGACTGGCATTTCGGCCCCTCGGTCCCATCCATGCCGACCGGAAGGCCGAGTAGCAGGCCGCCGACCTCGTGTTCGCGGACCAGGGCGGTCAGCTCTTCGGCGTCGCGGGTGAACTTCGTTCGTCTGATGGTCCGGAGCGGCGTCGCCACGGACAGCGACAGATCCGACAGCGCCAGCCCGAGGGTCTTGGTGCCCACGTCGATTCCCATCACCCGGCGGTTCCGCGGCATCCGGGACTTCAGTTGATGGATATGGACAATCGGCATGCCGGCCCCCGGACCACTCGCCCGCTCCCCGCGATACGCGCGGGACGCCGGCGGCCTTGCGATTTTTACAAAATTCAAAGCATTGGCCCGCATAATCCCACGGGTCCGCGTATTTTGCCAAATGGATAGGGCAAATGTATAGGAATGACGGCGCGCGGGCGCGTGACGGTGATGAATGGCCGACCGTTCCCGCGCGAAGTTTCCAAGGAGGCCGGCGAGGCCGATGACATGAACGAAAAACCGAAGCTTCGGGTCGCGATCGTTTACCAGTATGTCGCGCACTACCGGGAGCCCATCTTCAAGCGCCTGAGCGCCGACCGGGACGTGGAATACACCGTGTTCTCCGACTCCAGTAGCAACATCGGCTCCCTGGCGGTCATGAATTTCGGCAACGATACCGGAAACGGGAAGAATTCAATAAGATGGAAGGGCGTCAAGAATCATTGGTTTTTCAATTCGCTCCTCTGGCAATCCGGCGTTTTGTCCATAGCCTTTCGAAAACATTTCGATGTGATCATTTACCTCGGAGATGTTCACTATCTGTCGACCTGGGTCTCCGCCGCCGTCGCCCGGATGTCGGGTAAGCGCGTGTTGTTCTGGGGGCACGGGTTCAAAACGTTCGAGAGCGGAATTCGGTCGATCGTCAAGAAGCTGTTCTTCAGGATTCCCCATGGCCATCTGTTGTACGGCAACATCGGGCGTGATTATTTGATCCATTCCGGCTTCAAGAGCGACGATTTGTATGTCGTTTACAACTCCCTGGACTTCGAGGCTCAGAAATCCATCCAGTCGGGGCTGTCCGGGGAGAACATCAGGGCCGTCCGGGAGAGGCTGTTCGACGATCCCGACGCGCCCCTGCTGGTGTCGATCGGACGCATCGACCGCTACAAGCGGTTGGACATCCTGGTCCAGGCGGTCGACATCCTTCGCCACGAGGGGTTCGCCGCCAACCTTCTGATCATCGGCGATGGCCCCGACCGGAACAACGTGGAGCGTCTGGCCGCCGGGTCGGAGAGCGCCAAATCCATCGCGGTGCTGGGCGCCATTTACGGCGAGCGCAACCTCGGCGAACTGATCGGCGCCGCCGACCTTTGCGTCGTGTCCGGACCCGTCGGGCTGGTCATCGTCCATGCTTTCGGTTACGGCGTTCCAGTGATCGCGCACGACGGGCTGCGGATCCACAACCCGGAATTCGAACTGATGACGCCGGGACGGACCGGCGATCTCTACGAGGAGGGCAATGCCCGCTCGCTTGCCCACGCCGCGCGCCAGTGGTTGGAGCGCAACCCGGACCGGGCGGAGGTCGCCGGGCGCTGCCGCGAGATGATCGAGAGGTTCTACAATCCCGCCCATCAGCATCGGGTGATCGATCACGCCGTTCACGGACGTCCGGCCTCCGAACTTCCGACGCCGAACGGTGCTCACCACTGGATCTTGCGAAAGACGTGGCCGCCGGCGGCTCTCGAACGTCTCGCCATCAGCATGGATTATCCAGCACCATGAACTGGCTCAAAAAGGCGGTGCACGGACTTCGGTACGCCGGGCTGCGATTGAAGTCCCGAAGACAATTCAGCGCCGGCCCCGGTTTCACGTGCGGCCGCGGCTGCTTCGTCGGCCCGCGATCCAGGATCTCCGCCGGAAAGAATTTCTTCATGGGTCATGGCTGCCACTTGGCGGTTCCGGCGCGTATCGGCGACGACGTGCTGTTTGCCGCCTGCGTCAGCCTGGTTGGCGGGGATCATAGGATCGACGGCATCACCGTGCCCATTCGCCACGCGGGGACCGACGACATAAAGCCGATCGTCATCCACGACGACGTGTGGATCGGCCACGGCGCGATCGTTCTTCATGGGGTCACGGTCCACGCTGGCGCCGTTGTCGCCGCCGGTTCCGTGGTGACGAAGGACGTGCCGGCCAGAGCCATCGTCGGAGGAAACCCGGCCCGGTTGATCCGCTACCGGAGATAGCCGGTCGTCAGCTACATGGCTCCTTCGACACGGGGCCATTGCCGATGCTGTCGCGTATGGCGAATGTCGTTTCCGTTGTCGCCACTAGGCTGGGGAGGCGAATGGGTGCGTCGCCGTTGCCGGATATGGCATCCAGGAAGCAACGGAGTTCCTCGCCGAATCCCTTGTCCTGTTTCATCGTACGCCGCCGCTTGCGGTGGCCGTCGGAAACAAAGGTGGCGGCGCGGAAATCGTCGATGGCAATCACCCGGCCGCCGCCGAACACCTCGATGTATTCCTTTGGAAAGGAGCGATCGCCGAGCGAGGTGTAGACGATGGTGCCGACGGATCCGTCTTCGAAAGATATCTGAGCGGAGAGGGCGTCTGGGTGCCCCCTCGCTTGCAGGGCCTGAACGCCGACGGGACGGGCGCCGGCCAGGAATTGCAGCGTATCCACGAAATGACAGACCTCTCCGACGATCCGGCCGCCGCCCTCGTGTCCGTGCAGCCAACTGTCGCCGGGCACCGAACCCGCGTTGACGCGATAGATCATCATCAGCGGCGCGCTTCGGCCGGCGAGGGATTCCTTGGCCTCGCGGATCAGGGGCGCGAACCGGCGGTTGAAGCCCACCGTCAGCAGCCCCGGGCTTGCCTCGGCGGTGGAGATGACCTCGTCAAGCTGCCCGCGATCGATGGCGAGGGGTTTCTCCACGAAGACGTTCTTGCCGGCCCGCAGCGCCTCGCACACGAGGGGGGCGTGCATGTCGTGACGGGTGGCGATGAACACGGTCGCCGTATCGGGATCCGCCAGGATGTCCTGGTATTGCGTGGTCGCGTAGGCGAAATCGAATTTCTCGGCCACATGGGTTCCGCTCAAGCCGGTGGCGGTCGCGACGCCGGTCAGCTGGACGCCGCCGATTTTCTTCAGCCCCGGCAGAAGGACGGACTTGGCGAAGTTGCCGGCGCCGATGAACCCGATCCCGCCGCCGCCGGCGCGCCCTAGGGCCGAAACGTTCGAATTGACCACGCGCCGCGCCGGTTTGGTCGCCGTTTCCCCGGGATAGGTGATGACGATGCCGAGATAGGGCTCGTCACCCGACATCAAATTGTAAGCCTGCTCGGCGTCCTTGATGTCGAACCGGTGGGTGACCAGCGCGCCCGGCGTCACCCGTCCCTCCTGGATGAGCTCCAGAAAGGCCTGCATGTTCCGCCGCTCGGTCCAGCGAACGTAGGGAAACGGGTAGTCGTGCCCGCCTTCCTCGTAGTCGGGATCGTAGCGGCCCGGCCCGTAGGACATGGACAGCCTGAGGTCCAGCTCCTTGCGGTAGTACTGATCGCGCTGGAGGTTCATTCCGACCATGCCGACGAGGACGACGCGGCCCTTGGGCCGCGCGATGACCGCCGCGGAATTGACCGGCTCGTCGCTCTTGGTCGACGCCGTGACGATGACCGCGTCCGCTCCCCGGCCCTCGGTGAACGCCTCGGCCGCCTCGACGAGTCCCGAGTGGCAGGCGGCATCGGCGCCAAGCGTGCGCGCGAGGTCGCATTTCGATGGGATCGGGTCGAAGCCCAGCACCTTGCACCCGTTGGCCTTGAGCAACTGCACCGTCAGTTGACCGAGGAGGCCGAGGCCCATGACCACCACGCGCTCGCCCAGCGTGGGCTCGGCCTGGCGCACGCCCTGAAGGGCGATCGCGCCGACCGTGACGAACGACGCGCTCTCGTCGTCGACCCCCTCGGGAACCGGAACGCAGAGATTCTTGGGAACATAGTTGTACTCGGCGTGGCTCGCGTATCCGGCGCCCGCGCAGGCGACCCGGTCGCCGACCTTGAGGCCGTCGACGCGGTCTCCGAGTTCGACGATGGTTCCGGCGCAGCTGTAGCCGAGGGCGACGGGGTTATCGAGCTTCGTCCGCACCGCCTCGATGGTGCTGACGATCCCCTCGCGCTTCGCCTTGTCCACCACCTGGCGCACCAGGTCCGGGCGCGCCATGGCCTTGCCCGCCAGGCTCGCCTTCGCCAGATCCGTCAGCATTTTTTCCGTGCCGGCGCTGACCAGGGACGCGCGCGTGGCGACAATCACGCCTCCCGATCGCGGCGCCGGAGCCGGGAGATCCTTGAGCGCGAGTTTGCCGGTCCGATAGTGCTGCGTGATCTGTTTCATGGCGTCCGGTGTTCAGGTGTTGAGCCGAAAGGAAATCATCCCCGCGACTTTGTACCCAGTCTCGGCAAAATTTGGTTAAGGATTCTTCGTTAACTGACTGTCAGGTTCCAGAATGATACAGTGCCCACTTGGGGTACCTTTCTCGGTCCCGCCGCCTGATCGACGCGCGGACGACCACTGCAGAAAACCTGAGAGCGCCTTTTCGCATGAACGTCGGACGTTTTCTTCGAACGGTTCGCTATTTCCGGGTCAAGCAGGCCGCTTTCTTCGTGTACCGGCGGGCGTTGCAGCGGACCACGACGCGGATCCGGACGCCGTCGACCATCGAGCGCCGATCCGGGGTCGGCCTTCGGCCTCGTCCCAGTGCATGCCCAGGGGGAACGGGAGACTTCGATTTCGTATTCCTCGGCACGCCGAGGACGTTCGGCCGGGACGCCGTCGACTGGCATTGCGCGGACGTCTCGAGGCTCTGGCGCTACAACCTGCATTACTTCGATTACCTGCTCGACGAGACGCGGTCGATCGACGCGCGCGACCATCTCATCGACGACTGGATCGCCCGCAATCCACCCGGCGCGGCCGACGCGTGGGAGCCGTACACGGTTTCGTTGCGGATCGTGAACTGGATCGACTATGTCCTGCGGACCGAGGGCACGCGGCCTCCGAAAGACGCATGGATCTCGAGCCTTTACGGCCAGGCGGCGTGGCTGGAACGCCACATCGAATATCATATCCTGGCCAACCACTATCTCAAGAACGCGGTCGCCCTGATCTTCGCCGGCGTGTTCTTCGCGGGAAAACAGGCGGACCGATGGCTCGACCTGGGCGTCAGGATCCTGACCGGGGAAGTCCGGGAACAGATCCTCGCCGATGGCGGGCATTTCGAGCGCAGCCCGCTGTATCACGGCATCGTCACCCAGGATCTCGTGGATGTCGTCAACATCCTGTCGGCGAGCCGTCTCGAGGCACGGGTGGCCGAGCCTGGATCTGATCCGGGACAAGGCGGCGAAAGCACTGGAGTTCCTGCGTCGATATCCTGCATCCGGACGGCGAGATCCCGCTGTTCAACGACGCCGCCATCGGCATCGCCCTCGATCCGGCGGTCCTTCGGGCGTACGCGGACGAGGTGCTGGGAACCCAGCCCGGTCCCGCCCGCGAGGACGGGACGACGGTCATCGCGAAAGCGGAAAGCGGATACTATGGCTGCCGGAGGGATGGCGACTTTCTTCTCATCGATTGCGGTCCGGTGGGGCCGGAGTACCAGCCGGGCCACGCGCATTGCGACACGCTCAGCTTCGAACTGAGCCTCGATGGCCGGCGCGTGGTCGTCGACAGCGGCGTGCATGGATACGAGACGGACGCTCTGCGCGCCTACGTTCGTTCCACGGCGGCTCACAACACCGTGAAGGTGAACGGCGTCGAGCAATCCGAAATCTGGGGCGCCTTCCGGGTGGGGCGGCGCGCGCGGCCACTGATGGCCCGCATCGAACGCTTGGGAGACGACGACGTGGCGTTCACCGGCGCTCACGACGGCTACCGCCATCTCGGCCAGAGAGTGATCCACGAACGCCACGTTCGCTGCCGCCCGGCAAGCGGCGTGTACGAGTTCGAGGACCGGCTGACCGGCACCGGCGAGGCGTCGGCCGAGAGCTACCTGCATCTTCACCCGGAATTGAGCGTCGAGACCGTCGACGGACGTTACCGGGTCGCCGGGAGCGACGGCCGGCCCGTGATGGACATCGTACCCGGCGACATGTCCGCCTCCGAAATCGGAAAAGGCGTTTATTGCCCGCGGTTCGGCGTCGGCCTGGAAAACATGGTCGTGGTGCTGAAAAACCGGGGCCGCCTTCCCTTCAAGATTTCCTTCTCCCTGAAAAAGATTGCATCGTGAATATCCTGTTTCTCACTCACTACTTTCCGCCCGAGGTCAACGCGCCGGCATCCCGCACCTTCGATCATTGCCGGGAGTGGGTCCGGGAGGGCCATGCGGTCACGGTCGTGACCAACACGCCGAACCACCCCAAGGGCGAGGTCTATCCGGGATACCGCAACCGGCTGTTTCAGACGGAAGACCGGGACGGCATTCAGTGTCATCCGGTTGTTCACCTATGTGACCGCCAACGAGGGGATCGCGAAGCGGACCCTCAATTTCATCCTCTTCTTCGTCATGTCCGTCCTGGCGGCCCCGTTCCTGCCGCGATGCGATGTCGTCGTCTCCACGTCTCCGCAGTTTTTCGCCGGCCTCGCCGGCTATGTCGTCGGCCGCCTGAAACGGGCCCCGTGGGTCCTGGAAATCCGCGATCTCTGGCCGGAATCGATCCTCAGCGTCGGGGCGATCTCCAACCAGAAAATCATTCGGCTGCTCGAGAGCCTCGAGGCGTTCGCCTACCGGAAAGCCGACGCGATCGTGTCGGTGACGGACGCCTTCAAGGTCCACATCGAGGCACGCGGCGGCCGCGGCAAGGTGAGCGTCATCAAGAACGGGGTCGATCTGTCGCTGTTCAAGACGGCGCCCCGGGACCGGGCCTTCGCCGAGGAACTCGGTATCGACGGCAAGTTCGTGGCCGCCTACGTCGGCACCCACGGCATGGCCCATGGCCTCGACACCATCCTGGACGCGGCCGGGCGGCTGGACACCGAGCCGGGCATAGTCTTCCTGCTGGTCGGAGAGGGCTCCGAAAAGCGGCGCCTGGAACGGAAACGCGACGAGATGGGTCTGACCAACGTCGTCATGCTCGGCCAACAGCCGAAAGAATGCATGCCGCGACTCTGGTCGGTGTCCGACGTCAGCCTTGTCCTGCTGCGCAAGCTGGACCTGTTCACCACGGTCATTCCCTCGAAGATCTTCGAATCCATGGCGATGGGAAAACCCATCGTCCTGGGTGTCCTGGGAGAAAGCCGGGCCATTGTCGAGGCGGCGGGGGCGGGGGTTGGGATCGAGCCGGAAGACGCCGGCGCGCTCGCCGAGGCCGTCCGCAAGTTGGCGTCCGACCCTTCGCTCTACGGGCGCATGTCGGAAGGCGGCCCGGCATACGTCGGCGAACACTTCGACCGCCGGAAACTGGCACGCCGCTATCTGCTGCTGCTGCGCTCCGTGGCCGGGTTCGCCTCGTGATCGCCGCGCCCGGGAGGAGCCCGATGGGGCGGCACGGCCGTCTTGCAATGGGGATCGGGCATGGGCATGCTGCCAATTCCTCGGGCTTATCTGTTGTTCATCGACTGTAACCGCCATGGAACGCCGTGATTTTCTGTTTGGATTGACGTCCGTCGGCGCCGCCGGAACCGGGAGCGCGCCGACGCGCGACGTGGAGTCCGGGCGTCTTGCCCGCGAGGCGCGGTCGGTCGCGACCATGGCCGATCTGCGGGCGCGGACCCCGTTACGCGACGACGTCGTGTGGCTGCGCGGATATCACCGGCCGCTGGACGGGTGCGAGGGGTTTTTCTGCTGGAACGAGGATGCCCGGGACGACCCGAATGGCGGGACGGTCATCCGGGCGGCCGCCGAGGAGAAGGGCCGCTGGAAGCGCGTTACCGAGGGCGAGGGCTATTTCAATGTCCGGTGGTTCGGCGCCAAGGGCGACGGCGCGGCCGACGATACCGCCGCCATCCAGGCGACCATCGATGCCGGTGGCGAAACCAGCACCGTTTTCCTGCCGGCGGGAACCTACAAGGTCACCGCGCCGCTGACGCTGAACGCGCGGCAGACCCTGCTCGGCGTGCCCAGCACCCGCGCCACCACGTTGAAAGCCGAAAACGTCAAAGGCCCGATCCTGCAGTCCAACACGTCATGGAAGAGCAAGTCGAAAAAAGATATCCGGATCGAAGATATTTCGCTCGAAGGGACGGCGGACTACGGAATTCGCCTGATTTTCTCTCCGGGGAGCACCATCAGGAACATCCACTGCGTCGCCAATTGTGCTTACGATCACATTCACCTGGGAGGTTGTTGGGACTCCTCCATCCAACATACGTTTCACTGGGTCGATAACAGCTGGCGCGTGCGCTCCTGCGTCTGGCTGGACTCCAAGATGCACGCCACCCACGTTTCGAACATCCACACCGCCGCGGCCACCAAATATGGGATCGTGCTGACGCGGGAAGGCGAGGCGACGGGATCGGAAATACCCGCTCAGGTCCTGTTCACCCAGCTTGTCCTTCAGCGACAGGAAGTGGGGCTCGATATCCGCTCCGGCAGGGGGGTCACCGCCATCGGCATCTATTCCGAGGGCACGGTCGTTCCCGTGCGGCTCGGGACCGACACCGAGACGGTCAACGCCGTCACCCTCACCGGCGGGCGGCTGGACGACGCGAAAGCGCATCCCAAGGCCTATACGCCGACCGCCGCCATCGAGCTGGTCAATTGCGTCGGCGTCAATATCAACGGAATGAAGTTCGAGAATGTGAAGGAAGGCGCGGCTCTGCTGCTCAAGAAATGCAGGAACGTGGTGATGAGCGGATGCGCTCTCGCGAGCGCCTTCCGGGCCGACGACTTCAAGGCGCACATCAAGCGGCATCGGGACGCCGACCCGGCGTCGGGGGTGATGATCCTGAACAACGGCGGCGGCCCCTTCGAGGGGCGGGCGATGCTGATGCAGGCGAGGATGGACGGCGGCCACCCCAATCAACATTTCGAAATGGCCGTCGACAACGACGGCCGCTGGGTTTCCAGCGAGTGGACGCCGGAATACTTGTGAATGGTGCCCCCAGGGAGACTCGAACTCCCACTCCCTTACGGGAAACAGATTTTGAGTCTGCCGCGTCTACCAGTTCCGCCACAGGGGCTCCGTTCCGTCGGTCGCCATCATAGCGGGGGGCGCGACGCCGTCAATACGGCGGCTGGCGCGCCACTTATCCCGACGGCGATGGAACCGGCGCGGACATTCGCGGTTCCGTCATGTCCGCCAGCATCCGGGCCCGCAGCTCGTCGGGGATCGGCGCCGGACCGCCGCCGCCGGCGAGGTCGAGCCAGACAAGGATGGCTTCGCTGGTGGCGAAGCAGACGCCGTCCTTGAACAGGCCCTGGCCGATGGCGCAGGAGCTGCGTCCGACCCGGTCCACCCGCGTGCCGATGTCCACGTGGCCGGGATAGTGGGCCTGGGCCAGATAGTTGACGGTCAGGCGCAGGATGACCCATCCGGTGCCTTCCCCCGAGGTGGACCCCGGCATCAGCTTCTCGGCGAACTCCACACGGCCCGTCTCGCAGTACGTGGCCGTGGCGACGTTGTTGACGTGGCGGTAGCGGTCCATGTCCGAGAATCGCACGGTATCGCGCGTCCAGTAAGCGAAGGCGGCGGGGTCGGTCAGGTCGATTTTAGGGGCGGCGATGGGGTCGATCATGGAAAGTTCATTGGACCGGTGTCGTTGGTGGCAATGAATTATACGCCCATCGCGCCGATCACAACCAGATCCAGCTTCTTGGTCGTTGTCCACCGAGGGCGCGGCTGTTAAAGGTACCGCGCCTCTCACGCCGAGCCCCTTCCTCCCTGGAGATCAACCGCCCGTGCTGCGACGCCTGTACGACTGGACCATGAGCCTCTCCGGTCACCGCCACGCCATCTGGGTTCTGGCGGCGCTGACCTTCGCCGAAAGCTCGATGTTTCCGGTCCCGCCCGATGTTCTGTTGATCCCCATGGTCCTGGCGGCGCGCGATCGGGCCTGGCTTCTCGCGTCCATCTGCACCATCGCGTCCGTCCTCGGCGGCCTCGCCGGCTACGGCATCGGCTTTTTCCTGTTCGAGGAAATCGGCCGGCCCGTCATCGAATTCTATGGCTACGCCGACAAGTTCGAATCGTTCCAGGCTTCCTACAACGAGTGGGGCGCCTGGATCGTCGCCGGAGCCGGCTTCACGCCGTTCCCCTACAAGGTGATCACCATCGCCAGCGGCGTCACCCAACTCGACCTGACCACCTTCACGGTGGCTTCGTTCCTGTCCCGGGGAGCGCGGTTCTTCCTCGTCGCCGGACTTCTCTGGTATTTCGGGGAGCCTATCCGGGCGTTCGTGGAGAAAAACCTGGCCATGCTCGCGGCGGTGTTCTTCATCCTGTTGTTCGGCGGGTTCGTGGCGGCCAAGTACCTGTTGTAGCGGGCTGTCATCTGAACGACAGAGAAGCTATATGGTAGGCATGTCCACGCGCCTCGGAACCGCTTCCCGGATCCCCCTTCTTCCGCTTGCCATCCTGGGAGCGAGCGTCGGCGCCATCGTCATGGCGTTCACGGCGCAGTACGTCTTCGGCCTCGAGCCATGCATCCTGTGCCTGTACCAGAGGGTGCCCTTCGCGATCACGGCGGTGCTGGCGGCGCTGGCGCTTCTCCCGTTCGCCCGGGGGCGATCGCGCCGATGGCTGATGGCCGCGTGCGGGGTTGTTTTCCTGGCCGGCTCGGCGCTTGCCTTCTACCATGTGGGCGTGGAGCAGCACTGGTGGAGTTCGGTGACGGCCTGCGGCGGCGCGCTCGTCGACGGGCATGAGCGTCAAGGACCTGACCGCGCAACTCTCCGCTGGCGCGCGGCCGTCCTGCGACGAGGTGGAATGGCGGCTTTTCGGTGTCTCCCTGGCGGGATACAATGCTCTCTTTTCGCTGGTGTTGGGCGCGATCGCGATCGTCGGCGCCCGGTTCATGGGAAGGATATGAACGGTGGGTGACAAAACGCCAAGAACGGGCCGCCTGCCCGGCGACTTGACCCGCGAGGAACTCGTCGACCGGATCATTCGCGTCGACCAGGCGGGCGAATACGGGGCCGTGCGCATCTACGAAGGCCAGCTCAGCGTCCTCGGCCGCACTCCGGCCGGCGGGGTGATCCGCCGCATGGCCGTGCAGGAGCGCGAGCACCTGGCGAAATTCAACGAACTGATCCCGCAACGGCGCGTCCGTCCCACGGCCCTGCAACCCCTGTGGCACGTGGCGGGGTTCGCCCTGGGAGCCACCACCGCCCTGCTCGGGCCGCGCGGCGCCATGGCCTGCACCGTCGCGGTGGAGGAGGTCATCGACGAGCACTACGCGAAACAGATCGCGCAGTTGGGCGACGACGAGGCGGAACTCCGGGATATCTGCGAACGCTACCGCCAGGACGAACTTGAGCACCGCGACACCGGCCTCCAGCACGGCGCCGAACAGGCCCCCGGCTACAAGGCGCTGACCGGCGCCATCAAGGCCGGTTCCCGGCTCGCCATCTGGCTATCGGAACGCGTTTAACCGTTCAGGTTCCCGCCGGTTCTCCGGGATACCAGGCACGTTATGACGCCGCGCAGGGTCCGGACCTCCTGCTCGGTCAATTGAGCCCGTCCGAGCAGGTTGCGGAGGTTTCGCACCATGATCGGGCGCTTTTCCGCCAACCGCAGGAACCCGCAGGCATCCAGTTCGGCTTCCAGGTGCTCGAACAGGCCCATCATCTCCTCCTTGCGCGCCGGGCGCGTTTCCTTGGGCATGGTCATGGCGGGCGGCCGGGCGGCCGGTTGGTCGGCGGTTTTCGCCTGGTACCATTCGTAACCGACGAGCAGCACCGCCATCGCCAGGTTGAGCGAGCTGAAGGCCGGGTTCAAGGGCGCCATGATGACCGTGTCGGCCAACGCCACGTCGTCGTTGTGAAGCCCTTTTGATTCCTTGCCGAAGAGGATGCCATGCCGGCCGTCCGACGCCGGGGACGCGGCCAGCTCGGCGGCGGCGTGACGCGGCGTGACGACCCTTTTTGTCATGTCGCGGGTGCGGGCGGTGGTCGCGTAGACCCGCGACAAATCGCCGATGGCGTCGGCCGTGGTGTCGAACAGGCGGGCGGCGTCGATGACGACGTCCGCGCCCGAGGACGCCGCCAGCGCCTTGTCGTTGGGCCAGGCTTCGCGCGGCCGGACGAGACGCAGGTCGGTCAGCCCGAAATTCAGCATGGCCCGCGCGACCATGCCGATGTTCTCTCCGAGCTGAGGCTCGACCAGCACCACCGCCGGCCCGTCGCCGGAGCGCGCGGTCCGGGTGGAGTCGGTCCCCGCCATGGCGGACCGGGTCAGGCGGCTTGCGCGACGGCCCCGTCGCGGAACAGCCGGTAGACGATGCTGTCGTAGAGCGCCCGGTAGGACGCGTCGATGATGTTGGTGGAAACGCCCACGGTCGACCAGTGCTCGCCGTGATCGGTGGCGGATTCGATCATCACCCGGGTGAACGCGCGGGTGCCGTCGCCGGGCGTCAGGATCCGCACCTTGTAGTCCACAAGACGGACCGGCTCCAGCGACGGATAGACCGGGATCAGGACCTTCCGCAGCGCCGCGTCCAGGGCGTTCACCGGA
>CAVPAM010000036.1:0-42989 GCA_963701445.1 uncultured Alphaproteobacteria bacterium
GTAGCGTTGCCCGTTTGATCCGGCTTGGGGTGTTGACGGGTCAGGCCAGGGCCGCAGGTAGTGTGCGGAAGGTTCTGCAAAAGGAGGGATGAGAGATTGGTCATGGTATGCGGGTGATGTTCGACTTCACCGTATCCAGTAGAGGAGATGCACACCATGACCAAGTTTGAGAGTAAGGCTTCAGGGATTGATCTGAAAGAGCTTCTGTCGGCGGACGGCGCTGCGCTTCGGACGTTGATGCGGGTGTCGCTTCAAGTGGTTCTCGAGGCGGAGATGACGGACGCGGTGGGGGCGTCGAAGGGGGAACGGACGGCGTCGCGGCTTGGCTACCGCAGCGGCTATTATTCGCGCACGCTGATCACCCGGGTGGGCAAGCTGGAGTTGCGGGTGCCGCGGGATCGGGATGGCCGATTTTCGACGGAGTTGTTTGAGCGCTACCAGCGTTCCGAGAAGGCGTTGGTCGCGGCGTTGGCGGAGATGTATGTGCAAGGGGTTTCGACGCGCAAGGTGAAGGCGATCACCGAGGAGTTGTGCGGGCATGCGTTCTCGGCTTCGGCGATCTCGGCGATCAACAAGACGCTGGACGAGAGTTTGCGGCGGTTCGCCGAGCGGCGGCTGGACGAACCCTACCCGTACCTTATCGTCGACGCCCGCTACGAGCGGGTGCGCGAGGCCGGGGTCATCCGGTCGCAAGCGGTGCTGATCGCCATTGGCATCAACTGGGAAGGTCGGCGCCAGGTTCTGGCGGTTGAGTTGGCCAATCGCGAGAGCCGGTCGAGCTGGCGGGACTTTCTCGTCAAGCTCCGCGATCGTGGGCTGCATGGGGTCGAGTTCGTGGTTTCCGACGACCACGCCGGCCTCAAGGCGGCGATCCGCGAGATCGTGGCCGAGGCCGCCTGGCAACGGTGCTACGTCCATTTCCTCCGAAACGCCCTCGACCACGTGCCGAGGAAGGTCGATGACGATTGCTTGCGCGAGTTGCGCTGGCTGTACGACCGGCGCGACATCGCCGAGGCGCGGCGCGACCTGGCCGCCTGGCTCGCCAAATGGCAGGCCAAGTACGCCAAACTGTGCGCCTGGGTCGAGGACAACATCGAAGAGACGTTGACGTTCTATAAGCTGCCTCAACAGCACCATAAGCACATGAAGTCCACGAACATGCTGGAGCGGCTGAACGAGGAGATCAAACGCCGCACCCACGTCGTGCGGATCTTCCCCAATGCCGAAAGCTGCCTCAGACTGATCCGAGCGCTGGCCGTCGAGACCCACGAGAACTGGCTCGAGGCCCACCGATATCTGAATATGGACACCTTGCGTGAACTCAAAAAGGAGGCGCTCCGCAACGCGGCCTGAGCAATGGCCCGTGGACAACGCTCCACGTTGACCACAGGCCCAACCACATCCGCCGCCATGACCAAATTGCTGAACTTGACGCACGTAACTTCGCAACAGCAGCGAGCGGCCCGGCCAACAACACCCCTCGCCAGCACGGCAACATCGGCAAAGCTTCACTCAAACAACCCAATGTCGCGCCAGACCATCGTCGACCAACCGCCAATCCCAGATCCCGTAACCCCGTCGCCGCCGTCAAATTCCCATAGACCCCACCGACCCCAGCACCGAGCCTGAGCCGGCCCGCGGTTTCCTCCCCTGAGATGCTATGAGGCGGACGGAGAGCGAAACGCTCCTTTGCTCTATCCTCTCCGTCCTCCACAGCGTTCAGAGACAAGAGGAGCTACAGATGGACCAGGATCAAGCAACGATTTCCGAGCTTCCCGAAAACTCTCTCCATGGTGCGTTGGAGTTGAGCAAGGACAGCTGGTTGTTGGCTATCCAGTTCCCGGATCGTCAGCAGCCTAGCCTTTATCCGATCAAGGGCGGAGACGCCGAAGGCCTGATGGCCAAGCTCATGACGGCTCGAGACCGTTGGGCTCAGGTGAGTGGTAAGATACCATCGATCATGCTGTGCTACGAGGCAGGCTATGATGCTTTCTGGTTGGCGCGGTTCCTCAGAGCTCATGGAGTCGCATGCCTCGTGGTCGATTCCGCCAGCCTGCAGGTCAACCGGCGCGGCCGTCGGGCGAAGACAGATCGCATCGATGTGCGCATGCTGCTACGCGCAATGATTGCCTGGTGCCGGGGTGAGCGACATGTCTGGTCGGTCGTCCGCATTCCCAGTATCGAGGAGGAGGATCTGCGACGCTCGCACCGTGAACGTAGCCGGTTGGTTCGCGAGAGAACAGCACACATCAATCGCATCAAAGGACTCTTGGTTGCCCAGGGCATTCGCGGTCTCAATATCAAGACCGGCTATCGCAAATTGGAGCTCGACAAGCTGGTGACGGGCGAAGGCCATGCATTGCCGCCACGGCTCGCCGGCGAGATCGCCCGTGAGATCGAGAGATTGGCAATGGTCCAAGAACAGCTTGTTGAGCTTGAGCGCGAGCTGGATGAAGCGCCGACGCCCTGCCAGGTAACCGAGAAGAAACGCGATCAGCTGCTCCTCTTAAGGGGCATTGGGCCGATCTTCTCCGCTGTCTTGGCGCGAGAGGTCTTCTATCGACAATTTGACAACCGGCGTCAGGTCGGCGGCTTCCTCGGTCTGGCGACGAGCCCCTATGACAGCGGCGCAGTGGAACGGAGCCAGGGGATCTCCCGGGCTGGCAGCGGCGCCGTGCGAGCGCTCATGATCCAAGCCGCGTGGCTCTGGATCAAACATCAGCCCAAGAGTGCGCTCACCCAATGGTTCTTGCGGCGAACCGATGGCCAAAGTAAACGCATGCGGCGGATTATGATCGTGGCGCTTGCCCGCAAGCTGGCGATCGCCTTGTGGCGCTATCTCGAGCAGGGTCTGGTTCCTGACGGCGCGATGCTCTCTAACAAATGAAAGGATGATCGAGAGATGATGCCCCCAAAAGTTCCAATGCGCCAATAGGCGTGCTGGGCGGGTCGGATGTGTGGCTGTTGCATAAGTCTGGCAGCTTTGGCCTTGCCAACTGCCGTCCCTGAGATGAGCCCCATCCGTCGTGCGCGATCGTCCATGCATGCAGAATTATGGCAAGCCGGAACGGAGCTGCCGGATATAAGGTGATGCGACCATCGCACGGGCCATGGACGTCGACGCCGGCCCCGCCAAAGATGTCCAGTCCGGAGACCTCTTGAGGGCAACGCGGGACAACCCAACGCCCCCTCTCATGAGCCAGCATAGCGCAGTGCTCGAACGGTCAAGGACAAGCCCTCCGGGCGGCGCTAATGCGCCGTCCGTGACCGCCCTTGCGCGCCGCGCTCATTGGTGTTCAGCGTCGGACGAAAGAATGGGTTCACAGGACCGAACAAAAGAATGGTCGAACAGGAACATAGCGACAAATGACCTTGACAGCTGCCCTCTCATATAAGGCTTCTCCGACACCTGCCGATCAACGCCGAGCACCGCTACCACCTCGCCACGGCAGGTGTCCGAGAACCCTTAACATCGAGTGGCGGTTGGCGCCTCGTCGCGTGATCGTCCGTGGCCAGGGGTCAAGCCGCCCAGATGCGAGAGAAAGCCGACGTTCGGATCGCGGGCGAGGGTCTGGTCCAGCATTATGGCAAGACCCGGGGCAGGCTTTGCGCGTTCGACAGCCCTTTGACCTCTCCCCCGGACTTCGCTCCGCTGCTTCCGGGCGCCGTTCGCGCCTTGAAATAGCGCCGGAAATAGCATTTGGCGGGGTATATCGGGTGATTTTCTGACCGAAAAAGCCGGAAAACGGCCGCATCGACAGCCGGGCGTTCCGGGATCGTATCGGAAGTTTTCGTGTTATATCAATGGTGTGCGTCATTACGAAACGGCAACGAACATTTTAAAACTGTAACTATTTTAATGGTTTACAGGGAAATTCCGTAACAGGGGCAAAATCTCGGGCATTGTGGTGAGTTTGGAAAGTCACATGTCGGGCTCGAAGTGATCGATCACGCAAGATCTTGGTTTGGCCGGGGTGTCGGGTGTGATTCACTGCGGGCATGGCCGCCTCGATACCAGATGTTGAGAATCTGAGCGTTGACGAACTTAAGAAGTTGGTTTTTTGGCTGCTTGAGCGGGACGCGGTTCGCGAAGCGGAGATGGCGGCGCTGCGCGAGGAGATCGCGCGGCTGAAAGGGCTGAAGGGACGGCCGAAGATCCGTCCGAGCGGCATGGAGCCAGCGACGGATGCGCGGGCGAAGGAAGGAAGCGCCAAGACCCGCCGCCTCCGGGGCGCCAAGCGGGTGGCGATCACCGAGGAGCGGGTCATCACGATGGCGGCGCCGCCGGGCTCGCGGTTTAAGGGCTACGAGAGTTACGTGGTCGAGGATCTGGTGGTTCGGCCAGCGACGAGAGGACAACGCCGCCACCGAGACGGCGGAAGGCGAATACCTGATCGCGACCGCCAAGGGCTGGAAACAGCGCGACGCCCCGCCGCCACGGGGCCGGATGCCCACGGGCATGAGTGCCCGTGACCGGATGGAACGAAGGCTGTTGACCAAGCGCGGTCGGAACCTCTACCGCCTGCGCGGCCAGACCGTGGAACCGGTGTTCGGTCAGATGAAGGAAAACCAGAGTTCCGACCGCTTCATGATGCGGGGCGAGCAGGAGACCAAAGGCGAATGGAGCCTGCACCGCGCCCCCCACAACCTGAGAAAACTGCGCGCGGAGTCCGTGCGCAGCGGAAGGAAGCGCTCAAAACGGCTCCGGAAGTGAGGCGATAGACCCAGGAAACCGCCGCCCAAACCCGAAACCCGCCAGGGAGCCGCTACATACCGGCGATCCAGAACCATTCAGCAACAGGCTCATAAACCATATCAAATCACCATGGGGCATATAAGGAAAATATTCCTTGACTGGAGATGGCGTCGCGGTGTATGTTCTTGTTATGTTTTTATTCTTTGAAACCCACCCTCGATCGATCCTTGGCGCCGGCGCGGGTGTCGGTGGGTTTTCGGGATCGAGAGTGTTTTTCCTGACCAACCGAAACGAACTGAGAAATGGCGGTAACGTGGTCGGGTTCGGCAACAACCCTCATCCGAAGGGGCCACACTGGCTGCGCATAGGCACCGCCGTGGTGGACATCACCCAGGACGAGGCCAGAACCCGCAAGTTCGCCAACGATGACGAAATCGACCTGACCGATCTCGTGGTGTTTCCGGAAGTCATCCACGACTCCCCGGAGCATCACCACCTGGGCGGCAATCGGCTGTACACCGACCTCCGACGCATTCTCCGCGACGAACAGAAGGATCTGATCCTTTACGTCCACGGGTACGACACCACGTTCAAGGAGGCTCTGTGGTCGGCCGCGCAGATCCGATTGCGCTACAACCGCGTGCTTGAAGACCTTCTCGACGACGAGGCCAGCGCTCCCTTCCTCGCCCGTTGTCCCAGAGGGTTCGAAACCCTGGCCGTGAGCTGGCCATCCGATGGGCAGCGTCTTGACCACTGGGGGGATCGGCACGCGGCGCTGCAGAGTTCGCGGGCCCTCGGCCGGGCGCTGCTGAAGGCCCGCGACTTTGTTGAGCGGAGTTATCGAACCGCGCTGTCCGATGTTATTGACGGCGCGGGGTCTCACGCCGGGGTTCCCGGGACGGTGAAATCACGCGGGATCGCGTGCCACGGGCAAATTCACATTATCGTCCAAGGCAGACGCACCGACGAGATCGTGGTCCGCGACAGGGTGCTTTCCATGTGCGGCGTTAACCACGAGGCCAAGCCGCGCCCGCGCCGCATGGATCGGCCCGACCATGATCGGCTGGTCGTTTAAGCCCGTGCCCTATACCGCCACGCGGAAGGGCCGGACTTCGATGTGACGCCAGACGTCCCCGGTCACGTAAGCGTCCGAGGCCAGCCATGCGTCGAGTTCCGCCCGGGAGGGGAAGTCGACAAACATCACCGAGCCGATCATGTCACCGTCATCATCGAGTATGGCGCCGCCGGTGAGCATGGACCCGTCCTCCTTCATCTTTACCGCTCCCTCGATATGCGCCGGCCGAGCTTTCGTTCGCCGGTCCCGGGCTTGTGGGTCGTCGCCGTCATGGGCAATCACAACGAACTGCATGGTTTTTCCTCCGATTCCTTATTTCAGGCACTATGGCCGGGGCAAGGGACAACGGGCTCCCGATAGGCCACCATCAAACCAATCGCGCCGTCCCGAACAGCCAGCTTGCCGGATCTTCGATGGGTTTGCGTTCGCCCAGACGCTTTATCCCGATGACGCAGCGCACGATCAGCCAGACGGCGGCGAAGACAAGAACGAACCAACCGACGAAAACCAGGGCCAGCAGCGCGCCGACGATGGAGAACAGCGCAAACATCCAAAAGGTCCGGATCTGGAAGCGATAGTGGGATACGAGCCAGTCGCCAGCGTCGTCGCGGTAAACATAGGCGACGACCACGCCCGCGAGGAACGTGATGCCGACGATGAAGCTCGCGAGATAGAGCGCGTAAACGATCAGCGCCATCTTCCGGGCATTGTCCTGGAGATCGGGCGCTTCCTTGACCGTGGGTTCCAACTGCTTATCGGTCATCACCATCCTCCTGAGAACTCGCTCCCTACACGGAGCCATGCCGCGCCAAGACCACCCGCCGAGTGAATACCCTATTCGACCCCCGGGCGCGAGCATCCGGTGACCATGACGGCCATGCTCGGACCGCGAAAAAAACTTGATGAGATTGAGCCCTTTGTCACCTACTATCAGGTTTCCACGGAGGTGCGGTATGCGCAAAGTCTCCCGGACGGTGATGGTGGTCTGCATTGTGATTTGGCCTTTCGCAAGTTCAGGTAAAGCAGGGGATGGAGACGGCGAAAGCCCTTCCGGCGCGACCTTGAACGCTCGTATCGGCGCCCTTGAGCATAAAATCCAAAAACTCGAGGACAAAATCAACCAACTGGAAAGCCGACAGGGCAATGCGGGGACCGGCGCCGGTGGGGCAGCAACCGCGCCCGGTGGGTCGGACCGGAGCGGACAGGCCTTGTCCCGGTGAATGGCGCCAGATCGGCGGCGGGTGGACGTGCTCCGATCCCAACGCGAAATAGTCCGGGCGCGCAGCCATCCATCCGCGGGTCGCCCAAAACAGCAATGATCGGCCTTCCTTGATGTCTCGGACCCGCGACGCTATAAGCTGACCCGCGTTTGCCGCGATGTCGCCGACTCCGGCCGACGGTTGGACCAAGAACCGCCGATGGGATCCCTGGGCGCCGCCATGAACATTTCCATGCTTCAATCGAAGATCCATCGCGCCACCGTGACGGACGCCGACCTCCATTATCACGGCAGCATTACCATCGATCGGGAATTGATGGACCGCGCCGACCTGCTGCCTCACCAGCAAGTGCACGTATACAATATCACCAATGGCGCGCGCTTCGAGACCTACGTGATCGAGGGACCGAGGGATTCGGGCTGTATCAAGATCAACGGCGCCGCCGCCCACCTGGCGAGCACCGGACATCTCGTTATCATCGTCGCTTATTGCGACATGCCACGGGAAAACGCGGTTTCATGGCGGCCACGGGTGATTTTCGTGGATGATCAAAATCGGCCCTTGGCCGGAGACCTTGAGGCGGCTGAGTAATACCAACGAGCACTGATGGGGACCCGTTGTGATCGTGTTTCACGGATCCTCGGCAGGAGGGGCCGCGCCGGCGATGCGGGGGCATCGTCAAGCGGTTTCGACGCCCCGAGGATCCGTGAAACACGACCCTCCGGGCGGCCTATGGAGGCTTCCGGGCAGCGTCGCACGCCGCTTGTGATGCTCCCGCATCACGGCACGCCGCACTCCTTGCCGGAAACCTCCATAGGCCGTCACAATGGGTTCCTATCAGTGCTCGTTGGTATCAGCTCCGTCCACCCGGATTGTTCCGCGCCACGCCGACCCGACGAACCTATCCTACCATTCGCCCGTATTCGACATGCTCGACCATGGCTCGCGAGCGGGCAGGGCTTCGCCTTTTTGCAGCAATTCCACGGAGATGCCGTCGGGCGAACGGACAAAAGCCATGCGCCCGTCGCGCGGCGGACGGTTGATGGTGACACCGCCATCCAGCAGCCTCTGACAGACGGCGTATATGTCTTCCACGCGGAACGCGAGATGGCCGAAGTTCCGCCCGCCTGTATACTCCTCCGGATCCCAATTGTACGTCAGCTCGATCAGCGGCGCGCTGTCCTTGGCGGCGCGGTCCAGGTCGTCGGGCGCGCAAAGAAATACCAGCGTGAACCGGCCGTTCTGACTTTCCGTGCGCCGGAACTCTCTCAATCCAAGATTGTTGCAATAGAAGTTCAGGCTCTCGTCGATGTTGCCGACGCGCACCATGGTGTGCAGATACTGCATTGCCCGGTTTTCCTCCCGTTCGTGGCATGGTCAGACGAACGCGCGGCCGCAATCAATGGCCGGCGGTCCCTTTAATTTATGGCGCCGTCCGTTATTTTTCCACGATCACCGGCTCTTCGGCGATGACCAGCCTGATGATGTTTCCCTCGCCACGGCAGTGCTGGCACACGGCATCGCATGCATCCTTCGAGGTCACGCCCAAGCCTCCGCACGCCTCGCAGACATTCGCCCCCAGATTGCCGATCCGAGGCGTCCGCCCGGCCGCGAGAATGGAACAGACCAGAATGAGGTAGTGGTACACGTAGTAGTAGGAGTCATGGCCGGGATCGAAATAGGGGATGTGCGCGCGAAGCAGTTCCGCGCCCTCGCGGTACAGATCGTCCCCGTACCGTTCGCGAATGATGGAAAACGAGATCGGCGGTGCCGGTGGAGAGTCATGGGACGTCATCGAATGCTCCCTCCAGCCCGGAAAGTCGGCGGGCCCCTTAAGGGTGCGCCATCCGCCCCGGTCATTCCAGTCTTAATAGCTGGCGCGGTGGACACACTGGTGGCGCTTGGCGCCTTGATCAAACGCGCGCGGGTCGAATCGCCACTATTGGATCGTCGCCGACTCTTTCTCGATCATTGCCTGGGCGGTTATCGCTCCCTCCCGCCATGCCTCCATCAATTCGAGCGCATATTCGTTGAACCGGTTGTCCGCCGCGAGGTCGACGATCCGGTTCATGGCGGCAAGATCGGCAATATGCCGAAATCCCATATAGTAGGCTTTCTTCGTATTCATCATGGTCTGGGCACTCACTTCCGTCACGTATGATAGCGCCAGCATCGTGAACAAATCGTTGATCGCAGACTCAATCGGCCGCGACCGGGGATCGCCCTCCGTGCCGACTTAGGAATAGCGGACGTACATACAAAAACAACCTATTGCCGTGTTAAATTTAATAAACGCTCGCATAAAGAGTTGACCCGATTTGCCCGCATAGGTAGTATTCCGCCGTGGAGGAAACATTTTTTGTAAGCTATGAAAGGGGTCACCCCATGAGGAGTCTTGCTACATTCCTGGTACTGGCGGCCGCTTTCGGACTCGCGGTGAACACGGCGAACGCCGCGGCGGTAACGGTGGTGAACGCGGATTTCGAGGATCCCGCGACGATCCTCGACCAGATCGATCCCGTCCGTGGCGACTGGACCATGACGTCGGTCTCCGGCTGGACGGTAACCGGCGCGGCCGGTGTTTTCGAACCCATCGTTCCGGGGCCGGCTTACAATTCCCTTGCATCCGGTACGCGGGTTGGCTGGAGCAACGGCGGTTCGATGTCGCAGTTGACCAGCGGCACGTTCGGAGCCGGGAACACATACACGTTGACCGTCGATATCGGTTGGCGGTTCGATACCGCGGCGTTTCCCGGCGGCGACATTTCCATCTTCGCGGGCGATCCGGCGACGATCGTCGGAAGCACGGCGCTCAACGCGGCGATCCAAGGCAGCTTCATTCAGGCGGTCCTCGTGCTGGACGCCCTTGATATCGCCCCATACGTGGGGCGGCAGATCGGCATTCTCTTGTCTGGCGATCGCCAACAGGTGAACTTCGACAACGTAAGACTAATGGAGACACCGGTGCCGGCGGCGATATGGCTGTTTCTCTCCTCGCTCGCGGCGATGTTCGGCCTGAAGCGGTTTCGCAATTCCTAGTGGATTGATCGGATCGAAAGAGTCCGATTAGGGATTCCGTACTGCGCTGTGGCGTGCGAGTCTGGAGCATGCGCGATGGAGTCTCCTTTACCGTGTGAGCCGCCGACCGTCAGCGATTGCACGCGGTCGTCGCGGCCCCCAAGAGCTCGCAGAAGCACGTCTGGCGGGCGCGTATCATCCTTCTGAGCGACGGGGGATTGGGCACCTCGGCGATCATGGCCGAGACCGGCAAGTCCAAGACCGGCGTGTGGCGTTGGCAAAAGCGGTTCATGCACGAGGGCGTCGACGGCCTGCTTCGCGACAAGTTCCGCCGGCCCGGCAAGGCGCCGATCGCGCCTGATCGTGTTGCTGAGATTGTCCGCCTCACGCAACGACCGCCGCCGCACGAGGCGACCCACTGGACGCTGCGCGCTATGGCGACGGCCGCCGGCGTCGCCGCGTCGACGGTGCAGGCGATCTGGAAGGCCCACGGCCTCAGCCCGCACCGCTGGCGCAACTTCAAGCTCTCGAACGACCCGGCCTTCGCCGAACCGCATCGTAGCTGCCTTCGAAACCCTCGCTCCGTAGGGTCTCAAAAATCCGCATTAGCGTCAGCCGCTCGCGCGACCGCTTCGCCTCGTTCGCCGCCAACAGACGGTCGAGCTCGGCCTGAAAATGACCAAGCCGGGGAAGCGGCTGGACCTCTCGTTCATAGCTGAACTCGGTCTCGCCGCTGCGTATAAGCGAACCGTGTTCCGCCAGACTTGGAGCTCGCGCACGAATTGTTTGATCGACTTGCCGCGAACGAAAAACTCCCGACAAATCCGCGCAATCGTGTCCACACCCTTCATTCCCCATCACCACCCGTCCAGAAACCAGGACGGGCAGCGTCTGATCAATAAACATCAGGGGGGTTAATTTTGGGTTCTGGCGCAAGTTTCGTGCAGCTATAGGGGATTCCCGGTGACTCGAGCAGCGGATATGGTAGGCGCCGAGGAGGGCCCTACCATATGTCGCTCAAATCTAACCTTATGAAGCTCATCCCGCCCGGTCTTGTGGCGGACCAGTGCACAGTCGAAGACGAGGACATCCGGGTTCAGGCGCACTGCCGTTCGCCGGACGCGGCGTGCCCCGAATGCGGTGTCATCTCCGGCCAGGTGCATAGTACCTACCAGCGCACCCTCAGGGATCTCCCGGCGCACGGGCGGCGCGTTCTGATCCAGGTCAGGATCCGCCGGTTTCGCTGCCCCGAACGGGAATGCGCCCGCAAAACGTTTGCCGAGCCGTTGGCGGGCATCGTCGACGGGCGCTTTGCGCGCAGGACGGCTCGCTCCGATCAACTCGTCCATCAGATTGCCGTCGCGCTGGGCGGTCGACCAGGCGAGCGCCTGACGACGCGGCTGCGTCTCGGCGGCAGCCGGGACACACTGCTCCGCCTGATCCGCCGCCGAGCCCCCGCCAACGATGAGGTTTCCGCCGTCCATGTCGTGGGGATCGACGATTGGGCCTGGCGCAAGGGCCAGAGCTACGGGACGATCATCTGCGACCTGGAGGAACGCCGTGTAATTGCTCTCCTGGCCGACCGTGACGGGGGCAGCGCAGAGGCGTGGCTGGCCAAGCATCCCGACATCACCGTCGTGGCGCGGGATCGCGGTGGCGTCTACGCCCGGGCCGCCAGCAAGGCGCTTCCGGAGGCCACCCAGGTTGCCGATCGGTGGCACCTGATGGCCAATGCGAGTGCCGCATTCCTTGAGGCCGTGCGCCGCGCCATGAAGCCGCTGCGCGAAGCGCTCGGCATCACGACCGTCGATCCCGATCTCCTGACCTCCGTGGAGCGGCGGCAGCTCGAAGGAGCCAAGCGCCGGGACGAGATTAACGCGACTGTCCTCGCGCTCATGGAGAAGGGTGTCTCCCCATAGGCGCTAAGATAGGGGCGCGGGCAGCTGATATCGACGTTTTCGTGGCGGTTCTCGGAGGTTGCGCGGGTGGTTCGGGAGGCTGGTAACGTAGTCGGTTACGGGCATGAAGGTCAGGGCGGTGACAATGGCGTTGAGGATGAGGGCCTGGATCCGCCAGATGGAGGGCGGGGGCGCGCCGTCAGCCTGAGGGGACAGAATTCGAGGAGGTTTTGTGTGGCCTCCTCGGCGAGTAACGCGACGATCAACTTTGCGAACAGGCACGATCGAACGAGGCGGGGGTCCTTGGCCTGCACATCGGCGAGCCGGGCGAGGCTTTTCAGGCGCTTGAAGGCGATCTCGATCTGCCATCTCAG
This sequence comes from uncultured Alphaproteobacteria bacterium, assembly GCA_963701445.1. GTDB lineage: Bacteria > Pseudomonadota > Alphaproteobacteria > Rhodospirillales > Defluviicoccaceae > CAKZLS01. The sequence goes on from CAVPAM010000036.1 coordinate 12,282, forward strand.
GCGGTACAGGCGGAGAACGGTATCGGCGTCGGCGCTCTCGCGGTCCAGCGAGGTCAGAAGCATGCAGAGTTGCGCCGCCTGAAGGCGTTTCTGCGTGATCGTCCGTCCCTCCTTCTTGGCGCGTTTGCGGGCGCGCCGCTGGGCGCCGGCCACCCTGTCTTCGGGAAGGGGTTGGACCACCAACCGCGCGCGGATTGGCTCGGCCTTGGCGCCGGGCGGCGGTGGAACCAGCACCGGAATGTCGAGCGTACCACCATCCCGCGGGGCGGCAAGAACCCGCTTGCTGTCAAGCTTGCGTCCCTCCATGTCAAGCACCGTGCAGCCGGTGAGGCCGCGCCGCACGATGAAATCGCCGCCGGCCGCGGCCACGTGATGGACCTGACTGGCCTTGGCGTGGTAGCTGTCGGCGACAACGACGTCTCCCACCGCCGGCGAAAAGTGCTCGAGACTCTCGGCCGTGTGGTGGTCGGTCAGCGAGAGGTCCACGAACCGGCCCTTCGACAGATCGTAGTCGGCGTGAAGCCGCCACAGCCCCGCCGCGCCGGGCGAGGCGACCGTCGTTGCGTCCACAAGCCGCAACCGACGGCCGTCGATCAACCCGCCGGCCTCCGTGTGCAGCGCCGCCGACAGCAGCGCTCCCACCAGATCGCCGAGCCAGTCCCCCGCCGCCTGCAGGCGCCCCAACAGCGCCACGTCCGAAATCTCCGCAAGCCCGCTCGCCGAACTCCACGCCGCCGTGCCACGCAGCGACAGCGACGTCGCGCCGTACGTCAGCGCCAGCCGCAGCAGAGCCTCGGCATCCGGCACGCCGCGCGCCCGTACAAAAGCCCGCCGCTCGCGCGCCAGAACCGCAACATCAACCGTCGCCGGCAACCGCCCGATCAGCGCCCGCCAGCCCGCGTCTTCCAAAATGTCAGATGTCTGATTGTGAGTCATACCAGCTTGAATCAAAACAGATTCAAGCCGTCAAGCGCTTATCTTCGCGCTCATGGAGAAGGGTGTCTCCCTAAAAGAGATCGGGCGGCGCCAGGGTCTCAGCCGCGGGACGGTTCGGCGCATCGTCCGCGGCGAACGCAATGACGTCTTTCGGCCGCGACACAGCTCGCTCGCGGCGTTCGAGCGCATGTTGGAAGATCTGTGGGACGGCGGCTGCCGCAACGGGGCTGAACTGCATCGCCGGCTTCAGGCCGCCGGGTTCAAGGGCAGCCTCCGCGTGGTGACGGAGTGGGCGACACGGCGACGGCACGAGGTCGCGGCTGCGGAGAAACAGAAAGCGCGGAAGTGCCCTTCTGCCCGCACGGTCGCGAAGATGATGACCACGCATCGCGACGGCGATAGCCATCGGCAGATCACGCTGATGGCCATCATCGCGAAAGCCACGCCTGAGATCGTCACCGCACGCGACCAGCTGGACGCCTTTCACACGATCGTCCGGGAGCGAAAGCCCGAGGCCTTGGGCAGGTGGCTCGCCGACGCGGAGGCCGGCCCGCTCGCCTCGTTGGTGGCAGGGATGCGCGCCGATCGGCCCGCGGTGGAGGCGGCCTTACGGGAACCGTGGTCGAGCGGCCAGGTCGAAGGAACGATCAACAAGCTGAAGCTGCTGAAACGCCAGATGTATGGTCGCGCTAAGGCCGACCTCCTTGAGGCTCGCCTCAGAGTTCGACTTCAAAACTCTATGTGACATAACAGTATCTTGCGAGGCGCCGTGTGACGAGGCGGATATGTGCGATGAGGAGCCAGGCCTCGGCGGAAGCGATGGATTTTTCCCAGTCCTTGGCCAATCTGCGGCAGCGCCCGAGCCATGCGAAGGTGCGTTCGACCACCCAACGACGGGGCAGCACTTCGAAGCCTTTTGCTGTGTCGGAGCGCTTGACGATCTCCAGTGTCCAGTCACCAATCTTGTCCAGGGCGCCGCGCAATTTGGGTCCCGCGTATGCGCCATCGGCAAAGAGGTGGCGTAGCCAAGGAAACCTATGACGGATGGTTTTGAGGACGTTGGGCGCGCCGTCGCGATCCTGAACATCGGCGCCGTGGATCAGCAATCCGATCAACAGGCCAAGAGTGTCGGTGACGATATGGCGTTTTCGCCCTTTGGTCTTCTTGCCCGCGTCATAGCCGCGAACCCCGCCGCTTTCCGTGGTTTTTACGCTTTGGCTGTCGATCACGCCAGCGGTCGGACTGGCCTCGCGCCCCTCCAGTTCCCGCGCGGCCATCACCAGATGGTGGTTGATGTCTTCCAACAAACCGCTGGACCGCCAGTCGTAAAAATAGCGCTGCACCGTCGACGACGGCGGAAAATCGTTGGGCAGCATCGCCCATTGGCAGCCGGTCGACGCCATGTACAGGATCGCATCCATGACATCACGCAGATCCGTCGTCCGAGGGCGCCCCGTCGGCTTGCGGGACGGCATCAACGGTTCAATCAACGCCCATTCCCCATCCGTCATGTCGCTCGCGTAGCGCCCGCCACGGCGCTCATAATCCTTTCGAGTGATTTCGGTCCAGGCCATCGTGATCTCCTTCTCGTGTGGACAACGCGAATGAATCACACCTGGTTGAAATCACTCAACTAGTTTCGGGTTGGCCTCTCATGAGCGCTGCTTGAACAGGACCGCGAACCTGCACGGAATTTGAGTCAGAGCCATTTTTCCACGCCGATAGGGGGTCAATATTCAGTGTCGATTGACAGCCAATCCCACATACTCAACCATGGTCACTCTTCTCGCTTGGCCCTTTGGGGCGTTGATATGCGACCCCGGAATATTGGCCCAGGAGAGTGACCACCAGAATTACGCTATGTATAATATTTTTCGGAAATGCATGTTCGAGCGACCGTGATTGCCGGCCGTTGCTGGACGCGCCGCTTCACGAGGACGCGTTTGGCGGATCCCACCACTTCGACAGGTGAGCGGTCAGGATGCGTTCGGGGACGCCTTCGTAGTGCGAGACGTCGTTGAACAGCATCAGGCGGGCGCGCACCGGGTCCTTGAAGTCGACAATGTTCAGGCAGCACGGATGCTGATCCATGCGATCGCGATAGCCGCGCGCGTCGACCCCGAGCAGACTCGAGATGAGGAGGCGGATCGTCGCCTTGTGGGACACGACGATGACCGTCTCGTCCGTGTGCTTCACCACGATCTCGCGGATCACCGGCAGCGCCCGGGACAGCACTTGAAGGCCGGACTCGCCTCCCTCCGGCGCGAAGGTAAACGGGTCGGCCTCCCAGGCCAGGTATTCACCGGCGAAGCGCTCCTCGGCTTCCGGGCGCAGCAATCCCTCCCAGCGTCCGTGATCGATCTCGCGCAACCCGTCGGCCGTTTGAAGCGTCAGGCCGTGCGGAGCGGCGATGATGGTCGCCGTCTCCACCGTGCGCCTCATCGGGCTCGCGTAGACCGCGGCGATGGGTTCGTTCGCCAGCCGCTCCGCCAGGCTGCCGGCCTGCTTGCGGCCGTCGTCGGAGAGCTCGACGTCCGTCGAACCGGCGAACCGGTCCTCGGCGGACAACACCGTGGCGCCGTGCCGAACCAGAAACACTCTTGTCGTCATGCTGACTCACTCCCCGAGAGTTTGCGGCCTCCCGCCCCGGTTGGAGACGGTACCTTGGCAAGCGCAATCGATCCACACCTATCGGAAGTTGATGTTGGTTGGATCTTGAAGGGCGAGATAGAGCGCCGCCGCGAGCGCGCCGCCGACAATCGGTCCGACCACCGGTATCCACGCATAGCCCCAATCGCTATCGCGCTTGCCGCCGGGCATGGGCAGAAGCGCGTGCATGATCCGCGGGCCGAGATCGCGGGCCGGATTGATGGCGTATCCCGTTGTCCCGCCGAGACTGAGGCCGATGGCAAGCACCAGCAGGCCGACAGGCAAGGCATCGAGAGCGCCAAGACCGAAGATCGACACAGCCAGGAACAGCACGGCGAACACCAGGAGGAACGCGCCAACGGCCTCGCAGATCAAATTGGCAATGGGATCGCGAATGGCCGGTCCGGTGCAAAAGCAAGCCAGTTTGAGATCCTTGTCTTCGGTGATGCCAAAATGCTGACGATAGAACAGCCAGACCAGGAACGCGCCGATGAAGGCGCCCAGGAACTGGGCGACGATATAGATCGGTACCATTGCCCAATCGAACTTGCCCGCGATCGCAAGCGCGATGGTTACCGCCGGGTTGATGTGGGCGCCGCTGAACGCGGCCACGGTGAACACGGCGACGAAGACCGCCATTCCCCATCCCCACGTAATGACGATCCAGCCGCCGCCCTCGCCCTTCGTGCCGGCCAAGACGACGTTGGCGACCACGCCGTTGCCGAGAAGAATGAGAATCGCAGTCCCGATAAGCTCGCCCAAAAATGGCGTCATGGTCGCTCCTCCCTTGTCGTGTTCGTTGTGATCCCCGTTTGGCGCCTGGCTCCCTACCGGTGCGACCGGCTGGTCGGGACACCTACGCCTTCAGGGTTTCCCGATCTTCAACCATGGCCTCGTCACCGAAATATTCGTCGATCCGTGCCCGCGCCTGATCGCCGAACATGATCTCGCAGGCCTCGAGCAGGCCCGGCGATCGACGGATGTCCTCGCGACGGACGACCAGCGCGATCTTTGAGCGCCTGCGCAGGAAATCCTCCAGCTTGACGATCATCTCGCGCCGGGCCTTGAGGTTGACCTCGCACCGGGTGTACTCGGTTTCCTTGATCAGCACCTCCGCCTGGCGCGGATCCGCGCGAATGTGCTCCAGGAGTTCGAAGGCTTCCATTCCGTAACGCCGCCAGAAGCGCGACGTCAGTTTCTCCGATGACGCGGGATCGGTGAGGCTGTCGAGGTTCATCAATCGGGCGCGATGTTCGAATTCTTCGCGAAGTTCGGAAGGCGGTTCGCCGTACCACTTGTGCTTGGGGTACGGAATGGTGACGCCCATGTGTCCCACGTACTCGCTGATCTCGTCGCCGACGTTGACGCAATCGGTATGTTTCCCACCGAAGATGCTGAGGTGCTTTTCCGCATGGTTGATGTCGACGGCGTGCTTTCGCGAAAGCTGCAGAAAGTCGCGTTCGCCCCCGGGCTCGCCCTTCAAGGCCAAAGGCCGTACCCCCCAGCGCTCGGCGATGATGTCGTCCTTTGTCAGCGGCTTCCGGAGGCTCAAGCGCTGATTGATATTGCTAAGAACAAAGTCGCGGTCTTCGTCCGTGACTTTCGTGTATGGACTATCGACAGGTGTGTCCGTCGTGCCGATGCATGTTCGAGCACCCATCGGAATGACAAAGAACAGCCGCCCGTCGGTCGCGAAGAAGGCCAGGACGCGCGTGTGGGGCGTCAAGCGATCGACGATCAGGTGGATGCCCTTGGAGAAGGCATGATGATGTTCCGTCTTCTGCCCGGTCAGGGTGTTGTGCTCGTCGGCGAACGGGCCGGCCGCGTTGATCAGCACTTTCGAGCGGATCTCGAACGAGGAGCCATCGATCACATCGCGGGCCCTGGTGACCCAGAGACCCTCTTGGTTCCTTGCGCCCCCGAGCGACTCGACATAGTTGGCGGCGGCGCAGCCGCTGTTCATCGCCGAGCGGATGAAGCCGAATACGAACCGGGAGTCGTTATCGTGAAGATAAGCGTCCGAATACTCGAAGCCACCGACCCCCTTGTCAACCGCGACGACCGGTTCCTCGCGCCTCATCTGCTCCTTGGAAAGGAGCCTGGGCGGCCGTGTGAAGCAGTTTCCGAACAACCAGTAGAGCCAGGTTCCCGCATACAGTTTGAGGCGGCTGTGGCGAAACCCCTGCGGTATGGTGGTAAAAAACCGAATTTCCTGGACGATCGACGGAAAACTTCTGATCAGATGATTACGAGACAGGCAAAGCTTCCGGACCAGGGCAAAATCAAATGTCTCCAGATACTTGATGCCGCCCCAAGCGAGGTTGGATGATTCCTGGCTGGTAAAGTTGGCGAAATCCCCACGATCGATCAACGCGACCTTCGCGCCCTTCCCCGACAACGCCGCCGCCGAAACCGCGCCGTTGATTCCGCCGCCGACGACCAGGACGTCAAAAACCTCCTGGCCCAGCCGTTCGATGTTCGTCTGTCTCAACTGTCGCATCGCGGTGACCTCCCGAAGCCGTTCGACCAACTCAACCACACGTCAATCGTCGTCGCTGGCCCAGCCTTTTGCACGCTCGACCGCCTTCAACCAACGGCTTTGCAGCCCATTGCGGGTCGCGCTGTCCATGGTTGGGGCGTACCGCCGCGAGAGTTGCCATTTCTTCGCCAATTCCTCCCGGCTCGTCCAAAAGCCCGTCGCAAGGCCGGCAAGGTAGGCGGCGCCCAGCGCGGTGGTTTCGGACACCTTCGGAACTTCCACGGGGACACCGAGAATGTCGGACTGGAACTGCATAAGGAAGCTGTTCGCCGAGGCGCCGCCGTCGCAGCGCAACTCCTTCAAGGAGATGCCGGAGTCGCGCTCCATGGCCTCGACCACATCGCGGGTCTGATAACACATGCTTTCCAGAACCGCGCGGGCCAGGTGGGCGCGGGTCGTGCCGCGGGTCGCGCCGAGAAGCGTGCCACGGGCATAGGCATCCCAATGGGGGGCGCCGAGTCCGACAAGAGCCGGCACGAAATAGACGCCTTCGTTGCTTTTGAGGGAGCGGGCAAGCGGTTCCGTTTCCGCCGCGTTCTTGATGATCTGCAAGCCATCCCGCAGCCACTGCACGCCGGCGCCGGTGATGAAGATGGCGCCTTCGAGGGCGTATTCGACGGGATCGTCTCCGACACCCCAGGCGATCGTCGTCAGCAGCTTTTCCTTGCTGTGCACCGCTTCGTTGCCCGTGTTCATCAACACGAACGAACCGGTTCCATAGGTGTTCTTGGCGAGACCCGCGCTGTAGCAGGCTTGCCCGAACAAGGCCGCCTGCTGGTCGCCGGCGATACCCGAGACCGGGATATCGCGCGTGCCGAAGAATTTTCCGGCGTCGGTGTGGCCGTAGACGCAGGATGACGGCTTGACCTCGGGAAGAATCGCCCTCGGGATGTCCATCAGGTCCAGAAGTTCGGCATCCCAGTCGAGCTCGAAGATATTGTACAGCAGCGTGCGCGACGCGTTGGAATAATCGGTGACGTGCGCCTTGCCGCCCGTGAGGTGCCAGACCAGCCACGAATCGATGGTTCCGAACGCGATCTCGCCCTTTTCCGCCCGTTGCCGGAGCCCCGGGACGTTGTCGAGCATCCACTTAACCTTGGTGCCGGAGAAGTAGGCGTCGATCACGAGACCGGTTTTCTTGCGGACCATGTCCTCGAGGCCGCGCGACTTCAGTTCGTCGCAATAGGCCGCCGTCCGCCGATCCTGCCAGACAATGGCGTGGTGAACCGGTTCACCGGTTTTCCGATCCCACAAAACCGTCGTTTCGCGCTGGTTGGTGATGCCGATGGCATTGACATCGGTGGCGCTGATTCCCGACGTTGCCAGTGCTTCGCCGATGACCGACAAAGTCACGCGCCAAATCTCATCGGCATCGTGTTCGACCCAACCCGGTCGCGGAAAGTGCTGGGTAAATTCGGAATACGCGCGACCCCGCACACTGCCTCCATGGTCGAAAATGAGAACCGTGGAGCCAGTGGTGCCCTGATCGATGGAAAGGACGAATTCCTCAGCCATTTGGGTCTCCTCCCATTGTGTGCGCTGCGTTTATTTTTTTGATTTCGCAGCCGACTTGTATTGGCCGGTGCCTTGACCACGTAAAAACAGAGGGCCAAGGCCGTGGTCTCTTTGCAGCCGTCGCTGGACCTGTTATCGTATGTAAGAAATTACACTCGTAGACACCGGCTGACAATCGAATTCGAAAGCATATCGCGTAAAAAGACGGTAACTTTCGAATTCGAAAGCGACTTCTGGTTCATAGGGAGGACGCCATGAACAGGTTCAGCGAAGCCGATCCACGCCCGAAAGACTTTGATCGTCGGACACTTTTGAGAGGCGCCGGCGCGCTTGGGCTCGCCGCCGCCGCCCTGCCGTCTCCGGCCCGGGCCCAGACAGACGCCGCGCGCATGTCCGCCGCCGAACGTTGGGCCAGAGTCGAATTCCAGCCTTCGACTCTAACGGTGGACGAGCAGATGGCGGAAATGGCGTTCTTTGCGCGGGCCGCCGCCCCTTTTCGCGGCCAGCAGATCTATGTCGTGTCCGAGACGATCAACACCCACGACTACGAGGCCAAGGTTCTGGCGCGCGCTTTTCGGGAGATTACCGACGTCAGCGTCGTTCATGAGCTTGTCCGAGAGGGCGAACTTGTGCAACGCCTGCAAACGCAGATGCGATCCGGTCGAAACCTATACGACGCCTATGTCAACGACTCCGACCACATCGGCACCCATTTCCGCGCCGAAAGCGCCGTGCCGATCAGTGATTGGATTGTCGGCGACGGCGCCGAGTTCACGTTGCCGACCCTGGAGCTCGACGATTTCATCGGCCTCGGCTTCGTCACCGGGCCGGACGGCAAGGTCTACCAACTCCCCGATCAGCAATTCGCCAACCTTTATTGGTTCCGGCACGACTGGTTTCAGCGTGACGATCTCCGTGAGCAATTCCGAAACCGCCACGGTTACGAACTTGGCGTTCCGCTCAACTGGAAGGCATACGAGGATATCGCCGACTTCTTCACCAATCACGTTCGCGAGATCGACGGCGAGCGGGTGTACGGTCACATGGACTACGGCGAGCGCGATCCGTCCCTCGGCTGGCGTTTCACGGACGCGTGGCTGGGCATGGCGGGCGTCGGCGATCCGGGCCTCCCCAATGGTTCCCCGGTGGATGATTGGGGCATCCGAGCCGAAGACTGCCATCCCGTCGGGTCCAGCGTCAGCCGGGGCGGCGCCACCAACAGCCCGGCGGCCGTTTACGCGCTTCGCAAGTATCTTGAATGGCTTGATAAATATGCCCCGCCGGAAGCGCGCAAGATGACGTTTTCGGACGCGGGCCCGGTGCCGGGCCAAGGTCACATCGCCCAACAGGTGTTCTGGTACACGGCGTTTACCGCCGACTTGCTGCGGCCGGGGCTCCCCGTCGTGAATGCCGATGGAACACCAAAATGGCGAATGGCGCCGTCGCCCCACGGAGCCTATTGGGAAGAGGGAATGAAGCTGGGGTATCAGGACTGCGGGGCCTGGACCCTGATGTCCAATACCCCCACCCCGCGACGTCAGGCCGCTTGGCTGTATGCCCAGTTCACCACCTGCAGGACCGTGTCTCTCAAGAAAACCCTGGTGGGCCTCACGCCCTTTCGCCGAAGCGACCTGATGTCCAAAGCCATGACCGAAGCGGCGCCCCGCCTCGGTGGGTTGGTCGAGTTCTACCGCAGCCCGGCGCGCTTTGCCTGGACACCGACGGGCATCAACGTCCCGCACTATCCGGCTCTCGCCCAGCTATGGTGGTCGCGGATCGCCGCCGCGGTCCATGGCGGGGCCGATCCTCAGGTGGTCATGGATAATCTGGCCGCCGCTCAGGATGAGTTGCTGGGGCGGATCGCCCAGGCCGGTGTGACGAAAAGATGCGAGCCGAAACTCGCGGCGGCGATCGATCCGGAGGAATGGCTTAAACGGCCGGGCGCGCCGAAGCCAGCCCTCGCCGACGAGGAAGGGCAAGGCAAGACCATGGATTACGAGGATCTGTTGCGGACCTGGAGCGCCGGCCAGCCCGCGTAGTCGATCTGTCCGTACCGGAATAAGTTTCAAAGTTGGAACTTTGGAACCGACGAACGCTGTCGAACATGCTCGGCGAAACCGATTCTAATCGTCGCTTTCCGCGATGTGGAGGCTGACGTCGAACCGCTCAAGGATCCTTATGATATTTTCCGGCGGTTCCCGGTCGGTATACAGGTCATGGACACACGACATGTCTCCGACGCGAACCATGGCGCTGCGCGAAAATTTGGTATGGTCCGCCGCGAGGACGACTCGACGCGAGTTCTTGATGATGCGCTGCGCCGCCCGGACTTCCCGGTAATCGTAATCGAGCAAAGTCCCGTCCGCGTCGATGCTGGACACGGTGATGATGCCGAAATCGACCTTGAACTGGTCGATGAAGTCCTCCGTCGCCTCGCCGACGATGCCGAGGTCGGTGGGCCGGATGAGACCTCCGGTGATGATGACTTCCCGGGAGGGGGTGCCGCTTAGTATGGCCGCGGCATTGAAGTTATTGGTAATGACGCGAAGACCGATGTGGTCCCTGAGGGCCTTGGCAACCTCCTCGCTGGTCGTGCCGATATCAATGAATACCGAGGCGTTGTCGGGAATATCGGAGGCGATGAGATAGGCGATGCGGGCCTTTTCCTCTAAACACATGATTTGACGGGAATTGTACGCGATGTTCTCGACACTGGACGTAAGGCCGGCGCCACCGTGAAACCGTTGCAGCAGAGCCCGATCGCACAACTCGTTGACATCGCGTCGAATGGTCTGGGCCGAAACCCCGAAATGCTTGGAGAGCGCTTCAATGGAGACGAAACCCTGACGGGGGACGAGTTCGAGAATGCGGCGTTGGCGCTGGTTCAGGGCAAGCGGGTCCCTGCGCTCGACATCGACCTCGTTCCCTTCGCTCAACGCGCTTTCTTTCTCATCCACCTGGTTATCAGGTCCTTTCGAATACATTCAGGGCGTGACATTCCGCGCGTCAAACCCGACATCGCAGTCGAGCCGCATGATCCCATCGAGCATAGCATGTGGGAAGATGTTCGTCATGTGATCATCTGCCTTTCGAATTCGAACATGCTTGGACGAACGGACGCGCCATTCCTTTGTCAAGGAGTTAGCCTCGATATCCGTGCCCCGTTGGGTTCGTCGCGGAGGAATGTGTCGGTCGGTCGCGGCGGGATGGCTGGGGCGTCAGGACTTCGAACCTGAAATGCCTGGACCAAAACCAGGTGTGATGCCAATTTCACCACGCCCCAAATTCCCGGGAGATGCGCCCCCTGTTTAGCCGCAATCCTCGCCACTCGCAACTGGTGGGTGAAGAAGCGGCGGTCAGGCGGGCGCGCCGTTGGATTTGCGTTTGTTCGCCGCCTTTTCGGCGGGCGGCGGCGGGGAGAAGCTGAGAATCACGTCGCCCGCTTTTGCCGACGGCCGGCCCTGGTCGGTATTGAAGGCGATCTCGCCGGACGGCCGCACCGCGAACAGCATTTCCGTTCCCTCCGGACGGTCGGAGAGATAGCGGTCGAGGTCATACTCCTCGGTCAGGCGGGTCTTCTGAAAAATCCAGCCTTCGCGCCGGCGGCGGACCAGGTCGGAGTAGCCGGAGCCGGAGTGCAGCAGCGTGCGGCCCCGGATGGTGTGCGCCAGGTCCTTGCGATCCTCCTCGCCGTTCACCCGGTAGCCGAGTTGATACACCCGGTGGCGGCCGATCTCGGGGGCGAACTGGGAACACACCAGGGCGTTGTAGGAGTCGTTGTCGGTGAGCGCCAGAAGGTAGCCGAAGCGGTTCATGTCGAGATGGAATTCGGCGGCCTCCGAGAGGATCTGGCCATAGTAGGTGGACAGCCCGGCGAGCCGGACCTCGCGCAACCGGTGCCAGTTGGCGTCGACCACGGTGGCCGGGATTTCCAGATCCTTGAGCGCGGTGGCGAGGCCCAGGGTCCACGGCGACGCGCCCACCAGAAGCACCCCCGGCTTTCCGGTGGCCGACAGCCCCAGCCTCCGGCTCAGCCAGCCGATGCTGAAGCCGTGCGCGATGACGGTCGCGAAGACGATGGCGAAGGTCAGCGGCACCAGCAGGGCGGCGTCTTCGTATCCCAGATTGACCAGCGCCGGGCCGAACAGGCCGGCGACGGCGACCGCGACGATGCCGCGCGGCGCGATCCAGCCGATCAGCAGCCGCTCCCGCCAGGACAGCCCGGCGCCGATGGTGCTGAGCCAGATGGTCGCGGGCCGGACCAGGAACAGGACGGCGCCGACGAACGCGGCCATGCGCCAGTCGGCGGACAGGATCACGTCGCGCGGCAGGGACGCGCTGAGCACGACGAACACCGCCGACACCAGGAGGACCGTGATGTTCTCCTTGAAGCGGCGGATTTCGTGAATGCTGGCGACGCCGGAGTTGGCCAGCGTGATCCCGAACACCGTGACGGCGAGCAGACCCGTTTCCTCCTGGACCAGATTGGCGCACTCGAAACACGCGATGACGGCGCTCAGGATGGCCGGAGCCTTGAGGAATTCGGGAACGAGCCCCCGGTGGAACGCCACCGCGATCAGCCGGCCGAAGCCGAAACCGAGAACGACGGCGAGACCGATGGCGGCGGCGAGCAGGGCGCCGGCGACCGCGAGGGTCTCGTCGCCGCGGGCGACGGTCGCCACCTCGTAGACCAGCACCGCGAGCAACGCGCCGATGGGATCGTTGATGATGCCTTCCCATTTCAGGACCGCCGCCGGTCGGGAGTCGAGCTTGGCCTGGCGCAACAGGGGAATGATGACGGTGGGGCCGGTGACCACGAGGATGCCCCCGAACAGGATGGCCACGGGCCACGACAGGCCGGCGGCGTAATGCGCGGCGAGCGAGCCCAGCAGCCACCCGATGGGCGCGCCGACGATCACCAGGCGGCGCACCGCCACCGACACGCCGCGCAGTTCGCGGAAATCCAGGTTCAGGCCGCCCTCGAACAGGATGATCGCCACCGCGATGGAAATCATCGGCTGGAGCAGCGGGCCGAAATCCCGCGCCGGGTCGAGAATGCCCAGGACCGGACCGGCCATCGTCCCCGCCACCGCGAGCAGAACGATCGCCGGCAGTTGAAGCCTCCAGGCCAGCCACTGCGACCCGAAGCCGAGCGCGCCGATCAGCGCGACCTTGATGATTAAATGTTCGTCCATTGCCCCTGTCGGACCTTCCCCGGCCCCGGATGAGAATTGCCGGTTGGTAGCCCAATCGGCGACGGTTGTCTTTAGCCGTGATCGAGCGGCGCGGGTTGGATCCACCAGCCGGGGTATTGCTGGCGCAGGCGCTGGGCGCCGCGTTCGGAGTCTTCCCGGGTGGCGAACAGGGCGAAGCAGGTGGCGCCGCTGCCGCTCATGCGGCTCAGCAGCGCGCCGGGGAGCAGGTCCAGTTCGGCGAGCACCGTTCCCACCACCGGCTCCAGGGCCACGGCGGCCGCCGTCAGGTCGTTGCCGCGTTCGGCGAGCGAGATCGCCAGCGCCTCGGCGCCGGCCGGCGGTTCCAGCAAGGGCCGGGCGGGGGAAAACGGTCCCTCGCGGCGCTTGAACACGGCGGGGGTGGAGAGCGCCACGCCCGGATTGACCAGCACCATCCAGCAGTCGGGCAGGGCCGGAGCCCGCGCGATCTCCTCGCCGACGCCACCCACCTGGGCCGGATGCCCGGCGAGGCAGACCGGAACGTCGGCGCCCAGCGTCAATGCCAGTTCGCGGAGATCCCCGTCGGCCGGGCGCACGGTCCACAACGCCATCAGCGCCTTGAGCGCGGCGGCCGCGTCCGCCGAGCCGCCGCCGATCCCGGCCGCCACCGGCAGCCGCTTGGTCAGGTGGATGCGCGCCCGCGCCTCCACCCCGCACATGTCGGCGAGGGCCTGGGCGGCCCTCAGAACCAGGTTGTCCCGACCGGTTGGAACCGCCGCCGCGAACGGGCCGGAAACGCTCAGCGACAGGCCGCCGGCGGGAGTGGCGTCGATGGTGTCGCCCACCCCGGCGAACGCGACGAGGCTGTCCAGCAGGTGATAGCCGTCGGGGCGGCGGCCGGTGACGTGGAGGTAGAGGTTGACCTTGGCCGGCGCGTTCGCGGAGACGGTCCCGGGCGCCCGCTCACTCATGATGCGCGGCGTTGGCCTCCTTGACCAACCCCTTGTCGAGCTTGTCCTCGAGCCTGCTCTTGAGTTCGGCGTCCGGCTCGAGACCGAGCGCGCGCGTCCATTGAAAACGCGCCTCGCGCTGGCGCCCCACCGCCCAGTACGCATCGCCCAGATGATCGTTGATCACCGCGTCCTGGGGCCGCAGTTCCACCGCGCGCTCCAGTTCCCGGACCGCGTCCTCGTACTTGCCGAGCTGGTAATAGCCCCAGCCGAGGCTGTCGACGATGTATCCGTCGTCGGGGCGTTGTTCCACGGCCTTGCGGATCATCGCTTGCGCCTCGTCGAGGTTCAGCCCCTGCTCGATCCAGGAGTAGCCGAGATAGTTGAGCACGAAGGGCTGATCCGGCTCGAACTCCAGGGCCTTGAGGAAGTCCTGTTCGGCGCGCGGCCAGCGGTTGGCGCGTTCCAGCGCGATGCCCCGGGCATACAGCAGCCGCCAGTGATACGGTTGCAGCTCCGGAATGCGCGCGATCGCCTCGTCGTAGACGTCCACGGCCTCGGCGAACGCCTCGCGGCCGCGAAGGATGTCGCCGAGATCCACCAGCGGCTCGGCGTCGCCGGGATCTTCGCCGGCGAGCTTGCGCAACCGCGCGACGGCTTCGTCGTACCGGTCCATGCGGTTGAGGTTGAGCGCGGTGTTCAGGCGCGCCTGGCGCGCCAGCGGCGATGCCGGATCGATCGTCGCATACATGCGATTGGCCTGTTCGCGCCGCTCGAGGATCTCCATCAGATCCGCCACCAGCATCCGCAGGGCCGGAAAGTCCGGTTGCAGGTGGAGGCCGAGTTGGCCCAGCACCAAGGCCGTTTCCGGGGTGTTCTGGCGCGAGAGCGCGCCGACCGCGTCGAACAGCGCGAGCGCCGCGCCGTCGGCCGCCGACCGCATGTCCGGCGGATACACGGCCTTGTCCTTCCCGCCGGACAACGCGTCCGCGACCAGGGAGGAACCGAGGTGCTCGTCGAGATAGCGCTGGCGGAGCGCGCTCGCCTCGTCCGGCGCGCCGGACCGTTCCAGCACGCCGCCCAACAACTGGACCAGCACCAGCGAGAGCCGCTCGCCCTCGACCGCCGCGCGCGCGTGGCTGAGCGCTTCCTCCGGGGACCCGGCGGCCTCGCTGATCAACGCGGCGTGAAAGTGAAACAGCGTGTCCTCGCCCTGCTGGTCGTCGAGAACCCTGAGTTCGGCGATCCCCTGCTCCGGCTGTCCCAGCCCGGACAACGTCCATCCTCGCAGCATCTTGCTCAGAAACAGGCTGATGCGTCCCTCGGGCATCGCCGCCAGCGCCTCGTCCGCCTCGGCGAAGCGTCCGGCGCGGATGTCGTCGGTCGCCACCACCACCCGGGCGAGCGTCGAGTCGGGATCGGTGTCCATCACCTTGCGCGCAAGCAGCGTCGCTTCGGGAACCCGGCCGTCGAGCAGCAGGGTGAGGTAGGCCCGGTTAATCAGGACCGGATCGTCGGGCGACTGGTCCAGCGCCGACATCAAGAACGCCGCCGCGTCGGAATCCTCGCGGATCTTGCTGGCGTGACGGGCGGCCAGATAGTTGCCGGTGAGCGTCAGACCCGTTAGGGCGGCGGGCGCGGCGGCGGGCGCGGCGGCGCCACCGCTCGACGCGTAGGCCAACGGCATCAAGCCGATGGCCACGGCGGCAAGGGTCTGGCGCACGCTGAATGGACGCGTGGAGCGGAACTGGAGAGTCATCGGCCTCGGGCCTCACATGTTCGGATAATTGGGACCCCCCCCTCCTTCCGGTACCACCCAGTTGATGTTTTGCGTGGGATCCTTGATGTCGCAGGTCTTGCAGTGCACGCAGTTCTGCGCGTTGATCTGCAGCCGCTGCTTGCCGCCTTCCTCCACGAACTCGTACACGCCGGCCGGACAGTAGCGCTGTTCAGGTCCGTCGTAGAGCGCCACGTTGACGTCCACGGGGACCGAATCGTCCTTGAGGGTCAGGTGGATGGGCTGGTTTTCCTCGTGGTTGGTGTTGGAGATGAACACCGACGACAGCTTGTCGAAGGTGATCACGCCGTCGGGCTTCGGATACTCGATCTTGGGACATTCCGACGCCTTCTTCAGCTGGGCGTGATCCGGCTGGTGCGAGAACGTCCACGGTGCCCGGCCGAAGAACAGATAGGTGTCGAGGGCCGAATAGACGAGCCCGGCCCAGAACCCCTTGTGGAAGGACGGCTTGATGTTGCGCACCTTGTAGAGTTCGTCCCAGACCCACGATTTCTTGAGCGCCTCGGGATACGCCTCGACCACCGGCGCCGGATCGTCCTTGCCGAGTTCCGCGAACACCGCGTCGGCGCAGACGATGCCCGACTTCATCGCCGTGTGGGTCCCCTTGATCTTGGGAACGTTGAGGAAGCCGGCCGTATCGCCCACCAGGGCGCCGCCCGGGAACACCAGCTTGGGTATGGACTGGAAACCGCCCTCGGACAAGGCCCGCGCCCCGTACGAGATGCGCCGGCCACCCTCGAAGGTGGGGCGCACGGCGGGGTGGGTCTTGAACCGCTGGAACTCGTCGAAGGGACTGAGATGGGGGTTCTTGTAGTCGAGACCGATGACGAAGCCCACCGCCACCTGATTGTCCTCGAGGTGATAGAGGAACGAACCGCCGTAGGTCTCGGTATCCATCGGCCAGCCGACGGTATGAACGATCTTGCCCGGCTGGTGCTTGGCCGGCTCCACTTCCCACAGTTCCTTGATGCCGATCCCGTAGTTCTGCGGGGCCACGCCGTCGCGCAGGTTGAAGCGCTCGAACAGGGTCTTGGTCAGCGACCCCCGGCACCCCTCGGAAAAGATGGTGTACTTGGCGTGCAACTCCACGCCCGGCTCGTGGTTCGCGGTGGGCTTGCCGTCGCGGCCGATGCCCATGTCGCCGGTGGCGACGCCCTTGACCCGGCCGTCCTCGTGGTACAGCACCTCGGCCGCCGCGAAACCGGGATAGACCTCGACGCCCAGGCCCTCGGCCTGCTCGCCCAGCCAGCGGCACACGTTGCCCAGACTGACGATGTAGTTGCCGTGATTGTTCATCTGCGGCGGCGTCGGCAGCTTGTAGGACTTCGTCTCCGTCAGGAACAGGAACTGGTCGTCGGTCGCGGGCGTCAGCAGCGGCGCGCCCTTGTCCTTCCAGTCGGGAATCAATTCGTCCAGCGCCTTGGTTTCGATGACCGCGCCGGACAGGATGTGGGCGCCGATTTCCGAGCCTTTTTCCACCACGCAGACGGTCAACTCGCGCTCGTTTTGTTGCGCCAACTGCATCAGGCGGATGGCCGTGCTCAGCCCGGACGGCCCGCCGCCGACCACCACCACGTCGAATTCCATCGCTTCCCGTTCCATGGGACCCCTCTCACTCAACTTGCACATCTCTCCGTTCGCTCGACTTATAACATAAGGGAACCCGCGTGCTCTGCAAAATCATACTCGCCAGCGGAAACGCGGCGGGTCGCCATCGGAGATCTTCGCGATCCCTCGCGCAACCGTTTTGAACCCCGGGACGGCGATGATACAGTGAGGGTCATGGAGCGCAACATCGAGAGTCCCGTCGCCGAAGTCCTGCGCTGGCAACTGGAGGCTGGCGTGGACGAGACCATCGGCGAGCATCCGGTCAATCGCTACGAAGCGGCCGCGCCGGCGGCGGCGGCCCCGCGACCGGCGGTGGCCGAATCTCCGAGGTCCGCTCCAGCCGCCCCGACCCCGGCACCGGCCCGAGTCGCGGCGCCTCCGAGCATGGAAGGGGCGGTGCATACCGCCGCCGAACTCGCGGCCGGCGCCCACACGCTGGACGAGCTTCGCGGCGCCCTGGAGAGCTTCGACGGCTGCGCGCTGAAGAGCACCGCGACCAACCTCGTGTTCGCCGACGGCAATCCCCGTGCCCGGATCGTCCTGATCGGCGAGGCGCCGGGAGCGGAGGAGGACCGCAAGGGGCTGCCGTTCGTCGGGCCGAGCGGGCGCCTGCTCGACCGGATGCTGGCCTCCATCGATCTCGACCGCGGCAAGGTGCTGATTTCCAACATTATCTACTGGCGGCCGCCCGGCAACCGGAACCCGGCCACCAGCGAGGTCGCCATGTGCATGCCGTTCGTCGAAAGGCTCCTGGAACTGGTGGATCCGGAGATCCTGATCGCCCTCGGCGGACCGTCGGCGGGCGCGCTGCTGGGAGAGAAGGCGGGCATCGGCAAGCTGCGCGGACGCTGGTTCACCTACCAGACGCCTCGGCTTTCCCGCCCGATCGCGGCGCGGGCGCTGTTTCACCCGGCCTATCTGTTGCGGTCGCCGGCCCAGAAAAGACTGGCGTGGCGCGATCTGCTCGCCATCAGAGCAAAAATCGAAACTCTGTAGACTTTATACTTGTATTTTAAATAACCGGTTTTTGACGGGATTAAATAAGCGCTCGTGTTTGGACTTTCTCTTGCTTCGGAACTAAAAATCTCCATACTTCACCGCAGTGGCTTTCGTTCTGGGAATCAATCGGTGGATGCATATCTGCGGCGCATTGTGATCGTCGCGCTGGCCGCGTGTTGGGCCGTGGCGCCGGCCGACGGCCGGGCCGACACCACCCTCGCGGCCGCGTCTTCGATGGTGGCGCCGTCCTGGGGGGCCGCCGGCCAGACCGCGGGCCTTCCCCGCGTCCTGTCCCCGTCCGACGTGGTCCTGTACAGGCAGATGTTCCTGCTGGGCGACGCGGGGCAATGGTCTCAAGTGGACGCGCTGGCCCCCAAGCTCGAGGACCGGCTGCTGCTGGGGCACGTCATGGCGCAGCGTTACCTGCACCGGGTGTACCGCTCGCAGTACGCCGAGTTGAGCGCCTGGCTGGCGAGCCACGCGGACCATCCGGACGCCGAGACCATCTACAAGCTGGCACTCGGCCGCGTGCCCGCGGGCGACGCCGCCGCGACCTCTTCCATGCGTCTGCCCGATACCATGGCCTCGCCGACCCGGCGCAAGGCATCCTCGCCGGACATTCCGTTGAAGTACACCGACGGCGCCGGGGAAAAACAGGCCTCGGCGCTGAAAAACGAGATTCGCAGGGCGGTGTGGAAGGACCAGAACGAGACCGCGATACGCCTGATCCAATCGGGCGAGGCATCGCAACTCCTCGGCGCCGTCGAGCTGGACGACATGCGGGCGCGCGTGGGCCAGGGATATTTCGTCGACGGCGATGACGCCCTGGCCATCGAATGGGCGGGCGGCGCGGCCGGCCGGTCGGGCCTGTACCTGCCGAGCGCGCACTGGACGGCGGGCCTCGCGGCATGGCGATCGCGGGATTTCGACCGGGCGGCGAAGCATTTCGAGGCCCTGGCCGTCCGCCGCGACCTGTCGCCGTGGATGGCGTCGGCCGGCGCCTTCTGGGCGGCCCGGACCCGCCTCGTGGCCAATCAGCCGCAACAGGTGAACCGGTGGCTGACCGTTGCGGCGTCGTACCCGGGGACGTTCTACGGCCTCCTCGCCCGGCACATCCTGGGCGCGCCCATGCCGTTCCAGTGGAATGCCCCCGGCACCGAACAGGCGGGCCTCGACGCCCTCGCCCGCTCGACCGCCGGCCGGCGGGCCCTGGCGCTGATCGAGGTCGGAGAGCAACGCCGCGCCGAACGGGAGTTCGACGTCCTGGCCGGACGCGAAAGCCCCGACGTCGACCGCGGGATCATCGTGGCGGCCAGCCGCGCCGGCATGCCCCACGTGGCGCTCCGCCTGCACGACCGGGTCTTTCCCAACGGCGGCGGCATCGACGCCACCGCGTACCCGGTGCCGCCGTGGAGCCCGCATGGCGGGTTCGCCGTGGACCGGGCGCTGGTTTACGCGGTGATTCGCCAGGAATCCCGGTTCAATCCCAAGGCGACGAGTTCGGCCGGCGCGCGGGGCCTGATGCAGCTGATGCCGGCGACCGCCAGCTACGTGGCGCGCGGCACCGGCTACAACGTGAGCGATCGCGACACCCTGTACGAGCCGGGGGTCAACCTGTCGCTGGGCCAGAAATACATTCAGATGCTGCTCGGCAACGGCGGCGTCGACGGCGATCTGTTCAAGCTGGCGACCGCGTGGAACGGCGGGCCGGGGAACCTGCAGAACTGGCACGGACGGGTCAACCACATGAATGACCCGCTGCTGTTCATCGAATCCATTCCGGCGGGCGAGACGCGGAATTTCATCGAACGGGTGCTGGCCAATCTATGGATCTACCGCCACCGCTTCGGCCAGCCGACCCCGGCGCTGGACGCTCTCGCGGCGGGCCGGTGGCCGGCCTACAGGCCGCAGGACAACACCGCGTCGAGAGTGGCCACCTATGGCGCAAATTAAGGGCGAGCGGGCGTTCGTTCCGGTCAACATCGCGGTCTTGACGGTGTCCGACTCGCGAACCCTGGAGGACGACAAGTCGGGCCGGACGCTGGTGGAACGCATCGAGGCCGCCGGCCATCGGTTGGCGGACCGCAAAATCGTCGCCGACGACACCGACACCATCGCGGTCCAGCTCCGGGCCTGGATCGACGACGACCAGGTGGACGCGGTGATCGCCACCGGCGGCACCGGCGTCACCGGCCGCGACGTCACCCCGGAGGCCGTCCACAAGGTCATGGACAAGGAGATCCCCGGTTTCGGCGAATTGTTCCGGATGCTGAGCTACGCCAAGATCGGCACGTCGACCATCCAGTCCCGCGCCCTCGGCGCGGTGGCGTCCGGCACGTACATCTTCGCCCTTCCCGGCTCCCCCGGCGCCTGCAAGGACGCCTGGGACGACATCCTCGTCCACCAACTCGACGCCCGCTATCGCCCCTGCAACTTCGTCGAACTGATGCCGAGGCTCAAGGAACACCTTTAGCGGTTCCCACAAGCCTCATCGCTCGCACAACCGCCGCCGCTCTGGCATCATGACAACGACGGCACTGGCCTGTTTTGCGGGATTTCGTCATGACCCTGAACATCAGAAATTTGGAAGCCGAGCGGCTGGCTCGCGAGCTCGCGGCTCGGACGGGCGAAACAATCACGGAAGCGGTGATCAACGCGTTGCGCGACCGTCTCGAGCGGGAATGCGGCAAGGCGCCTCTCGATCTCAAGGACGAGATCATGGCCATCAGCCGAAGGACCGCCGCCATGCCGCGTAAAACCGGACGAACGGCCGATGACACTATCGCCCATGACGAGCGCGGCCTGCCGCGCTGATCGTGATCGATACCTCTGCCGTTGTTGCCATGCCCTTCCCCGTACCCGAGGCTGGTCGGTTCACCCGGGCCGACATCGCCCGAATTCCATAATGCCCGCATCCGGCCGCGATCCATTCCGCGCGGGTAATGTGATAGTAATAATTATTTACAAATAGAAGAATTGGGAGCACAATTAACCCAAATGCGGGGATGCTTTGGCCGTTCACTAAAAGTTCACTCCTTAAAGGGGGCAAGTAAAGTGATCGACGCCAAAATAAAAGTCTGGAGATAGCCATGACCAATTCCTACACTGGCGTTTGGCGCGCCGGAAGTGGCGCGCATTATTTGTGGGCGAATGCAAGTTGGAACAGTTTCAAGGCGAAATGGGAGGATCTGAGTAAGAAAAACCTTCGCCTGGTCGACCTGAATGTTCATGTCCAGGGAAACAGCCTTCGGTATACAGGCGTCTGGCACGCGGGAACCGGCGGTCATTACTTGTGGGTGAACGCCAGTTGGAACGGTTTCAAGGCGAAATGGCAGGAACTCGCCGGCAAGGGCTTGCGCCTCACCGTGCTGAAAGTGGTGACCGTGGGCAGTCAGCTCCGCTATTCGGGCGTCTGGCGGCCCGGCAACGACGCCTATTACCTCTGGGTGGGCGCGGACTGGAACAACTTCAAGGCGAAATGGCAGGAACTCAGCGCCAAGAACCTCCGGCTGGTGGATCTGGAGATCTACGAGACCAGCGGCGGCGTGCGCTATGCCGGGGCCTGGCGGGCCGGCGGCGGCGGTCATTACCTTTGGATCAACGCCAGCTGGACCGGCTTCGTCAACAAATGGAAGGAGCTGGCCGGCAAGGGGTTGCGCCTGACGGTGGTCAAGACCTACTTCGTCAACGGCCAGCGCCGCTATGCCGGCGTGTGGCGGGCTGGAGGCGGCGGTTATTATCTGTGGGGCAACACGCGGTGGGATAATTTCGTCAACAAGTGGGAGGAACTCAACGGCAAGAACCTCCGGCTGGTCCACCTGGACGTGATCGACGCGCCGTCGGTGCCGACCACGCCCTGGGTGCGGCTGCATGTGAAGACCCTGACCAATCCGACCATCCCCATCAACACGATGGTCGAAAGCATGCGCCAGGTTTACAACGCCGCCGGGTTCCAGGTGGCGGTGGCATCCACGGAAACACTCAACCTGCCCGCTCTCAACGACCTCGACGTGGGCGCCTGCACCTCGGGCAACACCACCGCCGAGCAGAATACGCTGTTCGCCAACCGCAACAACGTCGGCCCGAACGACATTCCGGTCTATTTCGTGCGGTCCACGGTGCCGCCCTTCAACGGCTGCGCGGCGCACCAGCCGGGACTGCAGGCCTGCGTGGTGGCGCGCGGCGCCTCGACCTGGACACTGGCCCACGAGATCGGACACGTCCTCGACCTCAACCACGTCAACAACAACGATCGCCTGATGACCGGAAACGGCACGGGCAACATCACCAATCCCCCGCCGGACCTGGTGTCCTCGGAACGAACCACCATGGACAACAGTCCGTTCACGATCGAGCTGTGAGGAGGTCGCGATGCCTGTAACGATGAAGCAAGTTCGGGCCTGCCTGGATCCGGAAGAGCCCAACTATCCCGAGTCCGCCAAGCTTGGCGCCGAGGCCGTGCCGCACCTGAAGAAACTGGTCGCGGGCGCGGACGCCATGCTGGCGTCGAAAGCCGCCTATCTCGCGTCGCTGATACCCGTCGAAAGCTCGCTGGAGGTCCTGAAGAATGCCGCCCGTCATGGCGACGCGACGGTCCGGGTCGCGGCGGCGGCGGCCATGAGCAACGTTCCCGGCGATCTCGGAAGCGACGTTCTCGCTCCCCTGGTGGGCGACGCCGACGTCGGCGTCCGCAAGGTCGCTCTCGCCTCGGTGCGAAGCGGCGGCGGCGAGGCGCTGCGTGCCCGGGTGGAGGAGGCCGCGCGGTCGGAGACGGAACCCGGTCTGCAGGCCCTGTCGCTCCAGGCCCTGGAGCGCATCGGCGGGGCCGGGTCCACTCCGTCCACGTTTGCGTCGGGCGTGGCGCCGGAGCCGGAAGAACCGGGGGACGGTTTTGGCGGCGGCTCGGTGGAGGGTGGACCGGAGTCCATGGCGTCCGGCCCCGGCGACGACGAAAACCAGGACGGGATGGGCGGTGGCGGCGACGACTCGTCGACCGGCGCCGGACCGGCGTTCATGGCTGGTGCCGGGGACGGAGACGGCGGAGCCGGCATGGGTGGCGGCGGAGAGGACATGGCCGGGTCCTTCGATACCCCATTCCCGGGCGACGACGAGGACGGCATGGGCGGCGGCGAGATGGGCGGCGGCGCGGAAAGACCCGGTGTCAGCGCGTTCGGCGGCGGCAGCGTCTGACACGGCCTCCCGGCAAAGGGGCGCTCACAGAAGGCGCCGGAAGAGGGCCGCCAAGTCGTCGAGAGACCGGGCCACGTGATCGGCGGACGAGTGCGCCGGGTCGTCCACCCAGGACTTGGCCGATCCGGCCTCCACCAGCAGGCGGATGGTCCCGAAGCCACAGGCGCGCGGCGTCTCCACGTCGCGCTTTTCGTCGTCCCCGACGTAGTAGCACCGGTCCTGGCCGGGGGCTATTCCGGCCTCGCGCTTCACCGCCTCGAAAAACACCGGCGACGGCTTTTCGGCCCCCTCGTAACGCCGGCTCAGTCCCTCGCTGGTGAACACGAACCGGAAAGAAGGCGCCAGCCCCGACCACGCCAACAGCGCCCGCGTGGCGTACTCCCGATCGTTGGAAGCGACTCCCAGGACGACGCCGCGACCGGTGAGGTCCGCCAGCATGGCCCGCAGCGCGGGAAGATGGGCCTGCTCCGCGATCGCCCGCCGGGCGAGCGACCGGTACGCCAACAGGAGTTCGGCCAGGACGAGGGGCAAATCCGCCCGGGCGGCGGGTTCCACGTCCTCGATCCGGCCGAGAATGGCCTGCCAGATGAACGCCTCCTCCTGCAGGAAATGGGCGGCGAACGGAAAGTTGAGCTCGTTGTTGACCCGGGCCCAATCCTCCAGAAACCGGCCTACGGCGTCGGCCGGAAAGGGTGACCGGGTCCGCCCCGCCCGCAGGTCCTCTTCCAGCCGGGACAGAACCTCGGCGAACGGGTCGAAGATCAGCGTGCCGCCGAGATCGAAGAGCACGAACGCGCGATTGTCGGGTATCCGGTCATCCATGGTGGGTGCCTTATGCCGGTATGGGGTTGGGCCGGTCGCCGGTGAACCGATCCGTTCTCGCTACACACAACCGCGCCGCGTGTCTACAATTTGACCCGACATTTGAGGGAGAAGACCATGAGCGACAGCGTCGAGGTGCTGCGACTTTACGACGGCGAGGACGGCGAGAGCCGGTTCGACACGGTGGACATTCCCATGGCTCTGCGCGACTTCGCGCCGCCGGCGGATCCGCTTTACGTCTCGGATCCGGAGGCGGCGACCCGGTATGTCCTGATCCAGCTTCCCGCCGGCTGGGGCGGCGAGCGCCACCCGTCGCCGCGCCGCCAGATCCTGTTCTGCCTGTCGGGCGCCATGGAGGTGATCGCCAGCGGCGGCGAAACCCGGTCGGTGGCCGCCGGCGACGCGTGGCTGATGGCGGATACCCAGGGCAAGGGTCACGTCACCCGGGTTACCTCCGAGGGGCCGGTCAACGCCGTCATCGTCCAGCTTGAATAACCGATCCCCTTGGAATCGGCGTCGCGAGCGGCCATTATCTCGCTATCGGGAGAGACACGTTCGGGATTTGGGGTTTGCGCGGCAGGCGATCCCGGGCGCGCCGAACCGGCCCGTTCATTCAATGGGCGCCGCGGGCGTCCGAACAACAAGGGGAAAAGACATGCATTCGATCTTCGTTCGCCTCGCCGCCGTTGCCGCCGTCGTGGCGGCGTTTGCCGTCGCGTCTCCCGGCTTCGCGCAGGAAGGCCCCGTGGAAACGGTCAAGACAGGCTGCAAGACCGAACTCGAAACCTTCTGCAAGAATGTCACGCCCGGTCAGCAGCGGGTTCTGGCGTGCCTGTACGCGTTCAGCGACAAGCTGTCCTCGCAATGCGAATACGCGCTGTACGACGCCGCCGCGCAACTGGAGCGGGCCGTTGCCGTGTTGACATTCCTGATCAACGAATGCGGCGACGATGCCAACAAGGTCTGCCCCAAGGTGCAGATGGGCGAGGGCCGGATCGTCCAGTGCCTCGGTCAGAACAGGGCCCAAGTGTCCAACCGCTGCGTGCTGGCCTTGCAGCAAACCGGCGCGATCAAATAGGGCGGGTTCGGGAAATCGGACATTTCGGGGCGCTTCCTCGGGGGGCGCCCCAAGTCCGAGAATCGGGATAAGCGGCCTCAGGTATGCGCTTTATAGGAGATCAGGTGGTCGATGAACGTGTACGGATCCACGGTGTAGATTAGTTCGAACTGGGTCTCCGCCCACTTCACGTATTCCGGTCCGAAGAGGTCGCTCAGCGCCGCCGGCAGAATGGTCTTGAGACCTTCCGGGCTGTCGGCGAAGGAATGGCAGCGCAGGCCCTCCATGATCAGGTCGTGCACTTCCACGGCCGTCTCGATGGCCTCGCCGAGTTGCACTTCGGGCGGCTCCGGAGGGGGCTGGCGCCCCCCGCCCGGAAATTTGATGACAGTCACGCCGACATTCTCGCTGCCGTGATAACGCACACGCGGCGAACGTATCAGCGAGGTATGACTTTACGGTAAACGCGGCTCCGCCAACGATCCGGTTTGGCTCCGCCTACGCGGCGACGACTTCCACCAGTTCGAGATCGAACCTGAGATCCCTGCCGGCCAGCGGATGATTGGCGTCGACCGTCACGGCCTCGTCCTCGACCCCGATCACCATGAGGTTGATGACATTGCCGTTCTCGTCGGACGTCTGAAGCCCGGTTCCGACCTGGACATCGATCTCGGACGGGATCCGGTCGCGCTCCACTTTTTGAACGAGGCGGGCGTCGTGCGGACCGTAGGCGTCCATCGGCTCCAGGGTCACGCTCTTGGTGTCGCCCTCGGCCATGCCCACGAGGGCGTTCTCGAAGCCGGGAATGACCATCCCGGCGCCGAGCTTCAATTGAATGGGGTCGCGCCCCACCGAACTGTCGAACTGCGTTCCGTCGGCGAAGGTTCCGGTGTAGTGCACGCGCACGGTATCGCCTGGCGCCGCCTGTTTCGTTTCCATGGTGTGGTCTCCCTTTCCAGTCCTATCAAGGTGAAGCTTCCCGCCCGGCGCGTTCGATGCCATGCCCGCCGGGAAGCGTCCCGAGCTCCGATAGACCAACACTGCGCCAATGGGCCGCGCCGTCGATACGGCAAGCCGGCCACGCAGAGAGGACTGTGTACGAAGATCTAAACCAAAAGTAGTCGCGACCGAAAAGATGTCAAACATTTATTGGCGCGATGCCGTGAAACGCGAAGGCCGGAGGCGATGGCGCGCATGTACTGTTTCGGTCGACAGCCAATCCAAAAAATTCGCAAAAGCAAGAACCCACCAATAGGCATCCGATGTCCAATATTGAATAATATTTATAATCATCAAAATTCATCGGCATATTTCGCATTTTGCTTTTGCACTGACCCTAAAGGCGCGTTATTCATTATTCATTGAACAATAGAACAAGATATTATGCGTACTCTTGAAAAGATCAATTTATGTGTTTGACACGCGCTGAATGACACGCCCCGCGAAAACCATCCTCACGTATGCGGCCATCATCCTGACAACCCTGCTGGCGGTGGAAGGCGTGTCCTTCGCCATTCTGGTCTGGCAGTCGGCAAGGAGCGGGGACCTCGGTCTGGGGGAGGCCGTCTCAAGGCGGATTCACCAGCATCCGCTGCTCGACCGGCTCGCCGTCGGCCGCAAGGGCGAGAGCGAGTATGTGTTCTCTCCGCCGACGCAATATACCCTCCGCCCCGACGCGACCTTTTCCGGCCTGAAGATCGGCAGACACGGTTTCATCCTCAACGGCGACCGGGAGCCGGCCCATTTTCCGGAAAAGCCCCCCGGGCTCGTCCGGATCGTCATGCTCGGCGGCAGCAGCGTCGCGGGCGCGACGGCGAGCGGAAACGACAAGACCATACCGGCGCGCCTGGAAGCGCTTTTGAACAAGGACGGCGAGGGCCCGTTCCAGGTGCTGAATTTCGGCATGGGGGGCAACTATTCGTACGGCGAGGTGATGAAACTGATCGCCGAGGCGATCTACCTGCGGCCGGACGCCGTGATCATGTTGGACGGCTTCAACGACGCCCATTACGCCAACTTCGAGCACCTGCGGGCCAATCTGGACGCGCCGCTGATCAACTGGGCGGACTTCAGCTATCACTACTTCGACGCCATGACCGTGCTGCGCGGGAACATTCGGCCGCCGCCGCCGGTGATGACCTACGCGTATCTGCTGGTACAGAGCATCCAAGGCAAGACCCGGCCCGGGACGATGAGAGAACACCGGGCGGCGGTGTACGACGGGCTGGCCGTCCGGGCGCTGTCGGATTGGGTCGCGGAAACGGATCCGCTCTACCTGTCGGTGCTTAAGACCAACATGGACGTCGCCGCCGCGTGGGCCGCCCGCAACGGCGTCTGGTTTTTCGGTTACCTGCAGCCGCATCCGTGGGAGTTCAAGGACACGGCCTGCGAACGGGACGCGGGGATACGGATGATCATCCCGAAGCTGGGCCCCGCCATGGACATGGAGCGGTATGCCGAGATCATGCGATCCGCCTTCCAGGGCTACGCCCGGGTTTACGGCGAGCTGGACGCGGCCTACGACGACGCGCCGCGCGTCCGGTTCATGGACATGCGCCGGCTGTTCGACGGCGTGACCGACTGCATCTACATGGACGCCATCCACTACAACGACGCCGGCAACGCGATCATCGCCGGGCGCATGGTCGAGGACCTTGAGGCGGCCGGCGTGGCTCCCCCCTCGCCCTAGCTCAGGGCCCCGGTCCCGGGGACAGGATCTCGTCCACGCCCACCGACCATTCGGGATCGGCGTGCCGTTCCCAGTAGGCATCGGATAGGCGCCTGGTTACCGGGCCCATGCGCCCGTCGGCCACGGCGGCGTTGTCGACGCGGGTGACCGGCATGATCCCGCCGGCGGTGGACGTGGCGAACATCTCGTCGGCGGCGGCCGCCTCCCCGGCCGCGACGGATCGCTCCTCCACCGCGACGCCAACCTCCCGGGCGAGCTCCAGAACCGATCTCCGGGTGATCCCCTCGAGCACCCCCCGGCCGGGCGTCGCGATCGTCCCGTTCTTGACGATGAAAATGTTGAAACCCGGCCCCTCGGTCAGATTGCCCGACGCGTCGCGCAGGACCACGCTGCCCGCGCCGCGATCGTAGGCGTCGTAAAGCCCCATCACGAAGTCCAGCCAGTGATAGTTCTTCACGCGGGGATCCACGGATTCGGGGGAAATGCGCTGAATGTGGGAGATCGCGATGGAGAGACCGGTCTCGCGCTGTTCCGGCCGCAGGATCCATCCGAACGGGATGGCGAAACAGATGAGCCGGTTCTCGGCGTCGCGCGGGTCGCGCGAAAAGGTCGGCGAGACGCCCCGGGTCAGGATCATCTCCACATAGGCGTCGGAGAGCCCCGAGCGGGCGACGCACTCGGCGAGGATGCGCGCCAGCCCGGCCCGGTCCACCGCCGGCGACAGCCGCAGCCGCGACGCCGACGCCAGGAACCGGTCGAGATGGTCCCCGAGCCTGAAGAACCGGCCCTTCCACACGTGCGCCACGTCGTAGGTGGCGTCGGAGTGGAGAAAGCCCCAGTCGAGGACCGAGATTTTGGCCTCCTCCATGGGGACGTACGCGTGGTCGATGTATGCAATTCCGGCGGCGCGGACATGGGCCTTATCTCCTCCGGTATCGCGGCCATCCGGCTCGAACGATCAATCAACGGCCGCCGGGGCCGGTTTTGTGGAAACTCCTGCAAAGGTGACGAGCCCAGCCCCGCATCGCCACCAAGTCCGGGTCAGACGAAGAGTAGAGCTCTCCTGAAAGCATCTTGTCCATTTCCGAACGTGGGATCATGATGCCTGTGATCCTCCGGCAAAAACGGGCCGCTCCCCCGTGTCGAGCGATGATACCGGGAGACGGCGACGAGCGGAACGGAAAGTCTGTCCGCCCGGGCCGGGCGAGGATCGCAGGGACTTCACTTTTCCAAGGAAACTACGATGAGACCGATCCGATATGTCATGGTGGCGTTGATCCCGGTTTTCATGATGGTCCACCCGCCGGCGGGCGCAGCCGCTCCGGCGTGGAACGAGGCCAAGGTCATTTCCGAGGCGACCGACGGGCGGTTCGACAGCCCCTCCGGGAGCTATTTCGACAAGGACTGCAATCAGGATACGCCCTACGAAAATAACGTGGTCGACCTCAACGGCGACGGCCAGCCCGAGGTGTTCGTGGTCATTCACGGAACGTGCTGGGGCGGCATGACCGGCGTCAACGTCGACCTGAGGATCAAGGGGCCGGATGGAAAGTGGACGTCGCAGTTCGGCTTCCCCGGCATCTACCAGGTCCTCGAAACCAAGAACAAGGGCTATCCGGACATCGAGTTCGGCGGCCCCGGCAACTGTTTTCCCGTCTGGCGCTGGAACGGAAAGGAATACGCGATCCACAAGAAATGCGCGCGGTGATCCGCGCCGGCCGCTAGCCGGTAGCGGTGGGCCGGTCGGGCCAGCGGCGAGGGGCCGCCGGCCGCCGGCTACCGTCAGGCCACGATCGCGGCGGTGCTCGCCCTCGCCGACTTCCTCGATGATTTTCGTCACGAAGGCATCGAGATCGCCGGGCGCGCGGCTGGTGACGATGCCCGCGTCGACGACGACCTCGGCATCGCGCCATTGGGCGCCGGCGTTGATCATGTCGGTCCTGATCGAATGGTATGACGTCGCCGCCCGTCCGCGAATTGCGTTGGCGTGGAAGACTGTTCAGCCTTAGGATGGGAGTGTCATGACAATTCCCGACTATCAGACATTGATGCTCCCTGTTTTGCGCGTGGCCGCCAATACGGAAATCAGCGTTCGCGATTGCATCCGTGCTCTCGCGAATGAGTTTCATCTGTCGGACGAGGAGCGCACGGAACTGCTACCCAGCGGCAAGCAGTCGACGTTTTCAAACCGTGTCCATTGGGCAAAGACTTATTTGGTTCAGGCGGGGCTGCTTGAAATGACCCGCCGGGCTCACTTCGAGGCGAGCGAGATGGGCCGCGCCGTGTTGGCCGAAAACCGGGAACGAATTGACAATGCATATCTTGACCGGTTCGAACAGTTCCGTGCCTTTCGCGATCGATCGGTAAGGTCGAAAAAAGAGCAAGAAGACGCAGGCGGCACGACCGGCACGATAGCAGACCAAAGAGCCACACCGGAGGAGCAGATCGAAGCCGCATACCAGGAAATCACGGACGATCTTCGGGGCCTTCTACTTGATGGGATCATTAAAGCGACCCCGGCTTTCTTCGAGCAGGTCATCGTGGATCTCATGGTCGCGATGGGTTATGGCGGATCCGGCTCCGAAGCCGCGAGACGCATCGGTAGGAGTGGTGACGGTGGTATTGATGGCCTGATCAACGAGGACATACTCGGCCTGGATAACATTTATCTTCAAGCAAAACGGTATGCGCCAGGGAACGGGATCGGCGTTGACAAGGTTCGAGAGTTCGCCGGGTCGCTCGTTGAACGCGGGGGGAACAAAGGTGTTTTCGTCACAACTAG
>CAVPAM010000037.1:0-68502 GCA_963701445.1 uncultured Alphaproteobacteria bacterium
ACGCTACCCTTTTCGCGGCCTTCCGGCGGGCCTGGCGCGCAAGGGGCGGCCGGCAATTGTTTCGAGCCTATCGACAAAGCCGTCGCAACCGCATGGAAGGTTTTTTTGAGCGTGGCGCCGCGGACGCCGCAATGTGTCGGCTTCATCGGGTTCTTTCAGCCAAGCCGACCAATCGGATATATCCACCGAGGCCGAGTCCCAGGCCGTTGATCCACACAGGATCGGATCCGTTCCAGAGCCGCGGTGCGCCGCCGCGCTGGACCACGGATACTCCTCCGCGCGGGAAACGATCTTGGCCCTGACCGAACCTAACAAAGGGTTGCGTCGCCTTTTCCCCTTGGCGTGGCTGACATCAACCTCCTCGAGGCGGCATCCCTGGCTGTCATTTGGCGCCAGTTTAAGGAGGCGTCCAAGGAATATTGACCAAATGAGTTATGGACGCCTAGTTTCGGCCACACTGCAATGCTGTTTTCAGCTGGGGAGCCTCCGCGCTCCGGCTGCCCTTGCCGCCATGGGGAAACCGAGTTTTGACCAGACATGATCTCTGATATGCGCCACCGTCCGCGCAACTTCGATGGGTTTCGATTCTTTCTCCATTGGCTGTGCCGGCCCGGCCAGGTTGGCGCGGTCGTGCCGAGCGGGCCGGCGCTGGCCGCCGCGCTGGCCGCCGAGATCGACACCGAGGCGCCGGGAGCGGTCGTCGAGTTGGGGCCCGGGACCGGCCGCGTGACGCGGGCGCTGCTGGAGGCCGGGGTCGAGCCCAGCCAACTGGTTGCGATCGAGCGCAACGCCTCGTTCTGCAAACTGCTGCGCGAGCGTTTCCCGGCAGTCCGGATCGTTTCCGGCAAGGCGCGGGCGCTGGAATCGCTGCTCGAGCAGGTCGGCATTGGGCCGGTCAAGGCCGTCGTCTCGAGCCTGCCGCTGCTGAGCATGACGAGCGAGCACCGCCGGGCGGTGCTGTCCCAGATCGCCGCCGTCCTCCGTGCCGAGGGCGTACTGGTGCAGTACACTTATGGAATGGCCGCGCCAGTGCCACCGGAGCTGGGCGCGGAACTCGGCATGATTGGCGAACGGACCAATTGGGTCCTGGCCAACTTACCGCCGGCGGCGGTCTGGCGCTACCGGCGCGGTTGTTCGATGCCCAGCCTGGCGCGCGCGGCCTAATACCAACGGAAAATGCTAAAGCATTCGCAATGGCGCGCAAGGAGGGGCCATGGATCTTCCTCTGCCGGAGAACGAGCGTGAGCGGGTTAAGGCGCTTGAGTCGTATCAGATCATTGGAACGCCTCCGGAACCGGCCTTCGACGATATCGCCGAGCTGGCGGCCCAGTTTCTCTGACTGCCCGGTAGGCGTCATCAATCTGATTTCCGACACGAAGGAATGGCTTAAGGCCAAATATGGGCTGACGCCCGAACTATCCGAATTGCCGCGGGGGACCACGTGTTCCACCACGCTCTGTCAGAGCGATCTGCTCGTCGTGCCCGACCTGCGCGAAGACGATCGCTTTCGCGAACTCGCCTATGTCGCCGGCGAGCCCTACTTCCGGTTCTACGTCGGTATGCCCTTGATCAACCCCGAGGGGTTTGCCCTGGGCGCGCTGTGTGTACTGGACTTTGAGCCGCGCCACATCACCTTCGCCCAGGCGGACGCCATCCGACGCCTGTCCCGTCAGGTCGTCTCACAACTCGAACTGCGCCGAAGCTTCCTGGAATTGAAGGCGACCCGCGAGGCGCTCGCCGCCGAGAAGAAGAAGGCGGACGACCTCATGTTGAATATCCTGCCTCAATATATCGCGGATGAGCTGAAACATCAGAAGCATGTTGAGCCAAGATACTACGAATCCGTAACGATTATGTTCACCGACTTTAAAGGATTCTCACAAATTGCGCAGAGTCTCGAGCCCAGACAGCTCGTGGAAGACCTGAACCAATACTTTTCCGCCTTCGACGCGATTGTCGATCGTCATGATCTTGAGAAGATCAAGACGATCGGCGATGCCTACCTCTGCGCCGGCGGGTTACCGAAACCGAACCGGGAGCATCCCATCGACACCTGCTTGGCGGCGCTCGAGATCCAAGGTTACGTCGAGCGTATGAACGCCCTGCGCGAGAAGATGCGCTTGCCTCCCTGGGAATTGAGGATCGGCATTCATACCGGTTC
Organism: uncultured Alphaproteobacteria bacterium; assembly: GCA_963701445.1. Lineage (GTDB taxonomy): Bacteria > Pseudomonadota > Alphaproteobacteria > Rhodospirillales > Defluviicoccaceae > CAKZLS01. The sequence continues at coordinate 2,162 of CAVPAM010000037.1, forward strand.
GGTGATGGCCGGTGTCGTCGGCAAGCGGAAGTTTACCTATGACATCTGGGGGGACGCGGTGAACGTCGCGGCCTTGATGGAGACGAACGGCGTGCCCGGACACGTCAATCTGTCGGAAAGCACATATCACCACGTAAAGGATTTGTTCGCCACCGAGGACAGGGGCATTGTCGCGACCAAAAGCAAGGGCGGTCTTCCGATGTTCCTGTTGAACCGGATCAAGCCGGCATTCGCGGCGGATTCCGGCGGTCGAATTCCAAACGATCAGTTCATCGCGGCCCGGAAACGGCTAAGGGCCTGACTCATCGGAAGAAGCGGTCTCTCGAAGACGGGACGCCCCAACGACGCGATACACCGTTTTCAGACAACAAAGACTCGAACCCGACACACAGCTTGGTATCGAGGGGAGCGTGACGGAGCCTCGGGAACAAGGCTCCGTCACGTCAAACCTTCCGAGGCTCAACCGACCATTAAAGTTGGTTTCAGGGCCACCGGCCGCGAGAGATTGTAGAAATTGGGCGAGGTTGCCATGACCGCTTCATGGATCTCGGCGAATTGTTCCTCGGTGCCGTCACCCTTGATGCGAACGGTATAGTTCAGGCTCTCGTAGCCCGCCGCCACGTCGGGATCGATGCCGAGGAAGCCGCGGATGTCTATCTCGCCCTCGGTCTCGATCTCCAGGCTCTCGAGCGTGATCCCGCGGATCGCACACTGCGCCACGTATCCAACGGTCATGCAGGCGTTGAGCGCCGCCATCAGGTACTCCTGGGGATTGGCGAACTGGTTGGTGCCGCCGAGCTCGCAAGGTTCGTCGATGTCGACGGAGAACCGGCGTGATATCTGCTCGCCGCCGAGGGCGAAGCCCGTGATTTCGGCGCGGCTCCGGGTCTGGCCCCGCCATGTCGTGTTGACATGCCAGTTTGTCTTGCCTTTCGAGGCGTCGTTCCGCACGCTGTCGATCAAGGCATACAGGTCATCCAAATTGATGCCGTTGACAACAGTGGGTTCCTTAGTCGCGGTAACTGCGTCCATGATATGTCTCCTCCGTTGGGCTCGTCGCGAGCCTTCCCATTTCAGGCTTAGTGCAATGTGGCGAGCGCCGCCTGGATGCGCCCGGCCTGGTCGTCGTTGATGAAGCCGCGAAGCACCCGCAGGAACGTCGGGTGAGCGGCTCCCGAATGAATGTATTGCCAGCGGTACGCCGCGAGGAACTTGGCCTCGATCGCTCGTGCCTCGTCTTCCTCGACCATCCGCCCGCACGTGTCCGCAAAATACCGTGCGTCCGAGCCGGCCTGTGCCCGTAGGATGCCATCCACCGCGCCAACCAGGTCTATGAACTCGTTCACCCCCTGGTCGCGCTCTTCAGCCGTCAGGCCGGCGTCGTGCCGCTTCCACTCCAACTCGTCGAGGATCGCGTGCTGGCTCTCCTCCTTCCAGTGGAACAGGAACACGTCCTTGAACAGCCCGGACAGATCGCCGTCCGGCTCGATGCTTTGGCGGTAGTGGAGCTGCGTGAACAGTTCGATGTGCAGGGTCAGCGCCAGCACCGCCCAGGTGCCGCCGCCGAGCACGACCCTGGCGACCATGTCAGGGTCGACGTCGAAGCGATAACCGCCGGGCAGGGTCGCGCCGATCATGGCGTCGATGCGGCGAAACAAAGCCTGGTGCTTGAGTTCCTCGTCGCTGAACCGGATCAGCGCCTCCAGGGCAATCTGGTCGCCCAACCAGTAATCGCGGCTGACTTCGAGCACCTTGGCGTTGATGAAGCGTTCGACAAGCCCGAACATATTGGCATAGGTGCGCCCCTGGATCTGGCTGACGAAGCGCCTCTCGCGCTCATCAAGGGTATCGAACTCTCGGACCAACGAGAGTCCGTCGGGCAGGTACTTCTCAGATCCGTGGAACGTGCGCCCCCGGATCACATCCGCGTCAATGTCCCAGCGTACGCTCTTCGACGCCTTGATGCAGCGCGCGTAACGTTCGCTGTCAGCGATTCCGACCATGGAATTCATTGCCTCTCTCCTTTTTTTCGGAACCATGCCGGTGCATGATCCGACCTCCCGGTTTGCGCGGTCCTTTGTTTTTGTTGTATATTTGTATCCGGAGGGTCGGTTCCGGTCTATGATCGGTCCGCCGGGAGATTTGACCGAAACGCCGGAACACCTGGGCGACGCGGATAGCGCGGAGAGACGCAGGTGGACGCACTGTCGGACGTCTTGAGGGTGGCGCATTTGACCGGCGGCGTATTTCTACACGCCGAGTTCTTCGCGCCTTGGTGCATCGCTTCGCAATTGACGCCCGAGGATTGTTCGCCGTTCCTCGGCGAGACATCGCATCTGATCCTCTACCACTATGTCGTCGAGGGCGAACTCCAGGTTGGCGTCATCGGCGAGGAAAACGAAACGTTCGTGCTCGGGCCCGGCGAAGTGGTTCTGCTGCCACGGAACGACCGGCATTTGCTCGGTAGCGACCTCAGCCTGCCGCCGGTGGAAAGCCACGCGATCATTCACCCGCCGGAGCGGGACGGACTGTATGCCATCCACCATGGCGGCAACGGCGCCCGGACCCGCTTGGTGTGCGGTTTCCTCGGCTGCGATGGCATCGAGGGAAACCCGGTGCTCTCAACCCTGCCGGCGGCACTCCACCTCGATGTCGAGGAGGGCGGAGCGGCGGAATGGATCCGCTCGACCTTCCAATTCGCCGCCGACGAGGTGGCGGCCGGACGGCCGGGGTCGGAAACCGTGCTGGCGAAGCTTTCGGAACTGCTCTTCGTGGAGGCGGTGCGACGCTATGCCGAGAGCCTGCCGGAAGGCCGGAGCGGCTGGCTCGCTGGACTGCGCGACCCGTACGTGGCGCGCGCGCTTGCGCTGTTTCATCGCGACTCGAGCCGGTGTTGGACGATGGACGAAGTCGCCCGGGAGGTGGGGCTTTCGCGATCGGCGTTGGCCGAGCGATTTACACGCCTCATCGGCGTTGCGCCCATGCACTACCTTGCGAACTGGCGGATGCAACTTGCGGCGCAGCAACTCCGCGCCACCGGCGCCTCCCTTGTTCAGATCGCCGAGGCGGTCGGCTATGAATCGGAAGCCGCCTTTTCCCGGGCATTCAAGAAGGCGTTTGGAACGGCACCGGCGACTTGGCGGCGCATGAAGGGTCAGGGCACCAAGATGACCGCTACCGTACAATCTGGACTCTCCACAAAGGCGACGGGGTCGCGTCGAGCATTGTGCTGATGCAGGACACCGACCTAATCCGCGCGCGGTCACGCGGTTTCCGGGCGTCAGTTCGGGAGGGACGATAGAAGGAAGAGAGACAGCCATGCCCCTGCTCAGGATCGAAACCAACGTCAGCCTGGACACCGCGAACGCCGGGGCCCTCGCCGCACGGGCCTCGCGGGCCGTCGCCGGGGAACTCGGCAAGCCGGAGCGCTATGTGATGGTCACCGTCCGGCCGGGCACGCCGATGCTCATGGCGGGGACGGCGGAGCCGGCGGCGTTCCTCGATCTCAGGAGCATCGGGTTGCCGGACGGCCGGACCGAGGCGCTTTCGGGGGCGCTTTGCCAAGTGATCGAAGGTGAAATCGGCGTTCCGCCGGATCGCGTCTACATCAACTTCGCGGACGTTCCCCGGGCGCACTGGGGCTGGAACGGCGGGACGTTCTAGCCTCGCCGCCAGATGGTGCCGCCGGGGCCGTCCTCGAGGACGATGCCCCGGGCGGCCAGGCCGTCGCGGATGGCGTCGGCGGCGGCGAAGTCGCGGCTCTTGCGGGCGGCTAGGCGCTTGGCGATCAGGGACTCGATCTCGTCCTCGGCGACGGTCTCGGCGCCGGCGGGCTGCCAGCGGAACCATTCCTCCGGATCCTGCTGGAGGAGGCCGAGAAGGTTGCCGGCCGCGACCAACCGGCCCTTGAGTGTTTGTTTCTCGCTGTCACCGCCGGCCTTGTTCAGGTCGGCGACCAGCTCGAAGACGTGGGCGAGGGCGGAGGGCGTGTTCAGGTCGTCGGACAGCGCGTCCAGAACGCCGCCGGGCGTTACTCCGTCTACCGGGATTCCGTCCATGCCCGCCGTGGCGCGCAAGGCTCCATAGATGCGGTCCAGGGTCTGCCGCGCGTGCGCGACCCCGTCCCTGGTGAAGTCGATGGGCTGGCGGTAGTGGGTTTGCAGCAGCACCAGACGGATGGCCTCGCCGGGGAACTCCTTGAGCAGGTCGTGGACCGTGTAGAAGTTGCCGAGGCTCTTCGACATCTTCTCGCCCTCGGTCATCAGATAGCCGTTGTGCATCCAATAGCGGACGAACGGCCGGTCCCCGTGGGCGCAGGTGCTCTGGGCGATCTCGTTCTCGTGGTGGGGGAAGATCAGGTCCTGGCCGCCGCCGTGGATGTCGAAGGTTTCGCCGAGATAGCGCCCGCTCATGGCCGAGCACTCGATGTGCCAGCCGGGCCGTCCCCGGCCCCAGGGGCTGGCCCAGCCGGGCTCCTCGTCCGCCGACGGCTTCCACAGCACGAAATCCTGGGGGTTCCGCTTGTAGGGCGCCACCTCGACGCGGGCGCCGGCGATCATGTCGTCCAGCTTGCGCTGGGACAGCGCGCCGTAGCCGGGCATGGACGGCACGTCGAACAGCACGTGGCCCTCGGCCGCGTAGGCGTGGCCGTGTTCCATCAGGGCGCCGATCATCGCGACCATGTCGTCGATGTGCTTGGTGGCCCGCGGCTCCACGTCCGGATCCAGGCATCCGAGCGCGTGCATGTCGTCCCAGTAGGCCTGGGCCGTGCGCTCGGTGATGGACTCGATGGGCTCGCCGGTCTCCCGGTGCGCGGCGATGATCTTGTCGTCCACGTCGGTGATGTTGCGGACGTAGGTCACGTGGCCCGGCCCGAACCGGTGACGCAGCAGCCGGTACAGCACGTCGAACACCACCGCCGGGCGCGCGTTGCCGATGTGGGCGTAGTCGTAGACCGTCGGTCCGCACACGTACATGCGGACGTTGCCGGGGTCGATGGGCTCGAAAAGCTGCTTTTCGCGCCGGAGCGTGTTGTAGAGGTGCAGGGTCATGGTCCCGGTCATGCCAGAGTGGTGAAGCCGTTGGTGATCGGATAGCGGCGATCGCGGCCGAACGCCCGCTGGGTGATCTTGACGCCGGGGGGCGCCTGGCGGCGCTTGTACTCGGCGAGGTGCAGCAGGCGCCAGACCCGGCGGACGGTGGCGGGGTCGAAGCCCGCGGCGACGATGTCGCGGACCGAGCGTTCGTCCTCGATCATCGCCTTGAGGATCGCGTCCAGTTCGTCGTAGGGCGGAAGGCTGTCCTGGTCCGTCTGGTCGGGCCGAAGCTCGGCGCTGGGCGGCTTGGTGATCACGCGTTCGGGGATGACCCGGCCGGCCGGCCCCAGGCATCCCTCGGGCAGCGTCCGGTTGCGCCAGCGGGCGAGGTCGAACACGGTGGTCTTGTAGACATCCTTCAGCACCGAGAACCCGCCGCACATGTCGCCGTAGAGCGTCGCGTATCCCACCGACATCTCCGACTTGTTGCCGGTGGTGAGCACCATGTGTCCGAGCTTGTTGCTGATGGCCATCAGCACGATCCCGCGCACGCGCGCCTGGATGTTCTCCTCGGTGACGTCCGCCGGGCGGCCCGCGAACACGCCGCGCATCATCGCGTCGAACGCCTCCATGGCCGGTTCGATGGCGACCGAGTCGAGGCTCACGCCGAGCAATCCGGCGGTCTCGGCGGCGTCCTCCAGGCTCTCCGTGGACGTATAGGGCGACGGCATCATCACGCAGTGGACCCGTTCGGTGCCGAGCGCGTCCACCGCCACCGCCGCCGTCAACGCGCTGTCGACGCCGCCGGACAGGCCGAGGACCACGCCGGGGAAACCGTTCTTTTCCACATAGTCGCGCAAACCGAGGGTCATGGCGCTGTAAACGGCCTCGAGCCCCTCCGAGACGGGTTCCACGCTTCCGCCCGTGCCGGTGTCCGTGCTTTTTTCCGGGCCCTCGAAGACCAGACCTCCGCCGGCGGACCGCCAGCGGGTTGCCGTCACCGAGGTCCGCCAGGCCGGCGCCCGGTCGCGCAGCCGCCCATGGCCATCGAGCACGAAGGACGCGCCGTCGAACACCAGTTCGTCCTGCCCGCCCACCAGGTTCACGTAGACCAGCGGGATACAGGCCTCGACGACCCGGTCGGCGGCGAGTTCGTAGCGGACGTTGGGCTTGTCGATCTCGAACGGCGAGCCGTTCAGCACGACGAAAATCTCGGCGCCCTCGCGGCGCAGATGGCGGGCGACGCCGGGACCCCACATGTCCTCGCAGACCATGACGCCCAACCGCGCGCCCCGGAAGTCGACGGGCTCGGGCAGGGGGCCGGCGGCGAAGACCCGCTTCTCGTCGAACACGCCATAGTTGGGAAGGGCGTGCTTGAGGCGGATCGCGGCGATCTCTCCGCCGTCCAGCAGGAGGGCCGCGTTGTAGAGGCCGCCGTCGTGGCGCCACGGCGCGCCGACGAGCAGCGCCGGTCCGCCGCCGGCGGTGTCCCGCGCCAGGGTGGCGACGGCGCCTTCGATATGGTCCTGGAAGGAGCGCCTCAGGACCAGGTCCTCGGGCGGGTATCCGGCGACCGCCAGCTCGCCGCACACCACCAGGCCGGCGTCCGGAACCTCGGCGCGGGCGGCGCGGATGCGTTCGACGTTGCCGTCCACGTCGCCGACGGTCGGATTGATCTGGGCAATCGCCAGGACAAGGGTGTCTGTCATCGCGCGCGAATGTTCCTGGGTCTCGAGGGGACGCGGGTCCCGGTTACGGGGCGATCTTCTCCGATCTCTTCTTGATCAGGAATTCACGGCCCACTTTTACGGACGCGACACCGTCGTACTCGACGATATCGGCGGTGGCATAGGTTTCGCGCCAGCTGTCCGGAAGGAAGGAGCCCGTGCCGATGATGTCGATGGGCGCGCCCACGTCGCCCATGACCCTGCACTTGTCCACGTTGAACCCGGAACTGACGACGATTTTCACCCGGTCGAAGCCGGCCGCGTCCAGTTGCTCGCGCATGTGAAACACCGCGGCCGCCGAAACACCCGTACCGGTGAGGTATCGCAGCTCGGTGTCGTTGCGGTAGCGCCGGACCGCGATCGGCGCGTGACGCTCGAGGACCGCGTAGGATTCCTGGGGGTCGAGTCCCTCCACGAACCGGCCGCCGTGGGTGTCCAGCCGGACCCCGAGGCGCCCCTGGGCGGCCATCTCCGGGAACCGCCGGCAGACCGCCAGCGCATCCGTCAGTTCCTGGCCGAAGTAGTCCACCAGCACCGTCATGTTGTCGTCCGGGAAGGTCTCCACGAACATTTCGGCCGCGCGCACCGTGGATCCGGCGTACCCGATCAGCGCGTGCGGCATGGTGCCGAGGCCGCGCTCGCAGCCGAAATAGTGGGCGGTGGCGTCATTGGCGTTGCCGATGAACCCCTTGGCTCCCGACTCGGCCCGCGCGGCGGCGGAGCCGACCGAGGCGGCGTAAGCCATCAGTTCCTCCATTTCGATGCCGGCGCAATGGCGGGCGTCCATGGCGAGAAAGGCCACGTGGGGAAGATCCATGCACATGGTGAAGGCGTTGTAGGCGGCCACGCACGCGGCGCCCAGCTTCTGCAGGTAGATCGTCTCCAGGTCGACCAGGTGATAGAAGGAGCCGGTCAGGTAGAGCAGCGGCTCGCCGGCGCCGACCCAGTCGCCCTCCTTGTGGTTGAGGTCGATCAGGAACTGAATGCCGCGCGACACGGCGACGGCCTCCAGCCACTGCACCATCAACCTGGGCGTGAACACCACCGGACGGCGCATGAAGACCGCGTAACAGACCGTCTTGTCGCCGAACCGCGCGATGGCCTCCTTGGTCCTGACGAAATAACGGTCCGTCCACTGGCCGACGTCGGCCGGCGCGGGCCCGATGGCCGTGGGCCGGCGCGCGCCGGAACCGGACGATCCGGACGGCTCGGCGCTGTCAGGACGAGGCGATGGCCCGGCGGCGTTCACGGTCACGGGTTCGGCCCTCCTTCAGGGTCTCGGCAAGCAGAAACGCGAGTTCCAGGGCCTGGCTGGCGTTCAGCCTGGGATCGCAATGCGTGTCGTACCGGTCACTGAGCCTCGCCTCGGTGATGGCCTGGGCGCCGCCCACGCACTCGGTGACGTCCTGGCCGGTCATTTCGAAATGAACGCCGCCGGGATAGGTCCCTTGTTCCTCGTGGACATCGAAAAACGTCCGCACCTCCTCGAGGATCGTGTCGAAGTGACGGGTCTTGTATCCGTTGGCGCTGGCGACCGTGTTGGAATGCATGGGGTCGGACACCCAGATCACGTTGCGCCCGTTGTTCCTGACGGCGCTGATCAGGCGCGGCAGCACGGCGCGGATCTTTTCCGGTCCCATCCGGACGATGAGGGTCAGCCGGCCCGGCTCGTTGGCCGGGCTGAGGATATCGATCAGCCTCAGAAGCTCGTCGGGCTCCATGGTCGGGCCGATCTTGACGCCGAGCGGATTTGCCACGCCGCGCAGAAACTCCACGTGCGCGCCGTCCAGTTGGCGGGTGCGCTCGCCGATCCAGAGCAGGTGCGCCGAGGTGTCGTAGCGGTCTCCGCTGGTGGAATCGACGCGGGTCATCGCTTCCTCGAACGGAAGCAGCAAGGCTTCGTGGGAGGTGTACAGGCTCGTATAGCGAAGCTGCGGGATCGAGTCCGAGGTCACCCCGCAAGCGGCCATGAACGCCAGCGACTCGGTCAACTGGTCCGCCAGGTTCTGGTAGCGGTGGCCCTGCGGACTGTCGGCGACGAACCCCAGGGTCCATCGGTTGACCTCGTTGAGGTCGGCGTACCCGCCCTGGGCGAAGGCGCGCAGCAGGTTCAACGTGGCCGCCGACTGATTGTAGGCCTGGATCATGCGTTGCGGATCGGGAATTCTCGCCTCCGGCGTGAACTCCATTCCGTTGATCATGTCGCCGCGGTAGCTCGGCAGCGTCACCCCGTCGATGGTCTCGGTGTCGGCGGAACGGGGTTTCGCGAACTGCCCCGCGAGGCGTCCGACCTTGACCACCGGCACGGTCGCGCCGAACGTGAGCACCACCGCCATCTGCAGCAGGACGCGGAACATGTCGCGGATATTGTCCGGGTGGAATTCCGCGAAGCTCTCCGCGCAGTCTCCGCCCTGAAGCAGGAATGCCCGCCCCTCGGCGACGTCCGCCAGCTCCTTCTTGAGGCGGCGGGCCTCGCCGGCGAACACCAGCGGCGGATAGCGCCGAAGTTGCTTCTCCACGGCGGCCAGCTTCCCGCTATCCGGATAGTCGGGAATCTGGCAGATCGGCTTGTCGCGCCAGCTCGTCAAGCTCCAGGGATTACTCATCGAAAATGTCTCTAAGCTGTGGGTGTGAGTTCAGGCTATACGCCCGTGCAACCCAATTTTCAATTAAAGCTCAATAATTAAAGCTCAATATAGCGCGGCGCGGAAGACGGTTTCGGCGGACCACTAGGCGCCCGGCCGCTTTTCGCGCATTGTAACGAATTCCTCGGCGGCGGTCGGATGAATTCCGACGGTGGCGTCGAACTGGGCCTTGGTCGCCCCGCACTTGAGCGCGATGGCGATGCCCTGGATGATTTCGGCCGCGTCGCCGCCGACCATGTGGCAACCGAGCACCCGGTCCGTTTCGCGGTCGACGATGATCTTCATCATCGTCCGCTCCTCGCCGCCGGCAAGCGTGTGCTTCATCGGCCTGAACCGCGTGATGTAGACATCGATGGGGCGAGCCTCCGCCGCTTCCGCCTCGGTCAGGCCGACGGAACCGATGGGCGGCTGGCTGAAAACCGCCGATGGCACGTTGGCGTGGTCGGGCTTGGTGGGACGGCCGCCGTACAGGGTTTCGGCCACCGCCTGGCCTTCCTTGATGGCCACGGGCGTCAGGTTGATACGGTCAGTGCAATCGCCGACGGCGTAGATGTTGGGCACGCTGCTCCGCGAGTACTGGTCGACCACGACGGCGCCCGCGTCGTTGAACCGGACGCCGGCCTCCTCGAGACCGATGCCCTGGATCTTCGGCAACCGCCCGGTGGCGTACATCACCACGTCCGCGTCCACGGTGGAGCCATCGGCCAACGCCACCGTCAACGCCCCGTTGGCCTTTTCGATACGCGACACCTTCGCGTCGAACCGGAGGTCGATGCCCTTCTTCCGCATTTCCTCCGCCAACGTGTCGCGGACATCGTTGTCGAAGCCGCGCAGGAACAGCGGCCCGCGATAAAGCTGCGTGACGCGCGATCCGAGGCCATGGAAAATACCGGCGAACTCCACGGCGATGTAGCCGCCGCCGACGACGACGATGCGCTCCGGCAGGCGGTCGAGGAAGAACGCCTCGTTGGAGGTGATCACGTGTTCCACGCCCGGGACATCGGGGACCGCCGGCCATCCGCCGGTCGCGATCAGGATATTGTCCGCGGTGAAGGTCTTGTCGCCGACCGCCACGGTATGAGCGTCGAGCAGGCGGGCGTGACCATTGATGATCTCCACGCCGGCGTTGCCGAGGAGATTTTCGTAGATGCCGTTGAGCCGCTGGATTTCCGTGTTCTTGTTGGCGATCAGCCGCGACCAGTCGAAGCGGGTGTCGCCGACGGTCCAGCCGAAGCCGGCCGCGTCGTGAAAATCTTCGCGGAAATGCGAGGCGTACACCAGCAAGCTTTTTCGGCACGCAGCCGACGTTGACGCAGGTGCCGCCGAGGTAGCGCTCCTCGGCGACCGCGACGCGGGCCCCGAGGGTCGCCGCGATGCGCGACGCCCGGACGCCGCCCGAACCGGCGCCGATGGTGAAAAGGTCGTAATCGTAGCTGGACATGAGCGAATACCATCAGGGGCCGCCGGCATGAACGCCGGTCGGCCGTTTCACAATGAGCGGCGGGACCCGTCAGATGCCGCCCATGCACAAATACTTGATCTCGACAAAGTCGTCGATGCCGTACTTGGAGCCCTCGCGGCCGATCCCGGACTCCTTGACGCCGCCGAACGGCGCCACCTCGGTGGAGATGATCCCGGTGTTGATGCCGACGATGCCGTATTCCAGCCCCTCCGCCGCGCGCCAGATCCGGCCGATGTCCCGGCTGTAGAAGTACGCCGCCAGGCCGAATTCGGTGTCGTTGCCCATGGCCACGGCCTCAGCGTCGGTCTGAAAACGGAACAGCGGCGCCACCGGACCGAAGGTCTCTTCCCGGCTGACCAGCATTTCGGGCGTCACGTCCACCAGCACGGTGGGTTCGAAGAACGTTCCGCCGAGGGCATGGCGGCGCCCGCCCACGATCGCCCGCGCGCCCTTGGTGATGGCGTCGGAGATATGTTCCTCCACCTTCACCACCGCCGCCATGTCGATCAGCGGTCCCTGCTGCGCGCCATCCTCCATGCCGTTGGCGACTTTCAGGTTCGCGGCCGCCTTGGACAGCCGCTCGGCGAATTCTTCGTAGACGCCGTCCTGAACGAGGAACCGGTTGGCGCAGACGCACGTCTGCCCGGTATTGCGGTATTTCGAGGCGATCGCCCCTTCCACCGCCGCGTCCAGATCGGCGTCGTCGAACACGATGAACGGCGCGTTGCCGCCCAGTTCCAGCGACACTTTCTTGACCGTGCCCGCGCACGCCTTCATCAGCACCTTGCCGATCTCGGTGGACCCGGTGAAGGTCAGCTTGCGAACGATGGGATTGGAGGTGAGTTCCTCGCCGACGTCGCGGGCCGAACCGGTGACCACGTTGAACACGCCCTTGGGAATGCCCGCCCGCTCCGCCAGTTCCGCCAGCGCCAGGGCCGAAAACGGCGTGGCGCTGGCCGGTTTCGCCACCACGGTGCAGCCGGCGGCCAGCGCCGGCGCGCACTTGCGGGTGATCATCGCGATGGGGAAGTTCCAAGGCGTGATGGACGCCACCACGCCGATGGGTTGCTTGATGACCACGATGCGCTTGTCGGCCTGATGGGGAGGAATGGTGTCGCCGTACACGCGTTTCGCCTCCTCGGCGAACCACTCGACGAACGAGGCGCCGTAAACCACCTCGCCCCGCGACTCGGCCAGCGGCTTGCCCTGCTCGGCCGTCATCAGCCGCGCCAGGTCCTCCTGGTTCTCCATGATCAGATCGAACCACGCGCGCAGGGTGTTCGAGCGCTCCTTGGCCGTGCGTTCGCGCCAGTCCGGCCAGGCCGCGTTGGCGGCGTCGATGGCGCGGCGGGTTTCGGCCGCCCCCATCTTCGGCACCGACCCGAGAACCGATCCGTCGGCCGGATTGGTCACCTCGAGCGTGGCGCCGGAGTCCGCGTCCGTCCACGCGCCATCGATGTAACACTGTTGCCGAAACAGGCTGGGGCTCTGAAGCTTCATCACGGTCTCCGGATTCAGGGTGGTTCCAACGGGAATATAGGCACTCGGAGGGGTCCTGTTAACCGGTTGGCGCGAATCCTCCCCAGAGATCAAACTTTGATTTATCTCGGATATTTCCTTGACGTCGTCGCGACCGTCCGTAGCCTTGGGATACTATCGGCGGTGGATGTGGCGGCACCGATGCGTTTGATCCCAGCATGTCAATTCGACGGTCCCGACCGTACAAACCGAATCCGGGGTCGCCCATGGCATCGCTGATCCTCGCGGCCAAGCGCTGCATGGAGTCCATCCCGCGGCCGCTCGGCAAGTGGGCCGCCTATGTCCCTTACGATTGGCGGCTGGGTCCGGCGTACAATCAATGCCGAAACGCGATCGCGCGCTTCGAGCATGCCAGCGACGACGAACGGATCGCCTGGTTTCTCCCGCGGCTCCAGCGCATCGTCCGGTACGCTTATGACAACATCCCGTTTTATCGGCATATCTATGATCATCGCGGGTTCGCGCCGGGCGACCTCAAGCGGTGGGACGATTGGAAGGGCGTGCCGATCGTCACCCGGCGGGACATGCAGGAGACGTCGATCGACGATCGCGGCAACCCGCATCGCGGGGCGCTGCTGTTGAATACGGGCGGAACTTCGGGTCAACCGCTCCATTTCTATGTGGACCGCCAAGCCTTCGCGCGCGAATGGGCTCACATGCATGCCATCTGGGAACGCCTGGGCTACCGCGCGACCGACCTGAAGGTTACATTCCGCGGCAAGAACCTGGGCCGCCGGCCAATCCGCTACAACGCCGTCCACAACGAATACATGGTCAACGCCTATGCGCCCTGGCCAGCGGTCGCGGAGGCGCTCAAGAAGGTCGCGGGCGGGGGGGACGTAAGGTTCATCCATGGCTATCCGAGCGCCGTGGCGGAATTCGCCCAGCAGTGCCGCGTCAACCATCCCGACCTGCGAGACGCCCTGCGCCGTGGCCTGAAAGGCATCCTGCTCTCGTCGGAGTACCCCGCGCCCATCTACCGCGATGAGATCGACGAGATTTTCCAGGCCGCGTCCATCTCCTGGTACGGTCACAGTGAAATGGCTGTCCTGGCGCACGAGACCGAGCGTCTGGTCTACCGGCCGATGCAAACCTACGGTCTGGTCGAGGCGATCCCGTTTGATGACACCCATCGGCTGGTTGGGACGTCGTTCGACAACACCGCGTGTCCGTTCATCCGTTACGACACGGGCGACGCGGTCCGGCCCCTCGAGGCCGGCGCGTTTCTGCGCTCGTTCAGCGTGGCGGAAGGTCGTTTGGGTGACTTCGTAACCGATGCAAGCGGCAAGCGCATCCCGCTGACCGCGTTGGTATTCGGCCGGCATCACCAACTGTTCACGTGGGCACAATTCATGCAAATCCGCGAGGATGGCCCGGGCAAGTCCACGGTCTTCGTAACGGTTCGACCGGGCGAGGCCCGCTCGGTGGAGGACGCTCGACGAGACTTCGACTCCGCTAACGTTATGATCGATTTCACATTCGAACTTCGCCAGGAACCGGTGCGAACGACAGCGGGCAAGGTACCGTTCCTGGTCACGTAGCCGCCATGTCCGGCGGAATTACGCCATGAATTACTCCACGGTGACGCTCTTTGCCAGATTGCGCGGTTGATCCACGTCGGTGCCCTTGATCACCGCCACGTGATACGCGAGGAGCTGGACAGGGATGGTGTAGAGGATCGGCGCGACGAACGGATCCACGGCCGGCAATTCGACCGTCGCCGCCGCCATGTCGCCGAGACGCGCGATGCCCTTGGCGTCGGACAGGAAGATCACCCGGCCGCCGCGCGCGATGACCTCCTGCATGTTGGAGGCGGTCTTGTCGAACAGGTGGTCCGACGGCGCGATCACGATGATCGGCATGTTTTCGTCGATCAGCGCGATGGGGCCGTGCTTCATCTCGCCGGCGGCATATCCCTCGGCGTGGATGTAGCTGATTTCCTTGAGCTTCAGCGCGCCTTCCAAGGCGATCGGATATCCGGTGCCGCGCCCGAGATAAAGCGCGTCGCGGGCCTCGGCCACCTCGCGGGCGATTTCCGCCAGCCGCTCGTCGTGGATGAGAACCTCGTTGGCCCGTCCCGGCACCTCGGTCAGCGCCTGACAGAGTCTCTGCTCCTCCTTCCGGTCGATGGCACCGCGCTGGGCGGCCATGGCGATGACCAGGCTGGCCAGCACCGTCAACTGGGTGGTGAACGCCTTGGTGGACGCGACACCGATCTCCGGCCCCGCGTGGGTCAGGAGCAAGCCGTCGGATTGGCGCGCCATGGAGCTTTCCGGCACGTTGACCACGCTCAGGACATGCTGCTGCTGCTGGCGGGCGTACTTGATGGCGGCGAGGGTATCCGCCGTTTCGCCCGACTGCGAGATGAAGACGGCCATGCCCCCCTTGGGCATGTCCATCCGGCGGTAGCGGAACTCGGACGCGATATCCACGTCCGTCGGCACCCGGGCGATCTGCTCGAACCAGTATTTGGCCACCAGCGCCGCGTGGTAGGAGGTGCCGCAGCCGATGAGCGTCAGGCGGCTGACCCGCGTCAGGTCGATGGACATGTCGGGCAGGCGGATCACCTGGTTCCAGGGGTTGAGGAGCGCGTGCAGGGCGTCGCCCATGACCGACGGCTGCTCGTAGATTTCCTTGAGCATGAAGTGGGGGTAGTTGCCCTTTCCGATCATCGCCCCCGAACTGGCGGTGATCTTGATGGCCCGCTCGGTGACGGCGCCCGTTTCGTCGTGGACGACGGCGCCCTTCGCGGTGACCTCCACCCAATCGCCTTCTTCCAGGTAGCAGATCTGGCGGGTCAGGGGCGCGAGCGCCAGGGCGTCGGAGCCGAGGTACATCTCGCCGTCGCCGTAGCCGATCGCCAGGGGGCTGCCGCGCCGGGCGCCGATCATCAGGTCGTTGCGGCCCGCGAACAGAATGGCGAGCGCGAACGCGCCTTCCAGCTTGCCGAGCGCCGCCTGGACGGCCTCCTGCGGCGACTTGCCCTGGGCCAGCAGGCCGCTGATCAGGTGAACGACGACCTCGGTGTCGGTGTCGGTGGTGAACACGCTTCCGGCGGCGGTCAGCTCGGTCCGCAGGTCGTGGAAATTCTCGATGATGCCGTTATGCACCAGCACCACGCGTTCGTCGGCGTGGGGGTGGGCATTGACCTCGGTGGGCGCGCCGTGGGTCGCCCACCGCGTATGCCCGATGCCGATCAGGCCCTCCACCGGCGTGCGCGCCAGCACGGATTCCAGGTTGGTGATCTTTCCCTCGGCCCGCCGCCGGACGATCTCGCCGTTGCTGACGGTCGCGATGCCGGCGGAGTCGTAGCCCCGGTATTCCAGACGCCTCAGGGCGTCGATCAGCAGCGGCGCGACGGGCGCCTTGCCGATAATCCCGATAATGCCACACATTGGGCGCTATTCCTTTTTCCCGGCCTTGGCGGCCTTTTCCCTGCTCCGCCGTTCGCGGAAATTCCGCGCCCAGCCGGCTCTCTCGATATGCGGCCCACGGGTCACCGCCAGCGAGTCGGCGGCGATGTCCTTGACAATGACGCTTCCCGCGCCGGTGATCGCGCCGTCGCCGATTTTCACCGGAGCGACCAGCGACGAGTTCGAACCGATGAACGCGCCGGCGCCGATGTCGGTATGATCCTTGAAGAAACCGTCATAGTTGCAGGTGATGGTGCCGGCACCCACGTTGGCCTTGGCGCCGACGCGGGCATCGCCGATATAGCTGAGGTGATTGACCTTGGCGCCGGCCTCGACGGTGGCGTTCTTGATTTCGACGAAATTGCCGATGTGGGCGTCGGGCCCGATCCGGGCCCCCGGCCGCAGACGGGCGTAGGGGCCGATCAACGCGCCGTCCTCGATGACGACGTTCTCCAAATGACAGAACGGCCGGATCTCCACGTTGTCCCCGACGCGCACGCCCGCCCCGAACACCACGTAGGGGCCGACGGTGGTGTCCCGGCCAAGGATGGTGTCGGCGCCGAGGAACACCGTGGCGGGATCGATCAGGGTCGCGCCTTCCGCCATCGCCCTGGCCCGGAGTTGGTCTTGAAGCATGGCTTCCGCCCGGGCGAGATCGGCCCTCGAGTTGATGCCGAGCAGCTCCGCCTCGCCGCCCTCGACGACGCGGCAGCCGAGGCCGTCCGCGCGCGCGATGTGAACGATGTCGGTGAGATAGTACTCGCCCTTGGCGTTGTCGTTGCCGACCCGGTCGAGGAGCGCGAACAGCGTCCGCCCGTCCACCGCCATCACGCCGGAATTGCACAAGTCCACCGCCAACTGCCCGGGCGTCGCGTCCTTGGCCTCGACGATCGCTTGCAGGTGGCCCGCGCCGTCGACGATCAGCCGGCCGTACGCGCCCGGATCCTCCGGACGGAAGCCGAGCACCACCACCGCCGGGTTGTCGGGGGATCGCCGGGCGTCGAGCATCCGTTCGAGGGTGGCGGCGGACAGCAGCGGCGTGTCGCCATAGACCACCAGGACATCGCCGTCGAAATCCTCAAGGGAGTCCCGGGCCGCCATCACGGCGTGGCCGGTGCCCAGGCGTTCGGTCTGCACGGCCGTCGGATAGGGGGCGGCGGCCCTGGCCACCGCCTCCATGTCGTCGCCGACGACGATGGTCATCCGGTCGGGGCCGAGCGTTTCGAGGGTGTCGATCAGGTGCCGGATCATGGGCCGCCCGGCGATCGGGTGCAGCACCTTGGGAAGAGCCGATTTCATCCGCGTTCCGAGGCCGGCGCCAAGAACGACGATGGCGGTTTTGCTGTTGGTCATCACCAAACCATTGTTTACAAGGACCACCGTGGACGGTCGCCGAAGAGGCGACGAACTTGCCACAGGGCGATATCTTCGCCAAGCCAAAGATCATGGCCGAAAAATCTGAACAAGGCGTTTTCATGGGGACCTTCAAGGCCGTTGTTTTCGACTTGGACGGCACGCTGATCGACAGCGCGCCCGACCTGCGCGTGGCGGTCAACAAACTGCTGGCCGAACACGGGCGGCGGCCGTTGACCCTCGATCAGGTGAAAATGATGGTCGGCGACGGCGCGGCGAAGCTGGTGGAGCGCGCCTTCGACGCCACCGGCGGCGCCCCGGCGGGTTCCGATCCGGCCGACCTGACGACCCGGTTTCTCGCCTTCTACGAGGGGCATTCGGCCGACCTTACGCGTCCGTACCCCGGGGTCGAGGAGACGCTTTCGGACCTCAAGGCCCGTGGCCTGGCGCTCGGGATCTGCACCAACAAACCCGAGGCGGCGACCCTCGAAGTGATCCGGGAGTTGAACCTGGATGGTTTTTTCGACGCCGTCCTCGGCGGGGATTCCATCGAGGGCGCGCGCAAGCCCGACCCCCGGATGCTCCAAGCGGTGCTCGACACCCTCGGCGTCGGCGCGGGCGAGATGGTCATGGTCGGCGACGCCGCAAACGACGTGGGTGTCGCGCGCGCCGTCGATGCCCCGGTGATTCTTGTCTCTTACGGATACACGCGGACGCCGGTCGACGCCCTCGGCGCCGACCTCGTAATCTCGGAATTTTCAGATTTGACGGCGGCGCTCGCCCGCCTTCCTTGACACCGATCGGGGCTCGCCCTTAAATACCGCACCTTTTCGGGCGCGTAGCTCAGCGGGAGAGCACTGCCTTCACACGGCACCGCGCGAGATCGTCTCGGCGTCCGCCGGCGTGCCGACGGGAATGGCAGATGTCAGCGGCGACGATGTTCGCGGCGCGCCGAACAGCGGGACTCTGCCCATACTGTCGGCCTTGGTCGGACGGCCGGGCAGCTTTCAGCCCGCCGGTGAGGGGGGCGTAGCAACGGTGACGTCGGTCGCCGTCGGCGACGGTGCCAGCGCCTTGACATCGGCGGCAGCCTTTAGGATGCAGACGCTGGGCTCCAACGGTTTCATCGCGCTCGTCGCGGCCCGCGCCACGGGAACACTGAGTGCGCATGCCGCCGGTACCACCGAGTCGGTGCTGATAGCTCCCCTGGCGGCACGGGCGGCCGCGAGCGGGAGCGGGGACGGACCGGGTTCGGCGGCCGCGCTCAGTGTAGAGACTCAGGCGGCGCTCGGTTCCGGCGTAACTCTGTCGGGAGCGTCGGTCGCGGTTACGGCGGCGGGCGCCGGCCGGGCGACCGCCGAGGTGGAGGCCGCTGCCGCGATACCAGGTGCCCGGGATGGTCCAGCCATGGAACTTGACTTGGATCTGAGGGGCACGGCCGAAGCCGGCACCACGGCGCTCGCAGGACAGCTCCTTGTGATCAAGGGCACAACCGTGGGCCTCGTCTTCAGCCGCTACCAGGGGGAAGCTTGTTGCGGCGGCAGTGCATCCGTCAGCGTCCAATCCACCAAGGCGCCCGGCGGACGTCCGGTAATGAGCGCCTCCCAAACATCCAACACGAGCCGCGACGGCGCACGCCAGGTCGCCGGCGTATCGTGGACGCTCACGTCATTCGGGAACGCAAGCTGGGATTTCAGCCGCTGGCGATAGTCCAAAGGACTACGCCTTTCGATCCATAGAGGGGAACAGCGGCGCCATGGTAGTATTCATTATTGTTCAGTAAAGAACCCATGGCGGAAGGAAGAGGGGGCCATGGTGCGCCCGCAACACTGCGTTGTGGTCCCCGGCTCAGCAAAACAGAGGAGAGGATAAGGCCGCACCATGCAAACCACGCCACGCCTGACATCCCTCGCGGCCCTCGTAGCCGTGACGATTAGTTCGTCTGTAGCCGCCGCTGGACCGGAGCCGGTGTCGCTTGTCACCCGAGACCTCGACGGGGTAACCGCCGGGAGTGCCGAGGCGCTGCGCGCATTGACCGACGATAACAGCCGCGCCGGTGCCGGAACGTTCACCGGCCGGGCGAGACCGGGTGATGGCGGGCCGGGCGCTAGCGGACTGCAATTCCAGGAGGCCGGTCGGACGGGTATCGCTCAACAGTATCAGCAAGCCGCGCCGGTGGCCGCGGCCTCCCTACCCGGCGTCACGGCCGGTCGCGGGGCGAACACGGTGGACAGGCCGCAGTTTGGTGTTCCGGGCATGGTGCCGCTGTCGAGCCTCACCGGAGGCATCAACGGTAGCGACGGTCTGGCCAGGCCGCTCGCGAACGACGCCACGATCGGGGTGCTCCTCTCACTGGGAGCCGGAGTGGTGGATCGGCCGACCGTCATCGGCACCGCGGGTGGAGGCGTTTCCGTTGTTGAGTCCGGTTCCGGCGGCGAGCTCTCGGAGGGCGGGCAAATTCGGATGATCGCGATGCCTGGTAGACTGGCGCAAGATGCGCTCGATTTCTCGCGGGGGGACCCTTTGCCTGCGATGCATTCGGTGGAACTGCCCTTTTCCCTCTCCCGCATCACCCCCGCCTCGCGATAAGACAAGCGGTTGATGGCGGGACGATCATGCCTACTGACCGCGCCAGTCTCTGGGCCTCTTATTACCAAATCCGGATCGAGCGTGGTGGTGATATAGCCGCACGGCTGCAACTCGGCGGTTGAGTCACTTGCTCTGGATAGTCCCGCTCGGATGTAAGTGCCGGCGGCAGTCCAGGCAATGTTTTCATCAGCGTTGTCATGGGCGACGCAACGGTCGCTCGAGTTCTTCAGATCGGCGACTGACGGCGGTCTTCTCCATCATCCCGGCGATTGTCATGCCGATAAAGGCGTACACGGATACAACCTGGTGCGTACGCCTCAAGCGCAGTTGCAAACAGTCACGGAATTGCCGCATTCTCCCGGGGTCGTTACATGAAAACAACGACCCAAGTCGTTGCTTCAAAATAATAGTTTCTTGGAGAGAGCGGCTGAGACGCGCGAGAGGTCAGAGCGCAAGGGGTTGAAAGGCGGGGTTCATCATGAAAACAAAACAGATCATTCGTGGCGCGGTCTTGACGGTTGCAATGACAGCCACCGCCGCCGGGTCCAGTGCAAGGGCAGCGGAGTCAATGGAACTGGACGTATTTGCGCTCGACACGGTTACAGCGGGCGCGGCGGCCATTGGCAGCGACTCGAACAACTTTGGCGGGCTTTCAGGGGTCGGGGGCATCGGCGGGCCATTCGGCATCGGCGGGCCATTCGGCATCGGCGGGCCATTCGGCATCGGCGGGCCATCCGTCGGCCTCCTTGGCCGGTTTTCGTTCGGCCGGGGAGAGGTCAGTGTATCCAGTTCGAGCAGTACCACTTCACAGTGAGGCCATTGAAGATCTTTCGAGGGGATGGAGGTTTGGAACGATGAAACATTTATTGGTTGGGGCCGCAATATCGGGCGCAGCGCTGTTTGCTCAGGCGGGGTTACTACTTGCCGATCCCGTAACGTCCGGTCCGATTGAACTATCCGGAACGCAACTCGACGCCGTGACCGCTGGTGCCACGGGTGCCACCGCGGCGGCGGCGGCGGTCGCCACGGGAGGTTTGCTCTCTCGGGCGCTGACGGGCACCACCACAACGGCCAACGCCGCGTACCTGGGCGATGAGATTCGCGGCACGTCGGCAACCGGCATTTCCACCGGTGTGGCTATCGGCGCAGGAGAAGGGGCCGGTCGCGCCACGGCGGCGGAGGCAGACACGGTCGCCGAGGGCAATGTCGTGGGCGGCTCGGCGAACGGCACGATCTCAGTCTTGTCGGTCGAAATCAGCTACGCGGCGTCGGCATCGTTCGGGACCGTCGGCTTTCAACCCGTCCTGGGTCCGAACAATGCCTTTGCGGAGACTCTCACGGCAACTTCGGCCGTCCAGATCGGAGATCCCGTGGCTGTGCAGCTGAGCAAAATCGTGACGACCGGAGTGCAATCTTTGGCCGCTTCCGCCGCCGCCGCCGACTAGCCCTAACGCGGTACCTAGGCACAACGCAAATCGAAACCAGATTTGAAGGAGTGATGAGATGAAAATGTTTATGATGACGGTGGCCGCGGGCGGATTGCTTGCGATTGCCAATGTTGCGCAGGCGGCCGAGCCGGTGCAGCTTTCCGATGTGCAACTTGACCAGGTGACTGCCGGAGCGACCGCCGTTGCGACGGCCGCCGGCCTCGCCTTGGGGAACTTCGGAACCTTTACTCAGAGTCAGACCGTCGCCAATGCCGATGCCTTCTTGAACCAGGCGACATCCGCGGCGGCCAACCTGTCGATCGCCTCGTCCGTGCTCGGTGCCGGTGCCGGCGCGGCGAGTCAATCCGCCTCGGGAGCTACCCTGCCGTAAGGGGGCGCCTCGTCTGAGGAAGGTTGAGGGGGGCGCCTCGTGTGCGCGGGGTGCCCCTTCGCTATTCGATGGTTGCAGGATTTGACATGGATCCCCTGAAGCCTGCGACAGACGAAGTTCTCCCTGCTTTCAGGCACTTGCGGCGATCCCCTGGAAAAGTATACCCTAGGTAGATAGTATATCCTGGGTCGATATATCCAGATTCCAAGCGGGGTCAGGGGCACCAGGGGCAAGCGAAAGGGGCAGACATTGCGACGGGGCATTCTCGCAGCGGTTCTGGCGGTGGGCATCGGCAGCCTATTGCCGGCGGTGGCCGCGGGGCAGGATCTTCGCCCCGTTCGGTCGCTCCTCGAAATGCGCCGGGCGAATGTCGTAGTGCAGGAATGGGATCTGAGCTGTGGCGCCGCCGCGCTCACAACGATCCTCAAGTACCAGCATGGCGCTGACATCACGGAGCGGGAAGTGGCGCGGGGACTGATCGCCCGCGAGGAATATCTGGACCACCCGGAACTGGTGCAAATCCGGCAAGGTTTCTCGCTTTTGGACCTGAAGCGATTCGTGGACGGCCATGGCTACCGCGGAATCGGATACGGCCAATTGCAACTGCAGGACCTCGTTGAGCGGGCGCCGATCATGGTGCCCATTAACACCATTGGCTACAATCACTTCGTCGTTTTCCGCGGCCTGGCGGGGAACCGTGTATTGTTGGCCGATCCTGCATGGGGCAATCGCACCATGCCCATTGAGCATTTCGAGCGGGTATGGATCGACTACGGCCGCATTGGCAGGGTGGGGTTCGTTGTGGCCGGGCTGGACGGTCCGGTTCCACCCGGTGAATTGGCACCGCAGCTGAGGGACTTCCTCACCTTTAACTGACCATGCCGCACTGTCCGGGCTCGCCGCCGGCGGCAACCGGTCAGGTGACCGGGAGCGAATAAGGGGGCAACGTGAACACAATACGACATCTTTATCGGACTTCCCTTGGCGTCGGCGTCGCGATCACGCTCTTCGGGGCGGGCGGGTTGCCGCTCCCGCTTTCGGCCGCCGAGGCGGCGGATCCTGCGATCGAGGCTCTGAAGCGGCAGGTGCTCGAGCGGGACCGCCAGTTGGAGGAGCAGAAGCGGATCACCGAGGATCTCCTGCGTCGGGTTCAAATGCTGGAGCAGCGTCTGCCCGCGGCGGAGGCCGCTCCCGGGCCGGTCCAGCCGCCTAAGACCCAGGCACAGGCTACCCAGCCCCCAAAGGCCGTGGACCAGCCGCCCAAGACCCAGGCACAGGCTGCCCAGCCGCCGAAGGCCGAGGACCAGCCGCCCGAAACCCAAGCACAGGCTCAGCCGCCGTCACCCGGGTCACCGCCTGCACAGCGTCCGGCCGCGCCGGGGCAATTGGAGGTTGATGAGGACGCCGCGGAGCGGGCCCTGGAACGGACCCTGGTGGCGACGGGCGCGCTCCTGCTGCCTTACCGTCAGGCGGAGGTGGAGCCGGCGATCATCTACTCCTACTCCGAGACCGGCTCCGATCTGCCCTCGCTGGCAACCGTGGACAAGGTCCAGCGGGCAGAGATTACCGGTATATTGGGCCTGCGATTAGGGCTTCCGTTCGACTCCCAGGTGGAGATGGCCATCCCCTACAATTATGCTCACCAGAAGACGGTCCTGCAAATTGGGGGCGCGCGCGACTCCCGTTCCGGCAGCGGCAATGCTTGGGGCGACATCAAGGTAGGGCTGGCCAAGACCTTGCTGCGGGAGGGTCCTTGGTGGCCCGACCTGATCGGGCGGGTGACCTATGACAGCAACACCGGAGAGAAGTTCGACAACGACGTCGCCCTGGATGGCGGCTTCAATCGAATCCGCGGGGCACTGACCGCCCTGAAGCGCCAGGATCCGTTCGCTTTCGTAGCCACTGTTTCATATGACAACGCGTTCGAAGATGACAACCTGCGTCCCGGCAATCGCTTCGGGCTTGGGCTCGCCGCCGTGTTGGCCGCAAGCCCGGAGACGTCCCTGCGGTTTGGCCTCCAGCAGAGTTTCATCAACGACGTCGAGTTCAACGGCGAGGTGATCAACGATAGCGACCAAACGCAGTCCGTGCTCCAAGTTGGCTTGTCATCCGTGCTGGGGCCCGGCGTGCTGTTCGACATCTCGGCCGGGGTCGGCCTGACGGACGACTCCCCCGACTATACTCTCGGCATCTCCATTCCCATTCGCTTCAACGTGCCCTTGCCCTGAGGCTCCCCGGCCTCAGTGATTGTGTTCGGGGACTGAGGCCTCGCACCACCGGCGCGCTAGCAGGGCCACCTGGGTGCGATTGGCGGCGTGGAGTTTTTTCATCACCTGCCGCACGTGGACCTTGACGGTGCTCTCCTGGATGCCGAGTTCGCGGGCAATGACCTTGTTGGGAAGGCCCTTGGCCATCTCCCGCATCACCGCCACCTCACGGGCCGTCAAACGGTCGACGGCGGGATTATTGTTGTCGTCGTTTTCATCGTCGTCATTGTTCTCGTCGTCGCCATCGACCATTGGCGCGACAGCGCCCGCCCCGTCGACAACCGATTGAAGTGTGTGGGGAGGTACGAAGGTGCCTCCGGCCCCCACCAGTCTTAAGGCTTCCATCACCAGCTCCGGATCGAGAGAGGTGGTGATATAGCCACGCACGCCGTAGGCCAGCGCTTGCCTCACTTCTCTTGGATCGTCCCGCTCGCATAGCAGCACCAGCGGCGTTTCTCGCAGTCTCTCGATCAATGACGCAATGGTTGCTCGCGTCTCCGGATCGGCAATCGACGGAGTTGTGACCCGATAGATCGCGAGTTTCAGCTGTGATTGCGCAACGTCCTCGGCATCGAACAAATCGGCCGACTTCTCGACCGCTAGAACGTGGAATTTACGGCCAGCGGACTTGAGCAAGCGCTCAAGAGAATGCCGGGTCAGCGTCCGAGCATCGATAAGCGCCCATATTGAAACTACTTCACTTGAAACCGTGTGCTCTATCCTTGCGCTGTTCATGATTTACCCCTCATGATATCCCCATTTCCGAGCATCTTCTGCAGACACAGCTGCTACACCCAAGAGCTATGCTCGATTTCGCGATGCACGGGTCCCGTCTCCATCGCGAATCTCCAGCGCGCCGAGTACCTTTCGGCGACCTAGTGCGGAGCGGCGCAGCAACTGCAGTCGACATTCCGGTGTCGCCGACTCTCCCCATGAATATTGACCGAGATCCTCCTTGCCCGTGCGACTGCAAAACAAAAAAACAAAGCCACGGACGACTGCTCTCCGTGATCAACGCTATTCTAAAGCCATTCTAAACCCCTACTTCCGACATCCCCGAACCGAAGTAGTGATATGAGGCAAAGTCGCCGCCGAAAGATCTCTATGCGCACCCGTCGTCACAACTTTAACGCAAGCATTGTCTCAGGCGCACATCCGCAAACCTAAAAAAGACTAGGTAATATAGCGCCAATTGACGCTAATGGCTAGGAAAGATCAAAACCTACCAATTAATGAGTAGAGAAAAGGAATTATTCTGTGAGATTACAATGCAAAAGTATTTTATTACCCAAAAGGGGCGCATGCATCCAGCAAGCGGACTCTTGTTGTTAAAACCACTGTGTATTTTCAATGGTATTTTAAATAGTTACCCATCTCCGGAGGGTCCAGTGGCCCGAGATGTGGTGTAGGAGTTCAGCGTTAAGCTCGAGCGGAACTCGGGCTTCAGGCGGTGGTTATTGCACGTCTTCATGGAGGTAGAGGTTGCAACACCACACCGACCGACGAAGGAAACGGCACGATGACCACGTCTACGATGACCCTTTCGGACCTGCTTGGGAAGTCCGCCGACGCCGATCTTCTGCGTGAGATGATCGGTTTTGCCACCCAGAAGCTGATTAATACCAACGAGCACTGATAGGGACCATTGTGATCGTGTTTCACGGATCCTCGGCAGGAGGGGCCGCGCCGGCGTGCGGGGGCATCGTCAAGCGGTTTCGACGCCCCGAGGATCCGCGAACGACCCGAGGGCGGCCTATGGAGGCTTCGGCAGCGTGCACGCCGCTTGTGATGCTCCCGTCACGGCCCGCCGCACTCCTTGCCGGAAACCTCCATAGGCCGTCACAATGGGTTCCTATCAATGCTCGTTGGTATAAGGTGGAGGTGGAGAGCCTGTGCGGGGCCGGCAGCACGCGCGCACGATCGCCGACATCATCCGCTTCCGGCTGCAGATGATCGCCGCCGGCGACGAGGACGGCAACGACGCCACCGGCCTACGCCTCGATCCGCTGTTCAAGCTGGCGGTCGAACGATTGCAGTCGGGTAGCGACCTGTGTTCGCACTCGACCATCTCGCGACTTGAGAATTTGCCGGATGCGCGGACGCTGCTTCGCCTCGGCCGGGCGCTCGTCGATCTCTACTGCGCCTCCTTCCGCCAACTAGCGAAGGGCATCGTCCTCGACATCGACGACACATTCGATGCGGTCCCCGGCAGCCAGCAGTTGTGCTTGTTCGACGCCCATGACGATGACGACAGCTTCCAACGGATCGTTATTTTCGCCGCCGGCGACCGTTTCGTCACCGCCGCGCTGCGTCCGGCGAAGCGACCGAAGGACGTCGAGATCGGTGACTTTCTGCGCCGCCTGATCCGCGCGATCCGCGTCACCTGGCCGCAGAATACACTCCACATCTCGAGCCGGTTATCATCCGACACTCCACACGGCAGGGGTCACAGGTTCAATCCCTGTCGCGCCCACCATTTCATCCGTCGGTGTGATGCTCGAGCGCTCAGTTGGCGGGCTTCCTGGCTCGCGCCGGCGCGGCTTTCACGGGTTTCTTTCGTGGCTGTCGCGGCCGCGGCGCGGGCAGTTCCTTGCTCGGCGACGGCGCGCTGAATCCCTTCGTTGCCGTCATCGCGCCGAGAACGCGCCGTTCGGCGTCCAGCCAGAAATCCAGCGACCGGCCGCATTCCTGTCCCGCCGACAACCAGATGGAGTGGGCCAATTCGCGG
This sequence comes from uncultured Alphaproteobacteria bacterium, assembly GCA_963701445.1. Classification (GTDB taxonomy): domain Bacteria; phylum Pseudomonadota; class Alphaproteobacteria; order Rhodospirillales; family Defluviicoccaceae; genus CAKZLS01. The sequence continues at coordinate 28,739 of CAVPAM010000037.1, forward strand.
ACGCGATCCAGGTATGCGGCGGACGATCCCAACAGCAGCTCCTTCGCCAGGACGTTCGGGGTGTCGGCGTCGGCGGCGGCGCCCATTCCCGTTCTCATGACGGTCAGGACGTGACGCTCCGCCGCCAGCCAGAAATCCGTGGCGGCGCCGTGCTGGCGGCCGGCGGCCTCCCACATCAGATAGGCCAGTTCGCGAACGCGCTCGGTGGGCACCTCGGTCGGCACCTCCCAGAACTGCTTCCGCGCCGAAACCGACGTATCCAGGGCCGCGCCGACGATCTTGGTCGTGGCGGCCATGGTTTCCAAAATCATGTTTTCGGCCATCAGCCAGCAGTCGAGCGCGGTGCCATACTGTTCGCCCGCGGATACCCAAAGCGGTTTCGCGAGTTGCCGAATCCGGTCTTCTACTTGATTTTCCATGTTCTTCGTCGCCACCTGACCATTTCTTCTCCGCAACCAGATTAGCACAATCGTCGAAAATCGCACCACAAACCAGCGAAAATCCGCCGCCGAATCGCGATCGAATTTTGAAAAAGGGAGAAGGCCGCGGCCGCGGCCGGCCGGCCGGAAAACGGACGGCGCCGCCGGAACGAACCGTTACACGTCGGGGTTGCGGACGAGCGTATCGAGGGCACCGCTCGGGTCGGACCGGACCACCGTATAGCTCTCCGGGTCGAAATCCCTATCGACCCGGACGTTGTCCACCAGCAGATGGGAGTCGGCGCTTGTCGTGCCGTCGTTGACGACCGCGAAGCCGATGGTCAGGGGACCGTCCGATCGGGCGGTGTAGATGGACGTTCGCCACCCGGTGGCGCCCAGGCGGCCGTCTTCGTTGGTCACCTGCCGGACATCCGACAGATTGAACCACTCGCCATCGGCGGTGAACACGGCGAAATCGTTGAACCCCGGCCGGGCAAAGTCGCCGAGCGGCGGTTGCACCACGTCGTTGGCGTCGAACATCCAGTCGAAGGAAATCCGCTCGCCCGCCTCCACGTCCACGGTCAGTCTCAAGGCCGATCCGTCGGTCGGAGGCGAGCTGTCGCCGAAATCCGCCGGCAGCGCGTCCGAGAGCCCGAGGAAGAACTGGAGGGACAGGGCCGAGGATCCCGACGCCGTCAGAACCGCCATGGAACTCCCGTCGGTGGGGGAGAAGGCGCCCCTGTCGCCATCGGGCTCGTCGTAGCGAAAAGCCACGGACACGGCGCCCCGCGAAACGGCCGGATCGATCACGCCCTCGAAGCTGTTGACCAGGTCTCCGCTTCCCGCGCCGCCCTCGTCGACACCGGTGACCGTCACCGTCACCGTGGCGGTATCGGTCAACCCGGTGCCGTCGGACACCGTGTAACGGAAGGTATCGGTCGCTGTTTCGCCGTCCGAAAGGGCCTCGAACCGCCCGTCGGGGTCATAGGTGACGGTCCCGTCGCCATTCAGCGTCACCAGCCCGATGGTTCCGGCGTCGTCCACCCCGGTGATCGCCAGGGGATCGCCCTCGGCGTCGGTGTCGTTAGTGAGAAGCGCGATGGTGACCGGTCCGTCCTCGGACGTGGACGCCTCGTCGGCCGCCGCCACCGGCGCGTCGTCGACGCCCGTCACCTCGACGGTCACCGTGGCGGCGTCGGTGCCTCCCATGCCGTCGTCGATGGTGTACTCAAACGTATCCACCGCCACGTCGCCGTCGCGGAGCACGTCGAAGCGGCCCGACGGATCGTAGGTGACGGTTCCGTCGCCGTTGGGCGTCAGCAGTCCGATCGTGGCGCTGTCATTCAATCCGGCGATCGCCGGCGTGGCCGCCTCGGCATCGAAATCGTTGCCCACGAGGTCGATGGTCACGGCCGTGTCCTCGGTGGTGGACGATGCGTCGTCGCTGGCCACGGGTGCGTCGTTGACGCCGGAGACGAGCACCGATACGGCCGCCGTGGCGGTGCCGCCCTGTCCGTCGTCCACGGTGTAGGTGAAGGTGTCCGTCACCGTGTCGCCGGGACCAAGGACCTCGAACCGGCCGTCGGGATCGTAGGAAAAGGTTCCATCGGCGTTCACCAGCAGCAGCGCCCCCGACGCCAGCGCGATCGTGCTCCCCACATTGGCCGCCGCGCCGTTCACCCGGGTCACCGAGAGACTGTCGCCGTCCACGTCGGTGTCCTCGCCCCCGCCGTTGTCGGCCAGCAGGTTCCCGGTAACGGCGTTGTCCTCGCCGGTCGCCACCACGTCGCCGCGCGCCACCGGCGCGTCGTTCGCGCCGTTGACGGTGATGGACACCTCCGCGCGGGCGGTCCCGCCGTTGTCGGCGGTTACCGTATAGAAGAACCGGTCGGTGGCGGTCTCGCCCGCGTTCAGGGCGTCGAACGCTCCCCTCGGATCGTAAAGGATGGCTCCGTCCGTGCCCCGCGTCACCGCACCCGCCGTGGCGGACACATCCAACTCCGAAAGGCCGAGCGGTCCCCCCGCGTTGGGCGGGACATCGTTCGCCAGAAGATCGCCGGGCAGGATCGTGATCGGCGTGTCCTCGCCGGTGGCGGCGGTATCGGCGTTGGCCGTCGGCGGCCGCGCCCATGTCTGGAACGGGTCGCCGGGCCCGCCGTCCAATCGCTGGTAGGCATCGCCGAACTCCCGGCCCAATCGGACATTGTCCACGAGAAGCCGGGAGTTGCGGGGATCGCCCAGACCGTGGGACACGGCGTCGTTCATCACCGCGAAGCCGAAGGTGTACTCGCCGCCGGCCGCCGCCGCGTAGCTGGACGCGCGCCAGCCGGTCGCGCCGAAATCCCCGGTCAGGCGGACGTCCGCGAGCGTGAACACCTCCCGGCCGCCGGGTCCCGCGACCGTCAGCACCGCGTAGTCGTTGAACACCTCGGTGCCGCCCACCGATCGGTCGCGCGCGTCGAACATCCAGTCGAACGAGATCTCGTCGCCCGCGTTCAACGCGATCGTCGTCTTCATCGCGGAGCCGTCGGCGGCCCGGCTGCCGTCGCTGTCGGACGGCAGCGCCGTCACGCCGAGAAACCCGGCGACGGATGTCGCGGGATCCGCGAAGGATCCGAACGCTTCCAGGACCGCCATCCGGTCGCCGCCGGTGGGATTGAACGTTCCTCCGGCGCCGTCGGTTTCCCTGTAGGCGGTAACGATGGACACCGGTTCCGAGCCGAACGGCTTGATGCGGTCCCACGCGGGATCCCAGGCGCCCGGCGGACCGTCCTCGAAGCTGGCCACGATCTGGCCCGGGGGCGCCGGCGGATCCGCCTGCCCGAGAACGCGGACGGTCACCGTCGCCGTGGCGGACCCGCCGTTGCCGTCCGCGACGGTGTAGCGGAACGTGTCCACGGCTTCCTCGCCCGGCGCCAGACCCGAGAACCGCCCGTCGGGGTCGTAGGCGATCAGCCCATTGCCGGCCAGGTTTACGCGGCCCGTCGTCGCGCCATCGTCCACCGCCACGATGGTCAACGCGTCGCCGCCATCCGGATCGGAATCGTTGGCGAGCAGGCGTTCCGCGGCGATCCGGACCACCGAGTGCTCGTCCGTGACCGCGCGATCGTCGCCGGGGACCGGCGCGTCGTTGACACCGGTAAACGTGATCCGGACCGACGCCGTGCCCAGGCTGGCCCGCTCGTTGCCGTCGGCGATGGCGTAGGTAAATTCATCGGTGAAAACCTCGCCCTCGCCCAGGCTTCGAAGATCCGCCGACCCCGAGGGATCGAGCGCGAAGGTGCCGTCGGCGTCGACCGTCAGCACCGCTCCCGAAGCCAGGACGATGGGCGCGCCCACGTTCGCCGCGCCGTCATCCAGCACGGTGGGGTTCACCGCCGATACGGTCAGTGTCCCGGTATTCGCGGCGTCCCGATCGTTGGCGAGGAGACCGCGGCCGGGATCGGCGGTTAGCACCGTATCGGCTCTCACCGTCACCGCGTCGTTCACCGGAGCCGGCAGGTCCCAGGCGATCCGCACATTGTCGACCAGGAGGTGCGACGGATTGGCGGCGTTCTGATCGTTGACCACCGCGAACCCGATGGTCAGGGACCGGCCCGCCGTGTCCACCCCGAAGTCGTCCGTGGGATCGTAGGAGAACGTTTGCCAGCCGGATGCGCTGTCATCGCCGATGGCCCTGGCATCGGACAGCTCGAACACCCGCGCGCGGGCGCCGTTCGAGACCGTAAACACCGCGAAGTCGTTGGCGCCGGTGGTGGCGGCGGTTTCACGCGAGTCGAAATTCCAGTCGAAACGGATCTCGTCGCCGGTCTTGACGGCCACCTCGGTCCACAGCGCGCCGCCGTCGACCGGCCGCGTGAGATCGGTGTCGCGCGGCAGCGCCCCCGGGGTCAGTCCGAGGGTTGCCTCGATTTCGGATGCGCTCGCCCCGTTTGCCTCGAGGACCGCCATCAGGGGTCCGTCGGTCGCCCCGAAAACACGGTCCCCGGTGCCGGAGTCCGCGTGGGCCGGGCTCCTCGCGAAGCCCCCGGCGCTGCTCCAGTCGGTCAGATCCCGGTCGAAGCTTCCCACCGGCTGTTCCTCGAAGCCGGTAACGGTGACCGTCACGGTCGCCGTATCGCTCAGTCCGGCCGCGTCGGACACCGTGTAGGTGAAGGTGTCCAAGGCCGTATCCTCGCCGCCGAGGCCATCGAAGCGGCCGTTCGGATCATAGAAAAACGTGCCGTCCGCGTTCACCGTCAGCAACGCGCCCGAGGACAGCACCACCTCGGATCCCACGGTCGCCGCCTGCGCCGTTGACCGCCGTCAGCCCGAGCGCGTCGCCTCCGTCCACGTCGGCGTCGTTGAGCAGGACGCCGCGCTCCGCGTCCACCCGGAGCGTGGATCCCTTGAAGGTCCGGAACGAGACGTCCGAGGCGCCGGGCGCGTCATTGGCGCCCGTCACCGTGACCGTGACCGTGCCCCGGTCCGTGGCGCCGTCGCCGTCCGCGACGGTGTAGCCGAAGCTGTCGATCAGGGTGTCGCCGTCGCCCAGCGCCTGGATCGCCGCCGAACCGGTGGGGTCGTAGGCGTAGCTGCCATCGGCGGCCATCGTCACGCGGGCGCCCAATGCGCTGACCTGGCTGAACGGGATGACGGACAGGGGGTCGCCGTCCGGGTCGCCGTCGTTGGCCAGGACGCCTTGGGCCGCCGTGACCGCCACGGCCACGTCCTCGCCGGCGGCGAGCGCGTCGTCGCCCGCGCGGGGCGCGTCGTTCAGTCCCACGATCCGTATGGTCACCCGTCCCGTGTCGGTGGCGCCGTATCCGTCGCTCACGGTGTATTCGAAGGAGTCGGTGGCGATTTCCTGTCTTTTCAAGCCGCTGAAACGGCCGTTCTGATCGTACGCCAGGCTGCCGTCGGGATTGACGGTGAGGAACGCGCCCGAGGGCAGTTCGAACCGCTGACCGAGGATACCCGGAACGCCGGCCACGCCCGAGATCTCGATGGAGTCGGACGCATCGGGGTCGCGGTCGCCCGCCAGAATGCCGTCGCCGGCATCCTCGGTCCACGCGGCGTCCTCGGCCACGGTGTAGGTTTCGTCGTCGGCGACCGGTGCGTCGTTGCGGCCCTCCACCGTCACCGTGACCGTGCTGGTGGCGGTGCTGTTGGATTGCCCGCGCCGATCGTCGACGGTGTACGTGAAAACCAGGGTCGCCACCTCGCCGGCGGCGAGGTCGCCGAACACGCCGGGATCGAACGCCAACGCACCGGGAACCGAGCTCGTATCCACCACCAGGTTCCGGCCGCCGGCTCCCGTGAAATTCGGAGCGACGACGACCGTGAGAACGTCGCTGGCGTCCACGTCGGACGTGACGGTCCCATCGAGAAGGTCGATGCCGAAGAAACCGGCATCTTCGTTCGTGGTCCTCTCGACCGCGTTTGCCACCGGCGCGTCGTTGGCTCCCGCGACCGTCAGCGTCACCGTCGCGTCGCCGCTCTCGGCGCCATGCCTGTCGGCGGCCCTGTAGCCGAACGTCACGGCCCGGGTCTCGCCGGTCGCCAGATCCTCGAAATCCGTTCCGGGGTCGAAGGTGAAGGTGCCGTCGCCATGGATCGCGACCGAGCCGCCGGAGGGCGGCCGGGTGACGATGTACGTCAGCGACTCCGGACCGTCATCGGTGTCGATGTCGCGGGCGCCGAATGCGAGGGCCGCCGACGGGATGTCTTCCCCGGCGTCGAACGCCGCGTCGGCCGCGACCGGCGCGTCGTTCGCGCCCACGATCGAAACGGTGACGGCCGCTTCTCCGCTCACCCCGCCATGCCTGTCCGTGGCGGTGTAGGAAAAGGGTACCTCGCGCGTCTGACCCAGGGCCAGGTCCTGGAAGCCGGATCCGGGATCGAATGTGAACGTGCCATCGCCGTCGATCGCCGCCGATCCCTCGGAGGGCGGGCGGGTGAAGGCATACGTCAGGGTCTGCCGGTTGTCGTCGGTGTCGATGTCCGCGCCGGCGAAGACACCGGTCGCCGACGAACCGTCCTCCTCGACGCTCAGGCGCACGGAGCCCGCGGTCGGCGCGTCGTTCACCCCGACGATTGTCACCGTCACCAGCGCCGTGTCGCGCCCGCCGCTCGGGCTGGCGATCTCGTAGCGGAAACTGTCGGTCGCCACGTCCCCGGCGGCGAGCCGCTGGCTCTCGCGTGCCGGCGTGTAGGTGACGGTTTCCAGCGGCGCCGTCGCCGGATCGGCGAACGCAAGGGTTCCGGCGGTGCCGCCGTCGTCGAGCCCCGTGATCGACAGCGTCCGCTCCGCGTTTGGATCGGTATCGTTGGCCAGGAGATCGGCGGCACGGATGACGACCGCCGCGTCCTCCGTCGTCGCGATGGTATCCGGGTCATCGTTCGCCGTCGGCGGCACCACGAAGGTCCTGAGCGCGCCCACCCCTTTCACCTGGGCGTCTCCGATTTCCTGGTGCTCGGCCGAGAGGGGACGGTTGAGCCGAACATTGTCGACCAGCAGTCTCGGTTCGTTGAAGTCGTCCAGGTCGTTGAGAACGACGAAGCCGATGGTGACGGCGCGCGGCCCGGCGCCCGTGTATGTCCATTCGGAGGTCCGCCATCCCGACGCGCCGAACTCGCCCACATCGCCGACGCTCGCAAGCCGGTACCATAGGCCGTTCGCCATGAATACGGCGTAGTCGTCGGCGCCACCGGCGACCTGATCCCGCGCGTCGAACATCCAGTCGAAACCGACCCGGTCTCCGGGATTGACCTCGATGCGGGTTTTCATCGCGGCGCCATCGACCGGCCGCGAGGGGTTCCGGGGGTCGGTGTCGTCCACCAGGGTGCCGGAGGGGACCTCGAAAAACAGCCGTTCGATGTCCTTGATCTCGGCGCCACGGCCGGATTCGGTGGTCTCCGTCAGTGGCCCGGGCGACAGCAGGACCATCGTGGCGCCGTTGGTCGGATAATACTGGCCCGCGATATCGTCGGCATCCAGCGGACGGAAAACGAACCTCTCGGGCTCGTCGTACCGGGGCGGCTGCCGGTAGAACACGCCCCTGCCGTAGGCCGTCGGCTCCTGCGGCACCAGGACCGTCCAGTCCCGCAGGCCGGGACCCCAGTCGTCGACGGTCATGTCCGCCTGGATAGGCGGACGAATGCCCGGAGGTTCCGGAAAGGTCGGGCGCTGCAAGGGCGCCAGGGTCGGGATGGTGATGAGCGACTCGTTGGAATTCCCGTCGCCGCCGGGGCTCGGAGCATCGCTCGCCGCCGGCGTCCACGGATCCACCGATACGCGCGGCACGGTCACCGGGTCCGAGCCGCCGTTCGCGAGAGGATCGTGTTGGGTGACCACCACGCGCGCGTCGGGAAAGGCGGCGTCGACGGCGGTGTCGTCCCCGGCGGCCGTTTCGAACGCGGCCAGTTGTTGGATGTCCGGATCGCCGAGGTCGCCGGAATCGGCCGTCCGCGCCGCCGCGACGAGGGGATTGGAATCGCAGGAGCTCGGCAGGCCGCCCAGAATCCGGCTGTAGCCCATGATGATGTCGTGGCTGCTCAACAGCCCTTTCAGATCCGGCGCCATCGCCCAGCCCTCGACGAGTACAAGCTGGTAGGCCAGGGCCATCTGGAGCGATCCCGCCTCGTTTTCGACCAGAATGGTGCCGAGCGTCCCGCCGGCTCCCGGGATCAGGATCACGCGCAGTCCGGCACCCTCGAGATAGGTGAACACCATGTCCGCGCCGTCGGATTGGATCCGCCCGGCCGGGGTGTGGATCGTCAAGGGTCGGGAGGCCGCGCCACAGGCGAACGCATACTGTCCCGGACCGGCCGTCGCCGCGACCGGCGCGCCGGGATCCAAGGCGCCGGAATGGAGGATCATCCGGGCGCCGCCGCCCAGACCGAGGACCGTTTCACCGCCGATCCGGATGCTGGCGGTGCCGTCCGGACCGGTCTCCAGCATATCGCCGGGATAGACCGCGTCGCCCGGCGCGAGCACGCCCGGGGTCCCGTCGGTTCGGATGACGTTCAGCACTCCGCTCACGGCCGCCACCTCGCCGGCGGCGGGAGAACCGGCGCCCAGAACGGCGTCCCCCAGGCCGACCGGGGCATCCGTGTCGGCCAGCATCGCCACCAGGTTGCCGGCCATGCGAACGCCATTCGCGGACACCAGATCGGGCGGACCGCCATCCGCGAAAAAGCCGGGAAACAGAAGATCCACGCCATCCGCGCCGCTCACCAGCAGATCTGTGCCCGCTTGCCGGAAACTCGCCTCCGCCAGCGCGAACCCCTCGGGCAACAGGACGGCGTCGGGGCCGGTCTGTTCCCCTGGTGGGGTCGGGGGGTGTTGCGTGGGAGTGGCCGGGGGCATTCCGCCGGGTCCTTCCGGTGTTGGAATTTCGAGACACTCGTTTTGCGAGTGCAATGATTAAGATTATTCAATTTAACCGATTTTTAGGAAAAATTCCAGCACACCGGGGGAACGGGTGGCCAGAAAAAGAATGCACGTGAAACTTGTTTTACGTGCGATTTTATCGTATGTTGGTTGTAGTTCGCGTCCATGGGGGACTTAGTTGAACATCGGCGGAAACGCATGGCCGAGAGGCCCAGCTTTGGATTCAGGCCCGTGACAACCTGCGACCATCTGGTGGCGCTTGCCCACGAAAAAAGCGCCGAAAGCCGAAAGGCCTTGGGAACGAGCATCGTTGCCCGGTTGACGGACGGCGACACGGACGCGTTGTCCGACCGGGAGCGGTCGCTGATGCTGGATATCGTCCACAAGGTGGTCGTCGACGTCGAGAAGTCGGTCCGCAAGAGGCTGAGCGAGAGCCTCGCCGATATCCCCGACGCGCCTCCCGCCCTGATCAAATTGCTGGCCGACGACGACATAGAGGTGGCGTACCCGATCCTGACCCGCAGTCCCGTTCTCAACGATACCGACCTGATCGAAATCGTCCGCAACCGCGCCCTCGAGCACCAGCTTGCCATCGCCATGCGGTACTCGGTCAGCGAGGACGTCAGCGCCGCGCTGGTCACCTATGGCCATCCGACCATCATCGAAACTCTCCTTCGCAACGAGAACGCGCGCCTGTCCCAGGCCACGGTGGCCTATCTGGTCGAGGAATCGAGGCGCGTCGATACTTTCCGCGAGCCCCTCCTTCGGAGAAGCGAGCTCGGTCCGGATCTCGCGAAGCGGATGTTTCTCTGGGTGTCCGAGGCGCTTCGCGACTTCATCGTCGATCACTTCGCGCTCGACGCGGCCACCGTCGACGACCTGCTCGACAAGGCGGCGGCCTACCAGGACGACGACACGGCCGGCAAAAGCGGCCCATCGGGGGCCGAGAAACTCGCCGAGGCCCTGGAGGAGAACGGCAAGATCAACCCGCGAATGCTGGTTGACGCCATGGAGCAGGGCGAAATCAATCTGTTCGTGTCCCTGTTCGGGCGTGTCACCGGTCTCGGCCGGGACCTGGTCATGCGGATCTTGTTCGACGCCAGCGGCGAGGGGCTCGCCGTCGCCTGTAAGGGCGTGGGGCTGGATCAAGAGACCTTCCGCTCCATACTGGATCTCAGCCGCAAGGCGAGGCCGGCCGGCGCCGGGAAGAACCCGAGGCCGGACCGTTCCGCGCTGGCGCTGTTCGATGCGACCGCCCGCGAAGCGGCCGCCGCCGCCCTGAGGAAATGGCAGCGGCAACCGGACTACCTGCCCGCCGTGAACGATCTGAAACGAAAAGCCGGTCTGCATGGCTAGGCTCGACCGCATCACTCCGGGCACGATCCCGGCCGGCGGCCTGATTTCCGAACCGGTGACGCGCGCCGTGACCATGGACCTGCGAAAGCGGCTGGACGACCTGACGCGTCTGGTTTCCGACTGGATCTGGGAGACCGACACCGACCTCAAGGTCACGCTCGTCTCGGACCGGGTCCTCGATATCCTTGGCCATCATCCGGATACGTTCCGGGGACGTCCGCTGACCGAAATCGTGGCGCTGGGCAGGGCCCGCGGCACGCTGAAGAAGCTGGCCGCGCGCGCGCCGTTCCGCAACGTGCCGTGCCAGATGACCGCCCGCGACGGCTCTCGCCGGCATTTCCTGATCAGCGGCCTGCCGGTGTTCTGCCTGGAGAGCGGCGCGTTCCTCGGTTTTCGCGGAACCGCCAGGGACGTGACCGACCGCCGCGCCGCCGAGCGGGCGCTGCGCCGGCGGAGCGCCGTGCTGGAGGCCGTCAGCCGGGCCGCCACGGTCCTCCTGGTTGCCGGGGACTGGCGTCCGGAAATGCCCCAGGTGGTCGCTCGCCTGGGAGAGGCGTCCGGAACCGACCGGGTCCATCTTTTCGAGGTCGTGACCGGCGCCGATGGCGGCCCCTTCGCCATCAACCGGTTCCGCTGGTGTCACGCCCGGGCGCTGAAGGGCAAGCTCCATCCCCGGCATCGCGACATGTTTCTCGGGGACTCCGGTTTCGCCGGCTGGGAGCGCCGCCTCCGCGAAGGCGCCGTGGTGGCGGCGGAGACCGGCACCCTGCCCGAGGAGCAGCGATCGTTCCTGGCGGACGAGGGCGTCCACGCCGTGCTGGTGGTTCCGGTCTTCGCCGGAGACCTATGGTGGGGGTTCCTTCGGTTCGACAGGCTCACCGCCTCCGCCCCTTGGGCGGATGTGGAAATCGAGGCCCTTCGGGCGGCCGCCGGGATTATCGGCGCCGCCGTTCATCGCGGCCACAGCGCCCATGTGCTGCAAGCCAGCGAAGCCCGGTTCGCGGCCGCCTTTCACACCAGTCCCGACGCCATCGTCATCACCCGGCTGCGCGACGGGGTGGTCCTCGAGGTCAACGAAGGCTTCGCCCAGCTCACCGGTCACGCCCGGAGCGACGCGATCGGCCGGCCGGTAACCGGCCTCGGCCTCTGGAACGCGCGAAGCTGGGAACGCACCGTGCTGCGCGAACTGTTCAGGACCGGCGAGGTCCGCGACTTCGAGTCCATGTTCGTCGCCCGCAACGGAAGCACCCGCATGGGCTCGCTGTCGGCCCGGATGCTCGACCTCAACGGCGAGCCCTGCGTCCTGTCGGTGGTCCGCGACATGACCCGCCGCCACCAGGCCGACGAGACCATTCGCAAGCTTTCCCAGACGGTGGAGCAGAGCCCCGCCCTGGTGATGATCACCGACACCGCCGGGACCATCGAATACGTCAATCCCAGGTTCGTGGAGGTCACCGGCTACGCGCGGCACGAAGTGGCCGGCCGGACACCGGCTTTCCTGAACTGCGAGCCGGCTTCCGCCGAGAACCCCCACGGCATGGACGGTGTCATCCGGACCGGCCGGTCCTGGCGGGGCGAGGTCTGTCACCGCAAGAAGGACGGTCAACGTTTCTGGGTCGCCCAGTCCATCTCGCCGATCCGGGCTCCCGGCGGCGAAATCACCCATTTCCTCTCGGTCAGCGAGGATGTGACGGCGCGCCGGTCGTTCGAGGAACGGCTGCGCCATCAGGCCAACCACGACCAGTTGACGGATCTTCCCAACCGGACCCTGTTCTTCGACCGGCTGACCCGCGCCCTCGCGGTGGCCCGGCGCGACGGCTGGTCGCTGTCGCTGATGTTCGTCGATATCGACGGCTTCCGGCACATCAACGACGGTCTTGGCCCGGGCGGCGGCGACGAGATCCTCAGGCAGGTGGCGGCACGCCTGGCGAGCTGGATCGATCCCACCGATACGGTGGCCAGACTGGCCAGCGACGAGTTCGCGATCCTGCTCAACGAGGGAAGCGACCGTTACCACGCGACCGCCGTGGTTCCCGAAATCCTCGGCATTCTCGGCGAACCCTTTCACGTGGACGGCCGCGACGTCCTGGTGCACGCCAGCATCGGCATCGCCGTTTTCCCGGAGGACGGCGAGGACGAATTCACCCTCCTGAAGAACGCCGACGCGGCGATGGTGCGGGCCAAGGAGCTGGGCGGCAACACATACCAGTTTTTCGAGACGGGCATGAACGCCGAGGCGGCGGCGTTCATCACTCTCGGCCAGGACCTGCGGCACGCGCTTCAGCGCGACCAGTTCGACGTCCACTACCAGCCCATCGTGGACCTCGGCTCCGGCGAGGTGGTCGGCGCCGAGGCGCTGCTGCGGTGGCACCACCCGGAACGCGGTCTCGTTCCGCCCGATCGGTTCATCGGCCTCGCCGAGGAGAGCGGGCTGATCGAGCCCATCGGCGAGTGGGTTATGCGCCGCGCCTGCCAACAGAACAGGATCTGGCGCGATCAGGGGTTCGGCGGCCTCCGGATCGCGGTCAACGTCTCGACCCGCCAGCTTCAGCGCGGACGCCTGATTTCGGCGGTGTTTTCCGCCCTGTCGGAATCGGGACTGACGCCGTCCAGCCTGGGCATCGAGATTACCGAAAGCGCGTTCCTGGCCGATCTGGAGCACACCACGGAGACGCTGCGCAAGCTCAACAGCATGGGCGTCGCCATTTCCGTGGACGACTTCGGCACCGGGTATTCGTCGCTGGGCTACCTCCGCCGGCTGCCGCTCAGCACGCTGAAGATCGACCGCTCGTTCGTTTTCGACGTCACCACCAGCCCCGACGCCGCCGCCATCGCCGACACCATCATCGCCATGGCCCACCGCCTTCACCTCAATGTCGTCGCCGAAGGCGTCGAGGACGAAGCTCAGCTCCGGTTTCTCCGCGAGCGGGGCTGTGAAATGATGCAGGGATACTACTTCAGCAAGCCGCTGCCGGCGGCCGAGTTCACCGAGCTCCTGCGCGCCGGCCGCCGCCTCGCGCCACCCCCCGGACACGCCACGCCGATCGCCGCCGAGCGCTGAGCAGCCTACCGTCCCCGCGTCACGTGGAGGGGATGAAGGGGCGTCACCTGGAGGCGCGGCCGGTCGGGCTCGATCTCGGTGAGCGCGTCCACCTCCTTCATGGTCGCCAGGCTGCGGGCGGCGATCAGGTGATACTGTTCGGTGCCCGAGCGCTTCCAGGCCAATTCCTCGTCGGTGAGCTCGCGCCGGACCTTGACCGGGACGCCGGCGACGAGGGTGCGCGCCGGTACCTCGAAACCGGCCGGCACGAAGGACATGGCGGCCACGAAGGCGGCCTCGCCGATGACGCAATCGTCCATCAGCACCGAGTTCATGCCCACCAGCGCGTGCCGGCCCACCCGGGCGCCATGCATGACCGTGCCGTGGCCCACGTGACCCCAGTCCTCGATGATACATTCGGCAGTCGGGAAGCAGTGCATCAGGCAGTTGTCCTGCACGTTGGCGCCCTCGCCGACCACGATCCGGCCGATATCGCCGCGCAGGCAGGCGCACGGCGCGATATAGGCCTTCGGCCCGATCACCACGTCGCCGATCAGCACGGCGCGCGGATGCACGAACGCGGTGGGATGGACCACCGGCGTGACGCCTTCGATGGAATACACCTTGACCATGACCCTCGTTTCTCCCCGTTTGCAAATCGAACACGGATCGAGGTGTAGCATGGGAATCCCTGGGACCGCGAGGCACGGCATGGGAACGAAACGGTTTTTCCAGGGATTCCGTTGTCGGCCGTTGGGTTTCCATGGGACGAGCCGGCGCGGCGGCGCGCGGTTCCGGGGCTCGCTCCAGAAGGTTCATGAGAGGAAGGCGGGGGGGTCAGACCATCTTGTTGAGGTGCAGCTCCAGGATACCCTCCGCGCCGGCGGCCTTGAGCGCCGGGATCAGGGTCCTGAGCAGCGGGCGGTCCACAACCGTTTCCACGGCGACCCACTCGGACTGGCTGAGCGGGCTGACGGTGGGCGCGTTGAGGCTGGGCAGCAGCGCCACCACCGCGTCGAGCCGGTCCAGCGGCGCGTTCATCTTCACCAGGACCTTGTTGCGCGCCGCCAGCGCGGCGTTCAGCAAAAGCGCCACCTGATCGATCTTTTCGCGCCGCCAGGGGTCCTTGAGCGCGTCCTTGTTGGCGATCAGCACGGTGTGGGTGTGCAACAGGTCGCAGACGATGCGCAGGCCATGGGCGCGGATGGTGCCGCCGGTTTCGGTGATCTCCACCGCCGCGTCGGCCATGCCCTCCACGACCTTGGCCTCGGTGGCGCCCCACGAGAACTCCACGCTGGCCTCGATGCCGCGTTCCGCCAGGTATCGCCGGGTGAAGCCCACCAGTTCGGTCGCGATCTTCTTGCCCCGGAGGTCCTCCACCGTCTGGATGGACGAATCCCGGTCGACCACCAGCACCCATCGGGCCGGCTGGTCGGTGGCCCGGGAATATACCAGGTCGGAGACCACCGTCACGTCGGCCTCGGTCTCGATGACCCAGTCCATGCCGGTGAGCCCGGCATCCAGCGTCCCCGACGCCACGTAGGGCCCCATCTCCTGGGAACGCACCAGCGCGCACGTCATTTCCGGATCGTCCACGGACGGGAAGTAATTGCGCGACCGCGACGAAATGGTCCAGCCCGCGTGCTGGAACAGATCCACGGTGGCCGCCTCCAGGCTGCCCTTGGGAATTCCCATCTTCAGTTGCGGCATCGGTGTATCTCTATGGCTTGCTGTCTTCGGGGATCGCGCGCCCTGGGCGTGCCTGCTGTCGCGCCGCCCGCATAGCCCAAGCCCCCCGATTAAGCAACCCGCGCCGAAACCAGAACCGTTACCGAATACAACTGGCCAACTCGATACCTTCGCGTAGAGAGCCCCCCTACCGGTAGCCTTACGAGTGCCTGACCTCGCGTCGTCCAGATCAATCCTGCTTGCCCGGGGGCGGTTCCGTGGCGAGGGCGTCCCTGACGCGTCGCTCGGCTGCCTCGTAAAGCGATTGCGCCTCCTCGCCCGCCTGGCGGCCGGCGCTCTCGGCGGCGGCCCTGGACTTCTCGTAGGCCTCGGCGGCTTCCGCTTTGGCCGCTTCATAGGCCTGGCGCGCGTCTTCGCTCGTCTCGGTGGCGGCCCGCTCGGCCGCCCGGCTGGCGCGTTCGTAGGCCTCCGCCGCTTCGTCCCGAGCCGCCTCGTATGCGCTTCGTGCCTGCTCGGAAACCGTGTCGGCCGTTTCCTCGGCTTGCAACCGGGCCGCCTTGGCGGCCTCCTCCATTGCCTTGCCAGCCTCCTCGGCGGACTTCGCGAGATGGTCCTGGGCCTTTTCCGCCGGTGTCTTCTCGTCCTCGCACGCGGCGCCGAGGGCCAGCACCGTCAGCGCCGCCGCGACGGCCGTCATCCGGTAGGGTTTCTTCATATCCATGTCTCCAGCTGTTCCGTTGCGATCCCCCGGACAAGGGGGGTGGCGCCGGCGTTCACCGCGCCGGGTCCTCCAGCTTGCAATCCCGTGTGCCGCGATCGCCGGACAGGGTTGCCATCGCCTTCAGGACGCCGTGGCGCTGGCGCGATCTGAGAGGCGCGCCCTGGCGCTTGTGCGGCTTGCAGAGCAGGCATCCCGCGCGGGTGGACTTCGGGCCTTTTCGTTTGTGATGCATGGGGCCGTTCCTCTTCCGGCTCGATCATACGGACGGTCGCCATTGTAGCAGAAGCAGGGCCGGCGTCATCGTGTTCGTCGGCGAGGCTTCAACGCTCCCGCGCCTCCTGATCCGGGTCCATGAGCCTGTGCAGGTGGACGATCACGTACTTGATCTGGGCGTTGTCCACGTGGCGCTGGCTCACGGCGCGCCAGGCCTTCAGAGCCTCGTCGTAGTTCGGGTAGATGCCGACGATGTCGAGATTGCCGACGTCGGCGAAATCCACGCTCCGCGTGTCGTTCACTTCCCCGCCGAACACCAGGTGCAGCAATGGCTTGGTCATGGTTTTTTCTCTTCCCACGGATCGCGGTTGCGACATTCCGCTCATATCATCATTCGGCGTTCGTGTTACTCACCCGCGGGCCCCGCCGCAACCGTAAAGCGCGCGGGATCGGCGCGAGCCCCCCTCGGCGACGGCGACAATCTGGTCGTCGCGGGGGGAAAGGACTCGCGGCGGAAATCTGTTATGCTGCCTTCCGTTGGGAAACTGGGACCGGTTCCACCGCGATGATCACCGTTCATCTCCGCAGTCTTCCGGATACCGAGGCGGCCGTCGGCTGGGCCGGAGGGCACAGCATCGTCGTCGATCGTCCGGACGGCAGGGCGGGGGGCCAGGGGCTCGGCTTCAATGGCGGCGAAATGCTGGCGCTCGCCATCGGCGGATGCTTCTGCAACGACCTTCGCTACGTGGCGCACGAAATGGGACTGACCCTCGACGCCATCGCGGTGGACGTATCGATCGCCATCGACGGCGGCCCGCCGGTGGTCACCGGCGCGACCCTGCGGGTCGGCATCGAAACGGAAGCCGGCGGCGCCGATGTGTCCGAACTGCTGCGGCGCGCGTGGCAAAGCTCCACCATCGGCAATTCCGTCCGGCGCGGATTTCCGGTCACGCTCCTGGACGGCGAGTGAATGCGGAACAGGGCCCTCCGTCGGGATCGGGAACCATGGATCTCGTGACCCTGTTCGCCATCGGCGTGTTCGGTGTCTCGTGGTTCTTCCTGGCGCGGACCGAGCCGGACGAGCCGCTGGTGCGGTTGTTCTGGCGCGCCATGCTGTTCATGGGCGCGGGCATCGGCGTGCTCTCGTTGATCCTGCGCCTTGCCGGCTAATGCGCCTCTTCCCAGTTGGGACCGAAACCGACGTCGACGGTGAGCGGCACGTCGAGGTGGGCGACCGATTCCATGATGCCGGTGACCAGTTCGCGGGTGTCCCCGACCTCGGCCTCGGCGACCTCGAACACCAGCTCGTCGTGGACCTGCAGCAGCATTTTCGCCGATAGCCCGGCGTCGGCGAGCGCGCCGGGGATGCGGATCATGGCGCGCTTGATGATGTCGGCGGCGCCGCCCTGGATCGGCGCGTTGATGGCGGCGCGCTCGGAAAAGCCGCGCACCGAGGGGTTCTTGCTGGCGATGCCGCCCACATGGCACTTGCGGCCGAACAGGGTGGTGACGAACCCGTGTTCGCGCGCCTCCGCCTTGGTCGCCTCCATGTAGTCGCGGATCTCGGGAAAGCGGTCGAAGTACGCGGCGATGTACGCGCCGGCCTCGCCCCGCGAGATGCCGAGCTGGCGCGCCAGACCGAACGCCGAGATGCCGTAGAGGATGCCGAAGTTGATGGCCTTGGCGCGGCGGCGGACCATGGGGTCCATGCCGTCCACGGGAACGCCGAACACCTGCGAGGCGGTGATGGCGTGGATGTCCATGCCGTCGCGGAACGCCTCTTTCAGCGCCTCGATGCCGGCCACGTGGGCCACCAGCCGCAACTCGATCTGCGAATAGTCGGCGCTGAGCAGCACCGAGCCGGGCCGGGCGATGAAGGCGCGGCGGATCTTGCGGCCCTCCTCGGTGCGGATGGGGATGTTCTGCAGGTTGGGATCCGACGAACTCAGCCGGCCGGTGTTGGCGATGGTCTGCGAATACGACGTGTGCACCCGCCCGGTATCGGGGTTGATCTGCTCGATGAGGGCGTCGGAATAGGTGCTCTTGAGCTTGGCGAGCTGGCGCCAGTCCAGCACCCGCGCCGGCAGATCGTGCCCCTCGGCGGCCAGCCCCTCGAGGACGTCGGCGCCGGTGGCATAGGCGCCCGTCTTGCCCTTCTTGCCGCCCTTGAGGCTCATCTCCTCGAACAGGATCTCGCCAAGCTGCTTGGGCGAGCCGACGTTGAAGTCGTGGCCGGCGAGCGAATGGATCTCGGCCTCCAGTTCGGCCATGCGCGCGGCGAACTCGCGGCTGACCTGGCCGAGAACCTTGGCGTCCACCAGGATGCCGGCGCGCTCCATGGCCGCGAGCACCGGGATCAGCGGCCGCTCCATGGTCTCGTAGACGGTGACCATGTGCTCGGTCGACCAGCCGCCGTTTCAGCAGCCGGTGAAGCCGCAGCGTCACGTCGGCGTCCTCGGCGGCGTAGTCGAGGGCCTTGTCGAGCTTGACCTTGTCGAAGGTGATCTGGTTGCGGCCGGTGCCGCAGACCTCGGAATACTTGATGGTCTGGACGCCGAGATGCAGGTTGGCCAGTTCGTCCATGCCGTGGCCGTGCAGGCCGCCGTCGAGCACGTAGGACAGCACCATGGTGTCGTCGATGGGCGCGACCTCGACGCCGTGGCGCGCCAGCACCTGCATGTCGTATTTGATGTTCTGGCCGATCTTGAGGACGGACGGGTCGGCCAGCAGCGGCTTGAGCAGGCTCAGCGCCGTTTGCAACGGAATCTGCCTCGGAGTGTCTCCTCCCGGTCGCCGAGATCGAGGCCGCCGGGTCCCTCGTGACCGAGCGGGATGTAACAGGCGCGGCCCGGCTCGACGGCCAGCGAGACGCCCACCAGGCCGGCGCGCATGGCGTCCAGCGAATTGGTCTCGGTGTCCACCGCCACCGCGCCGGCCAGCGACGCCTCGGCGATCCAGCGCTTGAGCGCCGCTTCGTCCTGTACCAGTTCGTATTCGGCCGCCTGTTCCGTGCTTTCCGCGTCCCGGCTCGGTTCCGCCGGGTCGCCGGCGTGGCCGCCGGGAAACCGGGCGAGCAGCGACTTGAAGGCGTTCACCTCGAGGAATTCGCGGAGCGCGTCCGGGTCCGGTTCGGGCACCGCCATGGCGGACAACGGCACCGGCACCGGGACGCCGGCGTCGAGCCGCACCAGATCCCGCGAGACGCGCGCGGCGTCGGCGTGATCGAGCAGGCTCTGACGGCGTTTCGGCTGCTTGATCTCGCCGGCGCGGGCGAGCAGGGTGTCGAGATCGCCGTATTCGCCGATCAGCTGCGCGGCGGTCTTGACGCCGATGCCGGGCACGCCGGGCACGTTGTCCACGGAATCGCCGGCCAGCGCCTGCACGTCGACGACCCGGTCCGGGCCGACGCCGAACTTCTCGCGCACCTCGTCGGGGCCGATGGTCCGGTTCTTCATGGCGTCCATCATGGCGACGCCCTCGCCCACGAGCTGCATCAGGTCCTTGTCCGACGAGACGATGGTGACCTCCGCCCCGGCCTCGCGGGCGAGCCGGGTGTAGGTGGCGATCAGGTCGTCGGCCTCGAAGCCCTCCAGCTCCACGCTGGCCACGTTGCACGCCCGGGTGGCGTCGCGCACCAGGGCGAACTGCGGGATCAGGTCCTCCGGCGGCTCCGGCCGGTTGGCCTTGTAGTCGGGATAGATGTCGTTGCGGAAGGTGCGGCGCGCGGTGTCGAAGACGACGGCGATGTGGTCGGCGTCGGTGGTCTGCAACAGCTTCAGCAGCATGTTGGTGAAGCCGAACACGGCGTTGACCGGCGTTCCGTCCGGCCGGGTCATCGGCGGCAGCGCGTGGAAGGCGCGGAACAGAAAGCCCGATCCGTCGATCAGGAAAACGTGACGAGGCGCGTTCAGTGGCCCGCGGCCTCTTCGGCGCCCTCGGCGAGCACGAAGCGGCGTGAACAGTACGGGCAGACCACGTCGCCCTCCTCGCCAATCTTCAAAAAGACCAGCGGGTGACCGAGCGGTCCGTTGCCGCCGTTGCAGGCAACCTTCCGGCTCTCGACGATGATGGTATCATCCGGCTTCATGACGTGTGGCATCCCTCTCGAACAAGCCAGGACCGTTGACCTAGCGGACCGCCGGATGATAGCGATTGCCGCCCGACAATCAATGCCCGACAATCGGTGATCGCGTTCGCCCCCGCGCTTTCGCTCTTAAGGACTCCATGCCCCCGGCCATCCCCGTCAACGCGGTTGAAACCGTCGATCTCTGCAAAACCTACGCCGGCCGCCGGGGCGCCGAGCCCACGCGCGCGCTCGACAGCGTCAGCCTGGCGGTGCCGGCCGGGTCCTTCTTCGGGCTTCTCGGGCCCAACGGGGCGGGCAAGTCGACGCTGATCAACATCCTCGCCGGCCTCGTCATCCCCACCTCCGGCCAGGCGCGCATCTGGGGCTACGATATCGACCGCGACATGCGGGCGGCGCGGCGCGCCATCGGCGTGGTGCCGCAGGAGCTCAATATCGATCCGTTCTTCACCCCCCGGGAACTGCTCGAGGTTCAGGCGGGCCTCTACGGCGTTCCCAAGAGCCGCCGGCGCACCGACGAAATCCTGGGCGCGGTGGGGCTGAGCCGCCAGGCGGACTCCTACGCCCGCACGCTGTCCGGCGGCATGCGGAGGCGGCTTCTGGTGGCCAAGGCGATGATCCATTCGCCGCCGGTGCTGGTGCTCGACGAACCCACCGCGGGCGTCGACGTGGAACTGCGCCGCCAGTTATGGAAGTACGTGCGCCGCCTCAAGGACAGCGGCGTCACCATCCTGTTGACCACCCACTATCTCGAGGAAGCGCAGGAGCTCTGCGACAGCATCGCCATCATCAACCACGGACGGGTGATCGCCTGCGAGTCCACCGGGGCGCTGCTGCGCCGGCTGGATTCCAAGGAGCTTTCGGTCACCGTGGCGGAAACCGTCGGCGCCGTTCCCGAATCGCTGGACGTTTTCAACGTGACGCTCGCGGCGCCGAACCGGCTGGTGTTCCACTACCCGCCGAGCCGCACCGACAGCGGCGCGATCCTGTCGGCGGTGGGCGACGCCGGGCTGACGGTCCGCGACGTCAACACCCGGGAGGCGGAACTGGAGGATATCTTCCTTCAGCTCACCAGCGGGCCCGATTCCGCGTCATGAACCGGGCGGGGGCGGTCACGCTGTTCGCGGCGGTGCTGTCGGTCCTGGCGTCCGCGTGCGCGCCCGTGGTCAAGCCCGCCGGCCCGCCGGTGGTCGAGCCGGTGGTCAACGCCGGCACCATCGTCGCCGACGACGGCGCCACACTGCCGCTGCATGCGTGGCCGCCGGAAGGCGCCCAGCCGTCGGCGGTGATCCTGGGCGTCCACGGCTTCAACGACTACGGACGGTTCCTCGACGCCCCCGCCACCTGGCTGGCGGCGCGCGGCATCGCCACCTACGCCTATGACCAGCGCGGTTTCGGCCGCGCCGCCAACCGCGGCCTGTGGCCCGGAACGGAGACGCTCGCGCGCGACCTCAAGGCGGCGGTCCGGGCGCTCAGGCGCCGTCACCCCGGCGTGCCGCTGTACGTGCTGGGCGAGAGCATGGGCGGGGCGGTGGTGATGGTGGCCATGGCCGAGCCCGATCCGCCGGACGTGGACGGCGTGATCCTGGTGGCGCCGGCGGTGTGGGGACGCGAGACCATGCCGTGGTACCAGACGGCGGCGCTGTGGACGGCGGCCCACACGGTGCCCTGGAAGACCGCCACCGGCCGCGGCCTCGGCATCCGGCCCTCGGACAACATGGAGATGCTGCGCGCGTTCAGCCGCGACCCCCTGGTGATCAAGAAGACCCGCTTCGACTCGATCCACGGCCTGGTCGATCTCATGGACGCCGCCCTGGACGCGGCCCCCCGCGTCCGCGGCCGGCTGCTGATCCTCTACGGCGAGCGCGACGAACTGATCCCGGCCGAGTCCGTCGAGCTGTTGCTATCCCGCCTTCCCGAGGACGGCCGGACCCAACGCCGGACCGCCCTCTACCCCGACGGATACCACATGCTGCTCCGCGACCTGCGAGCGGACATCGTCTGGGCCGACCTGGCCGCGTGGCTCGCCGATGCCCGCGCGCCGCTTCCATCGGGAGCTGATTTGGCCACCGTGAAGGGCGGCGCTTGCCCGACCCGGAACGTTTGCGCTATCGTGCCGCCGCGACGCACCCGTAGCTCAGCTGGATAGAGCGCTGCCCTCCGAAGGCAGAGGTCGTGAGTTCGAATCTCGCCGGGTGCGCCAATTTCTTCATGTGAAATCAGCGCACTACAAATCCGAGGTCTTCGCGAGGAGAGCCAAGCTTCTTATTTGGCACAATTCTGGCACACTCAGGATCAGGAGAGTGCCAGATGGCGACCGTGCGCGAGAAGGGTCCGTACCAGTGGCAGGTGCAAATCCGCCGCAAGGGCTGGCCCCACCAGACCGCGACATTCCGAACGAAAAAAGAGGCGCAGGCGTGGGCGCGCAAGACCGAGTCCGAGATGGATCGCGGCCTGTTCGTCGATCAGTCGGGCGGGCGGCGCACGACGCTGGCGGAGCTGATCGAGCTTTATCTGCGCGAGGTCACGGCTAACCGGCCCGGCGCGGACTCGCGGATCGCCGAGACCAACCGGCTGAAGCGGTTTCTTCGCGAAGAGCGCGGCCTTTGCGCCTATGCGGTCAGCCATCTGACGCCGGAGCATTTTGAAGACTACCGGGACAGGCGCTTGAGCCAGCGCATCGCTCGCGACAAGACCATCGCGCCCGGAACCGTCAAGCGTGAGTTGACGCTGCTCAAACGCGTGATCGATTACCGCAAGCGCAGGCTCGGGCTTCTCATCAATCCCGTCAACACCGAGGATGTGAAGCGCCCCGCCGTCAATGACGAGCGCGATGTGCGGCTTTCGCGGGATGAGCGGGCAACGGCTTTTGGAGGCTTGCGAGGATGCGCGCAATCCCTGGCTGAGGGCCTTTGTCGAACTTGGCTTCGAAACCGGTGCCCGGCGCGGCAGCCTGCTTCGCCTTGAATGGGATGATGTCGATCTCAACCGCCGCACGGCGTTGCTGCGCGGCATCAAGAACAGCCGCAGCCCGGAGAAGATCATCAACCACACGATCGGTCTGACGCCGCGAGCGGTGGAAATCCTCGAAACCCTTCCGCGTTCGCATAAACGCGTGTTTCCGATCACCGCGAATGCGTTCAGGCTCGCCTTCAACCGGGCGCGGGACAAAGCAGGCCTGCCGCATTTTCGATTTCACGACACCCGCCATGAGCGCACGTCGAGCCTGTTTGAGGCTAAGTGGTCGATGGTGCAGGTCATGGCGCAGACCGGGCATAAGGACCCGAAATCCGTGAAGCGTTACGCCAACCTGACGGGCGACTTTCTGGCCGGGGAACTTGCGAAGCTGGAGCAAAGAAAGACCGGTTGAGAACCAGCGATACGGCCGGGCCTCAACTGGTCTGCGCGGCAGACTTTCGTGCCATTTGTTCGGCAATCGTTGGCCGCCCGCGCTTGCGTTTGACGGGGCAGATCCGGCTCCTGAGTGGTCACAGGAACGGGTTCGCGGCAGCTCTCGACGAAGGCCTCAAGGTCGCTGACGGCGAAAAATGTCCGCCTGCCGATTTTGGTCACCCGGGGCCCGCGCCCCTTGTAAACCAGATCGCGCAAGGCCGCGCGCGACAGGGACAGCGCCCGCGCGGCTCCCTCATAGTCGAGCAACAGGATTTCGATACCGTCGGGCATTGCTTGTCTCTCAGGCTGTGAGCGTATGGGAGAGATGAAAGCATGGTCCGGTTGAACTGGGCCTCGCTGTCTCCTCGCAGGGCTTCACCATGCAAACCGGCCCCGTGCGGATGGCACGGGACCGGTTGAAGGATATAGGCCGAAGCCTAGAAGCGCGGGCCGGAGAGGCGGGCGCGGGCCGCGGCGATCGCCCGGCTGATATTTTCCAGGCTGGCAACGGCGTTGCGCCTTGCCGAAGAGCCTTCGGCGCTGCGGACCATGTCGGCATGAGCCTTGCGGTAGAGCGCCTGAAGATCGGCGAGTGAACGGTTTGCCAGTTCGGCGTTTGTGATGATTCTGGACATCTGAAGTCCTCCTTTGTCCTTGGAGGCCCCGACCGTCAGGGCCTTTCCCGCGAGACCCCGGACACAATCACCAGCGGAAAGGCCCGCCACGGGCGGCGGGCTCTAAAAGGACAAGGAAGGAGGAGGAAGAAGGGCAGGACGGAGCAATCGCGAAGCGGTCAAACCGTGCGGACGAAGATCGGAAGAGCCTCAAGCGGCAAGGGCTGAAGAGAGACGGCGCGGAAGAAGGTTCGGCAAGCAGGAGCAAGTTGCGCCTTAAGTAAAATATCCGGACAACCAAAGAGGCCATAAAACAAATATGGCATTTTATCTATTATTAAAAATCCGTTAAGATTGATATGTGTAAAATAAATATATTCATATGTTTTCTTTTCATTTAAACAATAAGAAGTTTCATCATGAAAATCCCCTTTCGCGGTATCTGGACCATAGAAGAACTACTGACGGCTCTTTATCATGAGCTGCGCGCCATTCAAGACCGGGGCGGTACGAAAGTGCGCGGAACAACCCTGTACCTCAATCTGGTCGACGACCGCGGCGCTCCGGTCACCATCAAAGGCACTGACGGCAAACCCATCAAGGATTGGCCCGTCGAGACCCTCTACCGGTCAGCCGCCGATAAGTACGATCTATGAGTGTTAAGCCAGTGAACGATTATCTGACAGGCCGTTATGTCGATAAGAAGGAAGCCATTAATTTGCTGGCTTCAATGAACATCCGTTGGACCCGGAGGCAAATTGACTGGACCGCCGAACCCGATGCCCAAGGGCGTCGCAAATGGCCCTGGTTCCTGGACGACAAAGGTGTACTGAGAATCGATGAAGGATTTATTCGTGCACAATTTCAGAACAAGCAAGCGAAAGCATTGAAACAATGGATGCGAAATGACTACAAATAAAAAATGGCGATCTCATTTATACAAAAAATAGAAGGTACGAAAGGCCCGATCTATAAGGCGCACTTTACCGACCCGCTGACCGGAAAAAGGCGGGCAAAAAGCTTCAGGCGGCACAAGGACGCTAGCGCTTTCCTCCAGAACCCGCGCGCCACAGGAGAACGGCAAAGGCACTGTCTCACCGTTTCCGAGGCCGCTGATCACTGGATCAACGTTTGTAAGAATGCAGGCCGTAACGGGCGGCAGCCTGTAGCGAAGTCCACACTCCGAAAATACGTGAGCCACGCTGAATTCATAAAAAGCGCCATCATCGATGATGATGGTGAGACGGTTCACTTTGGCGAAATTCTCCTCGAAAAGCTGACCAGAGATCACTGCCAGTCGCTGCGTAACATCCTTATTGAGCAACTGAGCTGGCCCTACGCCAAAAAGCATTTCACAAGCTTCAAAGGCATTCTGAGCCAAGCGAGAGCCGACGGATTTGTCCATCATGAACCTGCGGAGTTTGTCTTTATCCGCAGCCCGGGACGAGAGCATTCTCCCAACATTGAAGATGACGAGAAGGTCCCGCAACTGAGCGAAATCAGACGCTTGCTCAAGACTATGAGAGAACGCGTCAGGACCAACAATCGCCAACTCAGAAGACGGCGAAGGCGCTACAAGCTCATTCTGGAAACGATTGCCTTCGGAGGCACGAGACCTGGGGAGGCGCTCGGGCTTTCATGGCAAAATGTCAAGTTCGAGCGCGGCGGTATCTATATCTCTCAGGACGTCAACGAAGACGGCACCATCGGCGAGCCCAAATCCAGCGCGGCCTACAGGTTTATTCCCATGCCGGACCATTACATGCGGCAGCTTCACTGGTGGCGAAAGCTTTGCCCGCCGTCCGAACATGATCTGGTTTTCCCGAACTGGACAGGAAAGGTCGAGTTTTTATCGAACTTCAACCGGCGTGGCTGGCACCCCTTACTGGAGGCCTGCGGGATGCTCCATGAGAATGGCAGGAACAAGTACCCCCCGAAGAGCCTGCGACACGCCAGAGCGTCACTTGAAATTCACAGCGGCGCGAACCCAAAAGAAATCAAACGCCTGATGGGCCACTCCTCGATCCGGGTGACGTATGACGTTTATGGCCACTCATTCGAAGCGCACAACGACAGAAGGCAGGACCGCGCAAACCAAATCGCCAACGATCTATTGAGGGGTGATAAATCTGAACGTGTGACGATTTTGTTCATTCTTTTCCGCCCCGCTCCATGAAAATCAATTACTTAGCCATCGATTTCCTGGGATTGAAAATCCCCGTGTCGGTGGTTAGAATCCGCCTCTGGGCACCATTTACTTTCAAGGACTTAAGCGAAAATCAGCGCCCTGTTTCATTGAATTCGTCACAAATTCGGCACACGCCGCACCCCGCAAAATCCCGCCACAACACAAATCGACACATTTGAACGTGTAACTCTCTTTGTAACTCATTCCACGCCCAGCGCCTTAAAGACGGCATCTACGGGGTCAGCGTAGAATGACGTCTGGAATTTCGCGAAAAGTTCTCCGGGGATCGTCGGGATGTCTCCCCGACGCTGGCCATTGGCAGCAAGATGCGCTTCGCGCCGCTATCGAAGGCCACCTGCAGACACTCGGCCAGGTTCTCGACCGGAATGATGCTGCCGCCGAGGCTCATGTCGCCAAGCACGACGAGCTGGCCTTGAAGCGGCTTTTGCAGCAGTCCTGAACAGAAGGCGACGAAGCCTGCCAGCGTCATCGTTTTCGTCGGACCGGTATTGTGCAGCTCGACCAAGTGAAGATGGTAGTCATGATCGCCCGCCTTCGACACCCACGCTCACGCGGGAGACGTTGGCTTTGAAGTAATCGAAGGCGACGCGGAGAGCCTCCTTTGCCGCCGCGTTTGAGCCCAAGCCCCGAAGTCGTGAGTTTTCCGTTACCGGCAGTCGTCTGAGTTTCCAGGCGGTACAGTCCAAGATGTCCGGAAGCTACCGGTTGCGATGGTGTGCAGTACGCCGGGATTCAACGGACCGTCGGGAATGAGACCGCCACCGCCCTGCTCCGGCACGCTGACGAAGTGCTCTTCCTCGGTCTCCATGATCGATATAGGAGAAGTGGACGTCGTAGAATTCCATGCCGCCGATCTTCTTGAGCTGCTCCTTCACCCGGCGTCGCGTTTCAAGTGCGTATTCAAGGCAGCGGCGGACGGCTTCCTTGTCATAACTCACCGTGCGGATAGAGCAGCTTCAGAAGCCCGGATACTGTGCGCGCGAACGGCTATGGTGTCACGCTGATTGAGGTTGTTTCCGAGCTTGAAGTATCGGTCGATGGCATCTGCGAAGGTGCGCTTGCGCATCTCGCGCATGAACTCGGCGAGATAGTCGGTGATCAGGCCGTAGCGGTTGGTGAAGAATTCGGGCCGCATCTTCGGCATTTCCCAGCCGGGAATATAGGCGTGGAAGCGGTCAAAGAAGGCCGAGTCGATCATCGCCTCGGGAAAGGGGGCCAGAAGGTGGCTGGTTTTCACAAGCGTATCGACGGGCTGGTTGATGTTGCCGACGAAGACCATGCTGGCTGACGCTGCAATGGAGTCTCGGCCACGCGCGAACGATCCGGACGCCATGTAGTCCTTCATGATCTGAACGCCGTCTTTGTCCTTGAAGGAAATTCCGGCGACTTCGTCGAAGGCCACCATGTCCCACATGCCGACAAGGCCGACCTGTACGCCGGCTCATGTTGTAGAACAGGTTGGCCACAGTCGTCTGCCCACCGGAAATCAGAATGCTGTTTGGGCTGACATTCCTTGTAGATGTGGCTCTTGCCGGTACCGCGTGGCCCCAGCTCACAGACATTATAGTTGTTCTCGACGAACGGGATCATCCGCGCGAGCAGGTGCCACTGCACCCGTTCATCAAGAACGGTCGGCTCCATTCCGGTCGAGCGCAGCAGGACATTGATCCACTGCTCTTCGCGTAAACGCCTTACGCCCTTCGAAAAACTCCTCCATGTCCATATTGGGCATCTGGATCGGCTTCAGATCACCGATCGTGAAAACGGCGAACCCTTCTGGCCTTCTTCATGGTAGTAGTGGACGGTGATGATGCACCAGATTCCGCCAACCAAGCAGCTTCTCGTAGCGCTTGACATCGCTCGCGGAAACCTCGGCATCCTTGATGCCAAGATTGGACAGCAGCGCCTCATAGGTGTCGCGCTTTTCGTTCAGCTGCACCGTCACCTTGTCGATGACCTTGAAGCTGCCGCGTTCCTTGATCTTGGATTTGACCTTCTCCGCCTCGTCCGGCCGCACATAATTTTCGGCAAGGACGTTCTTTACGGTCTTCAGGCCGTCCTCGAATGATCTCTTCGTCATCCGAAGCGCAGTACATCCCAAGCAGATACTCAAGGACGTAGACAGGGACGTTCGCTCCCTCTTTCAGAAGTTTGGTGAGGTCTTTGCGAACGACCTTGCCAGCAAAATGCCGGTTCAGAGATCATCAGCCTCATATCGATTATTTGTTCAGAAGTCATTGTCGAATGCCAGGTCTATGGTTACGTCCATCCGCGCCTCCTCGACATCTGTCTCGGCATTGCGGAGCAATCAGTTGGTAGCGGTTCTTCTTGTCGAAGGTTGCGGCTCGCGAGCGTCAGCCATACCTCCTTGCGCCACTCGTTCATGTCCGTTGAATGTGCTGTCGAAGGAGAGCGTCTCAACATTGGTGACAGGCTCATCGCCGTCATAGATCGCCACCTTGACCGGCAAGCGGCTTGATGCGCTCGGAGACAGCCTCGGTCTGGATGAACTTGAAGCGGTAGCGGCTCGTCGTGATCTTGAGGTTGGAACCAAGGACGCTGATGCCGACGTGCTTGGTTCGCGTCTTCTCCGCGCTCTTGCCCTTAAGCTGCGTGACCTGGATGACCGGCACGGCGATCTCTTGCGGCATCGCACCACCGTGGATGAAGCGCGAGCCGCCGACGAAGTGGAAGCGGTTGGTGCCGCGCGGCACCCAGAACTCCATGTCGCCTGACGCGCCTGCTGTGACGGCAGTCGTGCCGTGATAGGCGCCAGCATGATCCGGCAAGGCTCTTGCCGATGCAGGTAGCGCTTCTTGCTATGACAGTACCCGCGGGCTTGTCCGCAATGGCGTTCTTGTCGGTTTCGGTCGGCGCGCCTCTCCTGGAACAGGAAACCGTGATCAGCAGTCACGACGATGTAGTTGCCGTTCAGATTGTTGACGATCCGGGAAACGAGGTTGCCG
The DNA here is from genome assembly GCA_963701445.1 of uncultured Alphaproteobacteria bacterium. Taxonomy (GTDB): domain Bacteria; phylum Pseudomonadota; class Alphaproteobacteria; order Rhodospirillales; family Defluviicoccaceae; genus CAKZLS01. Next base: position 57,817 of record CAVPAM010000037.1, read on the forward strand.
AGTTCGTCGATCGGTGTTCGGACCGCGGCAAAGGTCTTCTCTTCATTGCCCGTGTCAGCCGTCTGATCGATCTGGTTGTGGTAGATGTAGATGACCCGGTACGGCTTGATGAACTCGCGGCCCTCCAGCTTGTTCATCGCCATGAACTCGTCGGCCTTGATGGCCGTGCCATTCACGTTGTCAAGAATCTTCTGCCGGTTGGCAAGTCCGCTGGTCGGCTGACCATCGACCAGAACGGCACCCGTCATCGGTATAGCCCAGTGTCTTGTGCGGCAGCAAGACTTGCCATGCCGAGCGCCGTATAGGACGGCAGAACGCCAAGCTGCGGCTTGCAGTGTTGCCGTGAATCGGTAGCGCCCATTGAGCTCTGCAGTGAGTTCCTGCGCCGCCTCATAGCGGAACGCATCACTGATGATGACAAACACGCGACGATCATCGCGCTTCATCGAGCCTGGGCTGCAAGTTGCGCTTGAAGAAGTCTCTGCTGGCGATCAACGCCGGGAATCTTCCAGTGATTCAGCAACCGCCGCCTTCGAGCTGCTCGCCCCATTGCAGCGCGAGATTGGCCAGGTACCAGTTTCCGTAGACAGTCTTCGATCTTGTCGCGCAGCGCCTTGAGGATGTCCCAACCTTCGGCTTCCGCGCATCGGCGCGCTTCGCAGAAATGCCGGTAGAGCTGATCGAAGCGATAAAGCTCGCCAACATAGGCGTCAAAAAACGGCTTTCGGAGTCTGATAATTGAAGCCTTCAGCGTGCCGGTTCCGAAGCTCGAAGAAATCTGTCGCAGCCAGCAAGGCGTCGTAGACGCGGGCTCAGAGCGGCGCGAGGCGCATGGGCGGATGAGGCCAGCTTGGCATTGGCCCAATAGCCATTTTGACGCCGAGCGGCTATGTCGCGAATTGCATCGACGTTGATAAGGTCGGCTGTTTCGATCACGCGGTCACGCAGGCGGCTGGCAATATATTTCTCAACGAGCAGAAACGTTCTGGCATCCCGAATATCTTCCAGTTCCAGCTCGCCGATTTGATCACCGAGCTTTATGAGATCGGCCACCGCCGATGACAAGCACGTCAAAGCTGGAATGGAAACTGGCGCTATCCCGCCACTGCCCCATGCAGACAACGACGTTTGCCGCCCCCGTCTTCGGCAGCAACAGGTGATGAAATGCCTCTGGGAGTCCCGCCCGAAACGCCGCGCGCGAAATCGGTAACGAGGGCGCGGATGAGAAGGGTCTTGAGCGAAGGCTCAGTCTTCCGCATATCCAAAATACAACTCGGCAGCGCGCCAGAACGTCTCCGTCACGCCATATTTCTCGAACTCATCCCAGACAGCCGGGGCGGCTTCGAGGTCGTCAGCCGAAATCGTGTGAAAGAGCGCCCGCATGATAGAGAAGAAATCCGTTTGCTCGACCCGCAACAGCACCGCCATGATCGCAAGATCGATGGCATCCGCGCCGTCATCAGGTTCGATCAGCCTGGCGAGCCGGGCCTGCCTCTCCTTGTTTGCGAAGAACTTGGAGCGCGCGGAGATGTGATCCCGAAGGCTTTGCTGAAGGAGCCCAAGCTCCTTCAGAAGCATGGTTGAACGGTCGGCGGCGAACTGATCGGCATAGAGCCTGATGTCCAGAAGCCAGTCTTTCTCCGGAGCCGCCTGGAAGCGGCGGAGCGAAAATACACCACTGAGGCGGCCGGATTGTCTGGCTGCGGGCGGAGTAAAAGTCCGCCACCGGATAGCCTTTCATGGTTTGGATGGAAGGCTGGAGGATGTACTCGGTGGAGCTTTACCGGAAGATCCGACTTGCATGTCGTCACGAAGGGCTGAGTAAGCGGGAAGCTGCCCGTGTCTTTGGGGTTGATCGGCGGACGGTTTCGAAGGCCCTGGAGCACTCGGTACCGCCAGGATACCGACGGAGCGCGCCGCCGAAGCGACCCAAGCTAGATCCGTTCACGGACATCATCGACCGCATCCTGGAAGAGGATCTGACGCGGCCCAAGAAGCAGCGCCATACCGCCAAGCGTATCTTTGAGCGGCTTCGCGACGAGCATGGCTTCGAGGGCAAGGAGACCATCGTCAAGGACTACATACGCGAGCGTGGTCTAAGAATGCGGGAGATGTTCGTCCCGCTGAGCCATCCACCCGGCCATGCGCAGGCGGACTTTGGTGAAGGCTCGGCGTATATCGGCGGTGTCGGGCGGAAGATGCATTTCTTCGTGATGGCGCTTCCCCATAGCGACAAGTGCTTCGTGAAGGCGTATCCGGCGGCAACAACGGAAGCTTGGTTGGACGGCCATGTCTGCGCCTTTGCCTTCTTCGGCGGGGTGCCGCAATCAATCCTCTACGACAACGATAAGTGTCTGGTTGCGCGGATTCTGCCGGACGGCACGCGGCAACGGACGCGTGCTTTCAGTGAGTTGCAGTCTCACTATCTGTTCAAGGACCGCTATGGCCGCCCCGGCAAAGGCAACGACAAAGGCAATGTCGAGGGGGTGGTCGGCCTCGTGCGGCGCAACTTCATGGTGCCACTTCCACGCTTTGAAAGCTGGGAAGCCTTTAATGCCGACCTACTGCTGCGCTGCCATGGGCGGGGCGCGGCTATCCTGCGCGGGCATCGTGAGAACATCGACGAACGGTTTGCTCGCGATCAGGAAGCCCTGATGGCGCTGCCGCCAGTGCCGTTCGATGCCTGTGAGAAAGTCGCCACGCAGGTCAATTCGCTCTCCCTGGTGCGCTATCGGAACAGCGATTACTCGGTACCTATCGCCCATGGATATCAAAAGGTCTGGGTTCGCGGTTACGTGGACGAGGTCGTGATCGGTTGTGGTGGGGAGGTCATTGCCCGCCATCCCCGGTCCTACGAGCGCGAGGACCTGATCTTCGATCCGCTCCATTATCTGGCGTTGTTGGAGAAGAAGATTGGTGCCTTGGACCAAGCGGCGCCGCTGCAAGGCTGGGACCTGCCCGAGGCGTTCGCCACCCTCAGACGCCTGCTCGAGGCCCGCATGGGCAAGAACGGCAAGCGGGAGTACGTGCAGGTCTTGCGGCTTCTGGAGAGCTTCGAACTCGATGACGTCCATGGTGCCGTCCGCAATGCCCTACGGCTCGGTGCCATCGGTTACGATGCCGTCAAACATCTGGTGCTTTGCCGCATCGAACGAAGACCGCCACGGCTGGACCTGGACGTCTATCCCTATCTGCCCAGAGCCCGCGTCGCGACCACCGCCGCCGCCACTTACATGAGCCTGCTGGCTGGCGCCGGATCATGACCGACACGCCGCAAGTTTTGCTTACTCATCACCTGAAGTCTCTCAGACTGCCGACCTTCCAGCGCGAGTATGACAAGCTCGCCCGCCAATGTGCCGCCGAGGGTGTCGACCATGTGCGCTATCTGTTGCGCCTGGCTGAGCTGGAATTGATCGACCGCGAGCGTCGCATGGTTGAGCGACGGATCAGGCAGGCCAAGTTCCCGGCGGTCAAAAGCCTCGACAGCTTCGACTTCAAGGCACTCCCGTCACTCAACAAGACGCTGAGCTTGGAACTGGCCCGGTGCGAATATATCGAGCGCCGCGAGAACGTCATCGCGCTCGGCAACAGTGGCACCGGCAAGACCCATGTCGCCCTCGGTCTTGGCCTGGCGGCGTGCCAGAGGGGGCTTTCCGTCGGCTTCACAACGGCTGCCGCCCTGGTTCACGAATTGATGGAAGCACGGGACGAAAAACGTCTGCTGCGACTTCAGAGCCAATTGGCGAAATACCGCCTGTTGATCGTCGACGAGCTCGGCTTCGTACCGCTCTCCAAGACCGGCGCGGAGCTCCTGTTCGAGGTCTTCTCCCAAAGATACGAACGTGCCTCGATCCTGGTCACCTCGAACCTGCCATTCGATGAATGGACCGAAGTCTTCGGCTCGGAACGCCTCACCGGCGCGTTGCTCGACCGGATCACCCACCACGTCCACATCCTCGAGATGAACGGCGAGAGCTATCGCCTCAAGCAGGCCCGCGACCCCAAGAAAGCTAAAGCGGATAAACCCGGCCCCAACGCTTGACCACGTGGGCCCACAGGTCCCTCCCACGCGCGGGCCGCCGTCTTCCCGCTTGATGGGGCACGTCGCCCCGCACGCGGGCCCCTCCCATGGACTACGTGGACAAGCTCCCCAGCCGCCAGTGGTGTATTTTTACGCCGCCCAAGTGGCGCATTTTTAAGGGTCTGTAGACATTCGCTGTCGAGTTGCTGCGGGGCGGTGCGAGGGTTCTCGTTTTACGGGTCTTGACGCGGCCTTTGGAGCCGGAAACAGAGTCTAGGCGCCGTCGGGAAAATCTGATTCAAGGCTGAAAAACGGAGGACAGCCTTGGATAGAGATTTGTTGAACGACGCGCACTGGGAGCGGATCGCACCGCTTCTGCCTGGCAAGGAAGGTGATCCGGTCGGTCCGGCGAGGACAATCGGTTGTTTGTTGAGGGGGTGCTGTGGCTGGTGCGGGCGGGTGCGCCGTGGCGCGACCTGCCGCTGCGCTTCGGCAAATGGGGGACGGTCTGGAAGCGCTTTCGAAGATGGGCCGAGAAGGGCGTATTCGAGCGGATCTTCGAAGCCCTGTCGGGCAACCCCGACTTCGAGTACGCGCTCATCGACGGCACCATCGTCAAGGTCCACCGGCACGGCGGCGGCGCAAAGGGGGGACCCAAAATCAGGCCATCGGCAAATCGCGCGGCGGCCTGACCACCAAGATCGTGGCACTGGTCGACGCGCTCGGCAACCTTGCGCGCTTCGTCCTGCTGCCGGGCCAGCGCCACGATAGCATCGGCGTCGAGCCGCTGCTGCACGGCATCGCGCTCGAGGCGCTGATCGGCGATAAGGCCTTCGACAGCGATTGGCTCAGGGCGGACTTGAACGAACGCGGCGCCCTGGCGGTGATCCCACCCAACGGCAGCCGCGCCGGGACCATCCTCTATGACAAGGAGATGTACAAATGGCGCCACCTGGTCGAGAATTTCTTCCAGAAACTCAAAGAGTTCCGGCGCATCGCCACTCGCTACGACAAAACCGACACCAGCTTCCGCGCCGCCATATACCTTGTCGCCTCGTTCCTCGCACTCAAGTGAATGTCTACAGGCCCTAAAGCGGATAAACCCGGCCCCAACGCTTGACCACGTGGGCCCACAGGTCCCTCCACGCGCGGGCCGCCGTCTTCCCGCTTGATGGGGCACGTCGCCCCGCACGCGGGCCCCTCCCATGGACTACGTGGACAAGCTCTCCAGCCGCCAGTGGTGTATTTTTACGCCGCCCAAGTGGCGCATTTTTACTCCGCCGTTGACACCCGTTCCGACGCCGGCCGCGACTGCCGCGACGCCTTCCTCGGACTGATGAAAACCTGCCGGAAACTCGGGATATCATTCTGGACCTACCTCGGCGCCCGCCTCCACGCGCCCGATGCGCCAGTGATACCGCCCCTCCCCGATCTCGTCCGTGCGAGAGCCTCCCCCGCCTGACCGCCCGGGATTCTGCCCCTGTTACGAAATTCTACGGTGCACAGGGTTGTTTTGCGGAAAACGCGTTACCCCCCCCCCGGAATCCCTCACAAACGCGTCGGGCAATCAAGACTTCGAACTCCAATCATCCCATTCTCCTCCTTCCTACTGCAGAGTGCGCGGTACCGCTGGTACTGAACTCCCTGATTGTTGGCCGGCCGTACCCGTCATCACCAGGACAGAGGCGGTGGTGCCGACGCGCAGTTTCACGTCTTCGGGCACGTCGGTGAGATGGACACGAACGGGCACCCGCTGGGCCAAGCGGATCCATTCGAAGGTGGGGTTGATGTTGGGCAGAAGATCGAAGCCGGTGCTGCCATCATCCTGCGAGATGCCCCAGCCGACGCTATCGACGCGACCTTCCAGAGGTTTGTCTGGATAGGTCATGAGGGTAACGATGGCCCGATCACCCACACGAACGTCGCCAATCAGCGTTTCCCGGAAAAAACCTTGTACCCAATAACTATCGACATCCACCAGAGCGAGGGCTGGCTGATTGGCAACGGCTTGAGTTCCGATACGCAAATGGAGGTTGGTCACATAACCATCTACCGGCGCCCGAACCTGAGCAAATTCAAGGTTCAAGCGAGCCGTTTCGACCGCCGCCTTCGCGGACCTTAGCCTGGCGTTTTCCTCACCTGCCGCTCCGAGTTGCACGATGGCCTTGGCCAAGTCGGCCTCCGCCTGGATTTTGGCCGCAACCGCTTCGATAACATCCGCCTCGGCCGCATCGAATCTTGCCCGAGCCTCGTCAAACCGCGCTTTTGCGTTGTCGCGGTCCTGTATAGATACCGCGCCCGACTTAAGGGCAATCTGGACACGCTCGAGAGTAGCCTTGGCATCGACCAATCCAGCTGTGTAGCCTCGAACCGCAATTTTCCTCTGCTGGATTTTTGAATTCGTACTCGTCCACCACCGCCTTTGAGGCATCCACTTGCTTTTCCAGGGATTTGATATCGTCGCGCGTATTGTCGAGATCGGCGTTCGCTTGATCGAGCGCCGCCTGGAAAGTGCGGGGATCGATCTCGAACAACAAGTCGCCCGCCTTAACAAGTTGGTTATCCCGGATTGGCAGCGCGACGATGGGAGCGGAAACCCGAGTCGCAATTTGAATAACGTGCGCGCGAACTTGACCGTCACGGGTCCATGGGTTGGTGACGTAATCCCAGTACTTAAAGGCGATCACCGCGATGGCTGTGATGACGACGGCGCCGGTCAGAAGGACCTTCGTGAGCGTATTCATGTCGCTCACGCCGGAATGATGAAGATGCTGATCAGGCCGCCATAGATGATAGCAAGGGCGAGAAAGACCAGCGGCGGATAATAGAGGAACCGGGAGAGGCGGTAACGGTTAAGAAAGAGCGCCGTCAGCACCGCGAGGATGATGCCCAGTATTCCGGCGAGGAGGGCCGGCGGGAAATAGACGCCAAAGACAGAGACTTCGATGGGGATGAATTGCATTGGTACGGTACTAGCCTAAAATCGGGCCTCTTTCCAGCGCGCCCAGTCGACGGTGGCTGCTTGCTTTGTCAGCTGTGCCAGCAATTCGGACACACCCCTGTGTGCGCTGAGCAGGCGGTACATGTTTTCGGTTTCCTCGGCGGCCAAAGTCTTTCCATTTGTCATGTTCAGCGCCTCTTCGATGCGCGCCTCGAGGCGTGTGAGCGTTGAGAGGAGGCGCGACCGCAGATCTTCATAATTCGCCGACCCAGGCTCAACTCCCAAGCTCCACAAAGTCCTCTCCACTCCCCTTCTCCAGGCCCGAATGTGCGGACGGAGTTCCCGGACCAAAGCTGCCGACTGATGCGCCGTTCGTGCTTCTAGAAGCGCCTGCATTCTCTCGCTCAGCTCCCACAGCCTGTTGATAAAGCTCTGCACCTGTTCCGGTGTCGACCCACCCAGCGCGGCTGGCGGCAGCGACCGCCCCCACTGAGCCAGCTTCATCGGGAGGGTCACGACCTCGTACATGTAAAACTTTGCCTTCAATCGCCGCGTCGGTGAATACTCATGCGTCGCGATCCTCCCGAACCGCAGGAGGAACTCGCAGCTTCGAAAAAATCGAATTAGCAGACGCAGGAAAACTCGATCCGGTTGATGGGATACCGGAACGTACTCGGTGACCGTGAGCACCGAAAGGATAACCAACCACATCGCTGCAGTCGTAGCATAGTGCACGAAGCTGTAGGTCTGTTCGTTGGTCACACTGATCATCGTGAAGAAGAGATATCCAAATAAGGTGCGCAGGAGCGCTTGCCGTGGTTCATGGAAAATATAAACCACCGCGAAAACGACGATAGATATTGCCACGGCGAGTTCGGGAAAACTCGAAAGCTGCGGCATAAGGAGAATGTAGAAGGGAAAAGCGCTGGCCATGGCGACCACGACTGGCACGATAAGACTCGTGAGGCTTATGGAAGGCATTGCGGTATCGGCGAGAGCAAGTCTGGTGGCAATGCCGAGAGCGCCGAGGCCTGCCGGCACGCCCGGAATGTAGACGATGGCGAGAAACATCAGCCATATCGAGGCTGCGACCCGCAGGGCTTCGTCAAGATGGTCCCGATCCAGTGAAAAGCGGCCGATAGGCGGGTGGAAGGAGGAACGCGCGCGCGGATCATTTACCTTGGCGGCACCGCCTTCGCCCCCCCTGATTACACACACCGATTCGAAAAGTGCCCTGGTCACAGTCTCAATGTGATGAAGGCGATCACGCTGAGCGGTCAAGCTTGCTCTGTCGAAATGGGACAGTGATTTGAGCAGCCGCTCATCCAGCTCGAGAGCAATCTGCCCCGGCAGGCTTATGGTGGTGTTACTCGCAATCATCCGCTCTATCTCGGTCAGCCTCCGGTCGATCTCTTCGAGGAATGACGGCAAACCGGGTGCCAGGCGCTCGAAGTTTGACACCTGAAATTGGTCAAGGTCGGAGCGCCACCGGGCCAGCGTTTCACTCAATTCCGCAATCTGGGCCTGAAAAGAGCGCCATGCGGAGCGCACTTCCGCAACCTCCCAACTTTCTGTCTCCGCGGCGCCGAGCAACCGTCCGAACTGCGCGCGCAGCGTACGGATTTGGTCATCCAATCCATGACTTCCGCGTGCGCGTTTTCCGCCGCCGATCAGAACCGTACACTCTCCCCATAGTTGGCGAACGCTAATGACGAGTTTGGAAGCGGTCTGCTCCAGGTCGGGCCGGGAGTTCTCCGGCCAGAGCAATAACGCGACAAGGACGTAGGTTACCAAGCCGGCCCCAGTCTCCTGCGCTCGCTCGATCCCGACCTCGAATGCGTTCAAGGGGCTGAAGGCGCTGTCAAACGCGATCACCGTCGCGAAGAAACCTGCCTGCTGCCAAAAATAATTGTTACGTTTCGAGCCCAAAGCCAAATAGGTGAATATCGCCCCGTAGAGTGACAAGAACGCAATAAACAGCCAGCGATCCTGAATGAAGAAAGCAAGCAGCACAAACCCGCCGACCGCACCGACCAATCCCCCGGCGAGACGCTCCAAACCCTTGTGAATGCCTTCTCCTCTCGTCGCAAAGCCGATCGAGAACGCCGTCCATGCGGCCCAATAGGGCTTCTCCCAATCCATGTGAAGGGCGATGGCATAGGCAATGACCACTGCCACGCTTGCCTTGATAGCCCTCTTTGTCCGGGTTGAAAGCAAGCAAATCTCCCTTTTCTCATCTCATCGCATGGTTCTGAACGGAACATTCCTATTTGTTTGAAAGTCGCGCGCATTCCCAACCCGACAGACTTTTATCAGCCGATCCGCTGGGCAGAGGGAGATCAGAAGCCCTTCTCATACCAACGAGCCTCACTCACGGCTCGGTGGCACAATAGCTTCCTTGGCGCGGAAGGATAGGGAGAGCATCAACACGTGCCTCGCCGAGTGATCAACGTTTGCCCCGCGCCTTGATCAATGTTCGCGGGTTTGAGCAGATCGAGGGACCTCACCACCAGATATGGGGGATTCCCTTGATCCGACATTTGCCGTGCGTGAAGACGTCCTGGATTCCGCATGTGCTTCCCAGCTCGACCGAAATCTCGCCGCTGTCGCAGGCCGGCGGCCGGCCGTAAAAGCGATAGCCATCGACGGGGCCATCTCCTTCCTGCGTCGCAAAACGGTCGGTCCTCCAGCCGAAGACCTTTACTTCGCTCAAGTTGATGCCGTGAACCGCCAGGGCGTGCTCAACGGCTGCTTGGCACAGATGATCCTGCGCTTGCACGGCACCGGCCGCCATGACCAGAAGTCCAGCCAGGATTAAAGCGCTAAATTTCCTCATCACATTCTCCTTTCTGATCCCGCCGGACGAACCCAGAAACCAGGACCACAGCTTTATTTCGGTGTTACGGAGAAATAACTACGTTCAAAACACTCCATCCGCGCGGAGCGGACTTTAGTTTCCATCGGCCGGGTGGAAGTCGGGCTTCCAGGGTTGGAAATCGACCCAAGCGTCAGACCGCAGTCGCGCAGGCTTGGAGTAACTCGTCTGCCCCCCAGAATGATGGATTGCTGCGCAGCGCGTTCGTGAGGCGTCCCTCGGCGGTCGGTAGATAGGGTTTCACATCCGGAGAGACAAACGCCATCGACGATTTCCTTGCCGGGCCGTAAGCGATAACATTGGCTTGATCCGCTATTCTTTCTGCGCCCGTGGCAAACGCCAGGAAATTCAGCGCCTCTCTTTTCCTTCTAGTGCCCTTGGTGATGGCCCACATTTTCAGGTCGAGGATCTGCCCATCCCAGATGATCCCAAGTTTCGCGCCTCGATCTTTTATGGCTTCGAAGACCCGGCCGTTTGACGCTTGCGACATAACCACACGCCCTTGCGCCAGCCACTCCTGCGGCTGGCTCGCGTCCTCCCACCACACAATACTTGCACGAATGCGATTGAGGACCTTGAAAGCTCGGTCCACACCTCGTGTTGATGACAGCTCCTGATAAACTTGGCCGGGAGGAATGCCGTCGGCCATCAGCGCCAGTTCCAGATTGAACCGAACGTTTTTAATAAGGCCGCGTGGTCCCGGAAACCGTTTCGTATCGAAGAAATCCGCCAGTTTCGCCGGCTTCGCCCCGGGAAACCGCTCAGGATCGTAGGCAATCACACTCGACAGAACGACCGAGCCGACAGCGCAAGGCTGGATTGCATGTTTGATAAAGTCGCGCGCCGCCG